>CAZGSQ010000109.1:0-13125 GCA_964528535.1 uncultured Tangfeifania sp. | reverse complement strand
TGATGCTGAGAAAATTATCAATTGTCATCATCAAATCCTGTTTGATAATTTTGTTCAATAAACCACGGTCTATTTGTTCTGTTCCATGATCCGGAATCACGGTAGTTCTGCCATCTTTATGCTGAAAAAATTTATGGCTACCTTTTTGCCTTTTCAAAGCAAATCCTAAGTGCAAAAGTATCTTAATTAATTCTTTAGCAGTAAGTAATGGTAATCTGGACATGATCAGATCGAAATTTGTTGCAAGCCAATGAACCGATGTTCAGTCTTATACTTCTTATTTTCCTCAAGATACAATTCGATTGCCTCCTTGGTCCTTGCATAAAGTTCATCGTATGTTTTTGCTTGGGTGTGGCATCCAGGCAATTCAATCACAGAAGAAATCAAATAATCGTCAAATCCCTGCTCGACAATGATATTAAATGTTTTGTGCAACATCTTTTGGTAAATGTTATTTCCATTGTTTGAATGGTAAAGATATACAAAAAGGACAACTACTTTATGCAATTATTTGCATTTACATCTATGTCTAGAAAAGTACGATAATAATTTCCCCCGATTGCGCTGATTTGCAATTAGTGTCCTTATTATTGCACCATAAATGGATTTGCAATGAAACATCGTAAAGTTAATTGTGCCCTTATACCCCAATCTTCATCAACTCCACTCCCAATTTATGCAGCCCATCCTCATTTCTTTTGCAATGTGCCGACCGTGGTTTGCTCATACCGGAGGCAGATTGCCAGAGTTGGAGCTGGATGATGCCTGAAATGCGGGAAAGGGCTGCCTTGGTAAAATTATTGCTATAAGCAATCAAAAGTGTATCAGTGGTTAGCCTAAATTCCAATTTGTACCCCTCTTAAAAATATCAGTCAATGGGAAGATCGTATTTGGTTATCCCCGCAAATTGTAGAAATATTTTTATATTTTGCGGGGATAATTAGTATATGTACATTAAAAGAGAGATAGAGGGTCAGCTACTTCTGATGGTTAAGCATTTCCCATCAGTTGCCATTCTTGGATCCAGGCATGTTGGTAAAACAACATTGGCAAAAGCGATTTCTACTCAGCTCGACAAAGAATCTATTTACCTGGATTTAGAAAATCCGTCTGACAGCGCAGCATTGGATCATCCTCTTGAATTCATATAGTCGGTTCAAAACAAAACCTTGGTTCTTGATGAAATTCAGCGAAGGCCTGAATTGTTCCCTGTTTTCCGATCGGCCATTGATTCAAATCGCACCAATGGCCGTTTTATCCTACTGGGATCTGCCAGCAAGGATCTACTTTTGAAGAGTAACGAGACTTTGGCAGGCAGGATAGTTTACAACGAGCTGACTCCATTTTTTTACCGGGAAATCTGTGCTTTCTCAGATTTTAGGGTGCATTGGCTGAGGGGGGGTACCCGATAGCATTTATCCAGAACGATGATTGTATTAGGAAACAATGGTTCAAATCATTTCTTTCGGCTTACATCGAAAGGGATTTGGTGATGCTTGGTTTAGGAAGTTCAGCCAACGATGTTCAGCGTCTGCTTTACATGTTGTCTTCAGTTCACGGAAACCTGTTAAATTACAGCAGTCTTGGAAATTCAATGGGCCTGGGCATCATGATGGTAAAAAATATAATTTCCTATTTTGAAAAATCATTCATAATCAGAATCTTACAGCCTTACTATGCAAATATAGGGAAACGCTTGGTTAAAACTCCCAAAGTTTATTTTCGAGACTCAGGAATTATCAACTCATTACTTAATCTTGCATGTTACGAAGATCTCCTCCGACATCCGATGCTTGGTTGTTTATGGGAAGGCTATGTGATTGAAAATATGATTGATACATTAGGGGATCGGTATCAATATTATTTTTTCAGAACAGCTGATGGGACAGAATGTGATTCGCTGGTTTTTGAGGGGACGGTCTGCAAGGCAGCCATTGATGTGAAATTTTCACCTGCCCCCAAAAGCACGAAATCGATGACTACTGCTATTCTGGATTTAAAACCTGCCTATGCTTTTTTTATCGTTCCGGAATGTAAGGCACCTTACGTTATCTCGCCTCATTCAATGGTTGCAACGCAAGAACAAGCTATAACCATATTGAAATAAACCAACTTCTCGATGCTCATTCGTGCTTTCCAGCTAATTAAACCTTAGATCATCCTCTTCAGTAGATTCCTCAGCATCTCCCTCTGAAAGGGGATCTTCTCCATTCACAATTTTTGTAAAATTCTCTGGCATCTTCTGCACTTCAGGTACATATGGAAAAACATCTACGATCGGGCTCTCGGTTACACCACTTATTTCGAAGTCAGCCATCATCCCCTTCATGGCTTCATTCACCTGGTCGCAGGCACTCTTGACAGTGTTCGAAAATACCAGGACGAACTGACTGACCCTCTTTTCTTTGCCGTTCTCCTCATCAAATGTGATGAAGGTAACCTTCGTCTTGTACCAGCGATCGCCGGTTTCAGAAGGGATGATCTCGGCAAGGTTGGTGCGGGATATTCTTGTCACTGAGAATTCACCACTCACCATGGTCACCAGCTCCTTGTAAATTCTTGTCTCAGCATCAGTAAATGAGACGGCATCCAAAAGATAAGTTTCGCTAACTTTCTTCTCACGGCCATTTTCATCCATCTTGGAATATTTCGCCGTGCATTCAAACCAGGTATTCATTTGCTATCTAATTATTTGTACTATTTATATTCTTTTAGAAGGCTAAGAGCTAACAGCTAAAGTCAAAATGCTTTTAGCTGTTAGCCCTTGGCTGTTAGTTTCGCAGTTTCAACTTTATAACAATTAATCAATTGATTACGATTTGAATTATTAAAACACAAAATTCTATCATCCAACGACTTCAGGCTAACAGCTAATGGCTAAGAGCTAATAGCTAAGAGCTAATAGCTAATAGCTTTTGGTCTACTTGAGCCTTGATCAGCTTTCCCCAGATCAGGTACCCCTGATGGTTCAGGTGCAGATGATCCTCCCTGAAGAGTTCATTTCGGGGTTCTCCTTTTTCATTTAAAAAGCTTTGGGCAGTCTCGATAAAAAAGAGATTTTTACCTTTTTTACAAAGTGTCTTCAAGTTGGTATTGTCCTCCTGAATAACAGACCATTTCATCCAGCGGCTCTGACAAGGAGTAATTTCCACGATGAAAATTGGTTGTTTTTTGTATTTGGCCCTGATAATTTTGACAATCTTTTCGAAATTACCACTGCTAAGCTTGGGCGTTAGGTCTTTTTGGGAACCGGTAATGTCGTTGGCGATGAAGATGACAACTGCTTGGAATTTATGTGGATAGACAATCCTTTTGGTGTATTGCAAAACAGCCGGCGTATCGGAACCACCGAATCCTCTTTGAATGACTGGGTATGGTGCCATCTCTTCCTTGATGGTACTCCAGAGCCGGATGCTGGAACTTCCTACAAAAAGGATGGAGTTGTCGGGATACTTCTCGGTCTGGTTGAGTTTGTCAAAGGCAGCAATTTCGCTTTCCCATTTGTCAATCGACGGTGCAGGTTTATGCTGTGCAACACACGTTGAAATGAATACAAGCGAGGCAAAAATGAGTGCAATTGGCCTTAACTGTGGGCGAATGCTTTTCATGATCAATTTATTTATTTTCCATCTGATTTCGAATGGAAAAGTAAGGAAATTAAACGATTTCGCCATAGAGGTCAAATGCTTCGGCATCAGTTATTTTTACCAGATAGAACTTTCCGATTTTAAGACCTTTGCCTTTGATAAGGACCTCGCCGTCTACTTCCGGAGAATCGTATTCGGTCCGTCCAACATAATAATCCTCCTCCTTTCGGTCGACAACGACCTTGAGTACCGACCCGATTTTTTGTCTGTTGAGCTCAGATGCTACCTCCTGCTGGATCACCATGATCTCCTCGGCTCTGGCCAGTTTTACCTCATGAGGAATGGTATCCTGGTAAGTTTCGCCAGCAAAGGTGTCTTCTTCATGGGAGTAGGGAAATACCCCAAGTCGCTCGAACTGCATCTCTCTGACAAACTGCTTCAACTCTTCGAAATCTTCCTCCGTTTCGCCCGGATGTCCTACCAGGAGTGTAGTTCTGAGATGAATACCTGGCACCTCTTTTCTTATTTTTTTGATCAGCGCAATGGTTTCAGACTTGGTGATGTTCCTGCGCATCATTTTCAAAACGCTGTCGCTGCAATGTTGCAAGGCGATATCGAGGTATCCGGCAACATTCGAATTCTCGCGCACCACCGGTAGGAGATCAAATGGGAAATTTGTAGGATAGGCGTAATGAAGTTTGATCCATTCAATACCTTTGACAGCTGCCAGCTTTTGTACCAATTCGGCCAATTTTTGCTGTTTGTAAAGATCTATGCCATAAAAAGATAGATCCTGTGCGATCACAAGCAATTCTTTGACCCCCTTTTCAGCCAGTGCCGTTGCTTCAGTTACCAACTGATCCATAGGCACCGATTGGTGCTTCCCCGTCATTCTGGGGATGGCGCAATAGGAACACTGCCTGTTACATCCTTCCGAGATCTTCAGGTAGGCAAAGTGGGCTGGAGTGGTCTGGTAACGCTGATGCGCCAGGCTCATGCGGTATTCTGCCTTGAGGTCTGAAACCATTTTCTTGACCTGGAACTTTCCGTAATAGCCGTCTACTTCCGGAATTTCCTTCATGAGATCCTCTTTGTAACGTTCAGACAGACAGCCAAAAACGAATATTTTATCGATCTTTCCATCCTTCTTGGCTTCCACAAACTCCAGAATTGAATTGATCGATTCTTCTTTGGCATCCAGGATAAAACCGCAGGTGTTGATGGCAACCATCCGGGCATCCTCAACTCCTCCATCGTGGACTACCTTGTACCCATTGGCAGCCATCTGGGAAAGGAAAAGCTCCGAATCGACCAGATTCTTGGAGCATCCCATGGTGACAACGTTGATAGATTTAGCCATAATTCAAATTTTCGATTTTGGATTGCGGATCATGCTTTTGAACACCCTGAGAGCCTGTCGAAGGGTGCGTAAATAGTAAAAACGATATCCGGTTTCTGAGCTCGTCGAAGGGTGTTGAGAGTTCAAATAATCAGCACATTACTTGAAAAGCGAATCAACGAACTCCGTCCGGTTGAAAATTTGAAGATCATCCAATCCTTCACCCACACCAATGTATTTGACGGGGATACGGAACTGATCGGAGATTCCAATCACCACGCCACCTTTTGCTGTACCATCCAATTTGGTGAGTGCCAGGGCTGTAACTTCGGTTGCGAGGGTAAACTGTTTGGCCTGTTCGAAGGCATTTTGTCCGGTCGAACCGTCCAATACCAGCAATACCTCATCCGGTGCATCCGGAAATACCTTCTGCATGACTTTCTTGACTTTCGAAAGCTCATTCATGAGGTTGATCTTGTTGTGAAGGCGACCAGCGGTATCAACAATCACAACATCTGCATTGGTTGCCTTGGCCGAAAGCAAGGTGTCGTAAGCAACAGAGGCCGGATCCGATCCCATTTGCTGCCTGACAATCGGAACACCGACACGGTCGGCCCAGATCTGAAGTTGTTCGATAGCAGCAGCCCTGAAGGTATCGGCGGCGCCAAGCACCACTGATTTCCCGGCTGCTTTGAATTGATGGGCAAGCTTTCCGATGGTGGTAGTTTTACCAACCCCATTGACACCTACAACCAGGATCACATAAGGATGGTCTGTCTTGGGCAGGTCGAAATCGGCAACATCCAGCGAATTGTTCTCGGAAAGCAAAGCGGCAATCTCTTGCCGAAGGATGCCGTTGAGTTCAGAGGTACTGATGTACTTGTCGCGAAGCACCCGTTTTTCGATCCTTTCGATGATCTTGAGCGTCGTATTTACACCGACATCCGAAGAGATGAGAATCTCTTCGAGACTGTCAAGAACTTCGTCGTCGACTTTGGTTTTACCAATGATGGCACGCGAAAGCTTCGAGAAAACACTCTCTTTTGTCTTCTCAAGTCCCTTGTCGAGACTCTCTTTCCTGGATTTTGTAAAACTGAAGATACCCATTGTATAGTTGATGAGGGAGATGATAAAGATAGCAACAAAAAATTGGCAAGGAGCGGGACGAAAATCCGGCTGAGGTAAAAAAAAGAAAGCTCTCATCAAACCTGACGAAAGCTTACTTTAAATTTCTTAAAGTATCAACTACTTTTGGGCAAAATACTCTTTTACCTGTTCGTTGGGAACAATCTCCTCAACAAATGTATATGCACCGGATTTTTCCGATTTAACCATTCTGATGACCTTGGAATATGCTTTTCCGGCACCTTTCTGAAGTGATGCAACTACTTTCTTTGCCATAGCTCAATTATTTTATTTCGCGGTGTACGGTGACACGTTTCAAAATAGGATTGTATTTCTTCAATTCAAGACGTTCCGGAGTGTTTTTCCGGTTCTTCTTCGTAACATATCTGGAAGTACCTGGAAGTCCGCTTGCCTTGTGCTCGGTGCATTCCATGATAATTTGCTGTCTGCCGGTTTTCTTTGCCATTGTTCAGTCCTATTAAAAAGTTTCAATGAAGCCTTTTGCTTTCGCCTCTTTCAAGGTTACATTCAGGCCGTTTTTGTTAATTGTTCTCAACCCAGCGGCTGATACATTCAGTTTGATCCAACGGTCTTCTTCCGGAAGATAAAACCTCTTGGTGAAAATGTTCACCATGAATTTTCTTTTGGTTCTCCGTTTTGAGTGGGAAACATTGTTCCCAACCATCACTTTTTTACCTGTAATCTGACAAACTCTAGACATTGCGCGTATTTTTTAAACTTCTGTCCCACTTTTTTTAAACAGTGTGCAAAGTAACTACTTTTTGTTTGAATTATCAAACATAGGTAAATAAATTATTCCGAGATTTTTTGCTTCGAAAATAATTCACTTTTATAGTACTTTTGAATGGCATTATTCCGTAAAAGACCATGTTTGTCAGATAGACCCTTGCAGTTTCGTTCCAAGTTTGAAAGAGGATTTTAGTTCAGGAACTCTTTGAGATGCGATAATTTTAATTTAACCATTGCCCGTGGACAACTCGAAAATAAAATATTACCCTACCTTTTGGCAAGCTGTCAATCTGATTGTCCTCTATACTTTCATGCAGACATTGATCGATTTTCCTTTGGCACTCTACGACTACCAGCATGGAACAGATTGGTTACAAGAACCTCTGCTTAAATTACCGGTATTTTTCCTGACCACTTTTGTCATCCTTTTCCTGGGTTTCCGTTTTTCCGGTTTGCCCTACCGGGAAATCTTTCCCATGAAACTTTTTTATTGGCCTCTTCTTCCGATCATATTACTCTGCTTGGTGTCGCTCCAGTTCTTTATGAATGAAATTTCGATGCAGGTTGACCTGCTTCTTCCCCCACCAGGCTGGTTTATGGAGCTTTTTAAGCGACTCTTTGAGTCAGATCATGGAATTTGGGGAGGAGTTCTGAGGGTGGTTGTTATTGCACCAGTCGTGGAAGAGTTGATATTCAGGGGCATTATCTTCTCGGGATTTCGTAAAATCTATCCTGCCTTTTGGGCCATTTTCCTTTCCGCCTTGCTTTTTTCGCTATTCCACCTAAATCCCTGGCAGCTGGGTCCTACCTTTTTACTTGGACTGCTGCTCGGTTTTGTGAGGATGCAGACTGGGTCACTGCTGGCGGCCATTTTTACCCATGCACTGCACAATGGAATGATTTTTTTATCTGTTTATTACCATGAAGTGTATGAGAATCTTGGTTGGTTGCAACCGGAAAAATTTCAAAATTATGTGGTTAACTTGTCCCTTCTTTCCTTTGGGATGTTTCTTATCTGGTATGTTAACTCCAAAAGGGGATTAAAATGAAACGAACATGTTGCTTCACAACATCTATGAAAATGAAAATAATTTCATCAACATGGAGTTCCATACTACCTTTAAAAATCAAATTATTCGAATACGAAATTCTGATAATTTTTCTATCCCTTTTTGCCCGCCAAGACCAAAAGCTCCATAGCATTATTTGCTTGAATTTTATGTAATTTCGTCTTCAAGAGTTGAAAATTAAACCAACAGTGATTTTACTTCTTTGACAATTTACTGATGTATGCTTCATCCAGGAATCAAATGATCAAAAAAATATTATTGCCAATTGGAATCACGGTTATCCTATCAGTAGTTTCGTTGGGCCAGGACAAAAGGGTAGAAAAGCAAGCTGCCGCAAAAGCAAAAATGGAAGCGGAAATTGTGGCGAAGCAGGCAAAGTTTGAGAAGGCATTGGTTGCCATTGAGGCGAAGGACTTTGTCATTTTTGTCGATATGGTAGGCACTACCTATAAAATCAATCGGGACCTGACCAATTTCCTCTCCTGTGAAAAGGATTTTGTTTTCATCCAGGGTATTATCGCCTCAAATCAATTTACCAACAAAGTGAAGGTATCTGATTATAACAAGACCATCGACAAAAAAGGGAATATATATATTTCCATGCAGGTCAGGGGTTTTTACATGGCGTCGAAAGTAGAGATTTTTGTGAGAAAGGGTGATAATAACGCCGAAGTCATCATGACTCCGGGGCAGACAGGTTCTACCCGCTTTTCAGGGGAACTCCTGCCCAGGGAAGAATCGGGCTATTTTAAGCGCCCCAACGAGGTCTGAAAAAGAGTTTCCGGAATTGCCTGCCAGTTGTTACGAGAAGCAAAATGCACCATTTAGATAATTGATATTCAAATATCTAAACCTCTCAAGGTGAGACTTCAGATTTGTGCACATACCATTACACGTGATCAGTTTAAGGCCAAGCAAATACCAATCATTTCTATTTTTATCTGATTCTGCCAAGTTTTAATAAAAATGCCTCACATCCAATCACTTCTATTTCGCTGTGGTAAAAACCCTCTTGGTTCTCGGTTACGATGCAATCACACTTCTGCCGGAGGGCCGAATAATACTCCATGCCATCATCAAAATCATGAATTTTCGTGTTTCTGATGGATTGGAGGGCAGTCTGCTCATCCATGCAGGTGATGCCAATGTGCTGAAGCAGTAGGTCTATTTTTTCTTTGGCAATTTTCTCCCCGCCCTTCTTGCTTGAAAAATAGAAAGCGATGGCCAGACAGAGCGGAGAGGTGAAAAGAGAAATATTCTCTTTTCCTTGAAGACTCAACAGACGAGACGACCAGGTAAAGAGGGGGTACTCCTTGTTCAATGTTGCAACAAGCAGGTTGACATCGACGAAAAGTTTCATCTGGAGTGATTGAAATATTCGTCCTTCAGCCCTTTTCGGGAGCGTCTTTTGTGTACGGCTTCCCCTTCTGCAACCTGATTGACCCATTCCGAAACCGGAAAATCTTCGATGGTTTTGTAGTTTCCGGAAGTAATTTGACGGTAAAGAAATTCTGTCAGACGTGAAAGGCTGGTGTTGTTGGCTGCTGCAAATTCCTTGGCCTTTTCAATAACATCCTGATCGAAATAGAGGGTCAATTTAGTTTCCATTTGTTTTTACGTCAAATATTAAATATTATACGTAACAAGCAAAAATGCCACTGTATTTTTTTACCAAATGTACTTGAGGGCTGCCAAATGTTACCATCGAGCTATTTGTCGATTCTGAACCAATCAAAATCAGCATAGCCCATTTCTGAAATTTTTCCTTTTCGAATGGCAAAGATGCCGACTTTTGCGCCAACCCACTTGCCTTTTTTTGCCGAAAATGGTTCACCTACGGGCTGGAAATTTATTCCATCCTGGCTGAAACCAAAAGTGCACAAAGCGTTCCCATTGGGACTGTTGTCGCTATTTTTGTATTTGACGAAATCCGGCGAAAGTGGACTGATATTTCGAACCTGAACCCTGAGGAAAACGGTACTACCGCTCACCAACAATTCTTCCGTTCTTTGTTCGGGTTTTCCCTTTTCGGCATCCTTGCATCTGCTTAATCCTATGGTAAATCCAGGTGCAGTTTTTCTCAGGGAGAGGTAGGCATAATCCAAACCGGTAATGATTAGTCCGGCCTCTTCGTCAACGCTGTTTGCCGTGAATGTAAATTTCGTCGTAGCTGTAAAATTTGGTGCAGGGAACTTCTGCGTCAGCAAATTGGGCACACTCCAGAAATTTCTCATACTGTCAGGCACCGGAACGCAATACAACCTCAAAAAGCCGTAACCATTGCCTGCCGGGAAGCAGAAATTGGCTTGCGGATTGGCCTCCCATTGCCATTGGATTCCAAGCTTGTTGTCGTTGAATTCGTCTGATTCAAGCGGGGTAGCAATCGGATAGGTCTTGCCTACATTTGGCTTTTTGCAGGTCAGAACAGGTTCACCAACACCATTCCCATCCGTGTCGACACCCATGACAGGCCAGTCATTTACCCATGTAACCGGCTCAAGGTGTGCGATCCTGCCATAGGCATCCTTGTCCTGAAAATGGATGAACCAACTCTCTCCCGACTGGGTATCCACAAGGGCACCCTGGTGGGGTCCATTGGTGGTGGAGGTTCCCTGTTCGAGAACAATTTTTTCCTCATATGGACCATAAATGTTCTTGCTTCGCAGCGCCAATTGCCATCCTTTTCCTACCCCACCAGCCGGAGCAAGCAGGTAATAAAACCCATTTCTGCTGTACATTTTAGGTCCTTCGATGGTTGGATGTTTGGCATGACCATCAAAAACCATCACACCATTGTCAAGCAGTGAGGTTCCGTCTTCATTCATGCGATTGATTATCAGGGTGCTCTTAATTCCGGCCCTGCTTCCGGCCAGGGCATTGACCAGGTACGCCTTCCCATCTGTATCCCAGAATGGACAAGGATCAATCCAGCCTTTGGCCTTTTTTACAAGCAGTGGTGTACTCCAGGGACCAGTAGCAAACTTTGATTTGACCATATAAATCCCTTCATCCGGATCGGGATAATAGATAAAAAATTCACCCTTGTGGTACCTGATGGCAGGAGCCCAAACACCGCCACCATGCTGAACCGAGTTGAATCTCTCGTAGGGTGGCTGTTGCCCAAATACATAGGCCACAACAGTCCAATTGACCAAATCTTTCGAATGCAGGATTGGCAGTCCCGGAACGTGGTTGAAGCTTGATGCAGTCATGTAAAAATCGTCGCCAACCCTGATGGCATCGGGATCAGAATAGTCGGCGTGCAGGATTGGGTTTTTGTAGGTTCCATCGCCTTGATCAGCGACCCAGACTTTGGAGATGTCATTCTTTTCAGTAGAAATATTGACTTGCTTTTGAGCAAGGGAGGCGCTACTGAAGGCAAGTAGCAAAAATCCTGTTAAGATAGATTTAGAAATGTTCATTGGAGCGATTTTTTGAATTTCAGAGACCAATCTACGCAGAAATCGGCTCCCATCCAAAAGATAAATACAATTGCAGCGCCGTCAACCCTAAAATCTATCTTACATACAATGAAGGTAAGCTTCCACAATCTTGTTTATCTCCTCTTTTTTGCCGTAAAGTTGTTCGCTGAGATGGCTGTCTTCGAATGATTTCAGGTGTCTGATAAACCTTTCGATGGTACCCTTTGGGAAAATATTTTTCTGTTCATAAAAGGCCCTGTCGATCTCGAGACATTCGGCAGAACTCCAACAGGATTCGGGCAGGTGTTTCAGTTTTTCAGCCGTGGCTTTGTTCTCCTCGCTGAAGATGTTGACTCCCACATAAAGTTGTTTGGCTCTGGCAAGAGCATCCGGCAGCTCCAGACCATGCTGTGCCGCCATAATCAAACCGGCCATCAGGTGATAAAGATCGGCTGAACCATCCGGGGCACGAAATTCTACGGTTTGCTTACCAGGAATGTAGGGAACGTCATACCGTTCGTGTGGATTAGCATCCTTGATCATGTGCGTCTTGGCGATCCAGCCGAGTGGCACCCGAACCAGGGCCGATCGGTTGGTGTCGCCCCAGCAGATGTTGGTTGGAGCTTCCTGATGGGGCACCAACCTGAGGTAGGAGAGGGGAATCGTATTTCCGAAGGCCGTCAGAGAGGATGCCTTTTCGAGCACTCCCACCATGATTTTTCGGGCAGTATTACTGATGTTCTTTTCATCTACCATGCAATTGACACCATCTTTTTCGACCATCATGTGAATGTGCAGTCCGCTGCCAGCCTTTCCAACCGTTATCTTAGGGGTAAAGCTGACATTGACACCATATTGTTGACCAAGCATCCGCAAAATCCATTTGGCGATCAACAACTGTTCCACGGCCTCTTCGGGTTCGACAGGTTGAAATTCGATCTCATGCTGTTCGTAATAATGGGAATCAGTTGTAAAATTTCCAACCTCCGAGTGGCCATATTTGATTTTGCCACCCGTTTGAGCAATGAGGTTCATCGCTTCGGTGCGCAAATGTTCCCATTTCGAGAATGGAGTAGAATTGTGGTATCCTTTTTGATCAACAGCAGGATAATTTTCATCCACTTCACTGACTACATAAAATTCGAGCTCTCCCATTGCCTTGAAAGTGAGTCCGGTGGCTCGTCTGAATTCTGTATTGGCTTTTCTAAGAATGTATTCTGGAGCACTCTCGAGAGGTTTTCCTTCCTTGGTGTAGAACGAACAAAGAAGATCGAGTGTAGGAACTTCGGCAAACGGGTTGACATAGGCCGTTCTGAACTTGGGGATGACATACAGATCGCTTGAGCAGGCCTCAATGTAGGAGAATAGGCTGGAGCCGTCGACTCTTTCACCGGTGGCCAGGATAGATTCGAGATAATCCTTGCTGGTTACCACGAAATTGAGGGTCTTTAATTTACCATCTTCGCCAGCATAGCGAAAATTAACCATTTCGATGTTGTTCTCCTCGATGTAACGGATGATATCGTGCCGGTTAAACTCAGAAGCGGGTTTACGCAGGTACTTGACGAGTTTATTGGGGTTGAGTACAATTTCAAGTTCTCTCATGGGATGGATCTGTTTAAGTTCGAATTACGGAGTGCAATTTCAGCATTATCAAACCCTTTATCTATGACGATTCTCAATATTTTGGTGAAAAGCAACTGCAAACAATATCTCCTCGACAATTTGCCATCTTTCCAAAAGATTGTACATTTGCTTTCATTCAAATCGGGGTGTAGCGCAGCTTGGTAGCGCGCGTCGTTCGGGACGACGAGGCCGCAGGTTCAAATCCT
>CAZGSQ010000108.1:0-13136 GCA_964528535.1 uncultured Tangfeifania sp. | reverse complement strand
TACACGGCTCTGAACACTCTTTCCCTACACGACGCTCTTCCGATCTTATGGTTTCAGTATTGGTAATTGCCTGTCCCTGTGCTCTCGGACTCGCTACTCCAACAGCTGTCATGGTTGGAATCGGTAAAGGAGCTGAACATGGAATTCTTGTCAAAGACGCGGAAAGCCTCGAATTGGCGCACAAAGTCAGTGTCATCGTGCTTGACAAAACCGGGACCATCACTGAAGGGCATCCTAAAGTTAAGGCTTTTGCCTGGAACGTTCCAGACAAAGAAATACCGGCATTAAGCAGAGTCCTGTGTGCCATTGAATCGTTGTCGGAGCATCCATTGGCGGAGGCGGTTGTAGAATATCTGAATATGCCTGCTGATCTGCAAATAACAATCACTCAATTTGAAAGTATCACCGGTGAAGGTGTAAAAGCATCGTATGAAGCAAAACTGATACTGGCCGGAAACATACGACTCATGCAAGAAAACGAAGTCGCTATTCCTGATGATTCGAAGGGATTGCTTTTGAAATGGGAAAAGGAGGCCAATACTGTCATCTTTTTTGCCGTTGAGAAAAAACTAGTGGCCATGATAGCCATCTCCGACAGAATTAAAGAATCATCAAATGAGGCTATTGCAGCCCTTCAAAAGCAGGGCATCGATATTTACATGTTGACAGGAGACAATCACCTGACCGCCAAAGCAGTTGCCGATAAGATCGGATTAAAAAATTTCCGGGCTACGATGATGCCTTCAGACAAAGCGGAATTTGTGAAGGAGCTTCAGAAAAATGGGAAAATTGTAGCGATGGTTGGAGATGGCATCAACGATTCACAGGCATTGGCCCAGGCTGATGTGAGCATAGCCATGGGAAAAGGCTCAGATATTGCCATGGATGTGGCTAAAATGACCATTATCTCTTCGGATCTTCGTTTGATCTCCAGCGCTATCCGCTTGTCCAAAATCACTGTTAACGCCATCCGCCAGAATCTATTCTGGGCATTTGTTTACAATTTAATCGGGATACCCATCGCCGCAGGCCTCCTCTATCCCATTTGGGGATACATGCTAAACCCAATGATTGCAGGTGCTGCCATGGCCTTGAGTTCTGTTTCGGTCGTAAGTAACAGTTTGCGCCTTAAATCAATGAAATTACAATAATACGAATGCTATTGAACCACATAGCTCCCTCTGCCGCTTCCAAACAGATTATCGACTGAAACACCATTCACACTTACTACAACCGGCCCGGTGTGCTTCAGGTTTGGAACTTTAATTTTGACAGGATTCTTCCCTCCAAAATAGACTTCATTCCGCCACAAAATGGTTGCTCGACTCTGAAGCAAAGGATTATTATCCAATTCAACTTTTGTTGGATTGTAAAACTCTACCTGTGGCCTGTAGAGGCTGATAGGCACCATCATCTTGTCATTTTTGTTTTGAACGTTCCACTTGATGCGTTGCTTTACCAAGTCGGGATTCGAACTGCGTGTGTTTATAAAGATCACACCGCCCTGAGCAGGTTCTCCATACTTTACATATCCCATCCTACTGTCCAGAATAGTGAGTGAAGTGACTTCACTTGGCGAGATTGTGCTGACTCTCGGCCACCCCTGGTCAAGGAGCGGTAATCCATCCAAAACAATTAATGCCGGTAGCGGACCAGAGAAAAATGATATGGTAGGCCTAAGGTATATGTTACCGATGGTAATCCTGTATGGATTTACGAGTTTGCGAATTGCTGTCTCCAAGGTGGTAGAGGACCAAAGCATTTCATAATCAAGACTCTTCACGTTGTCGGCCTGATACTTTTTCTCAAATTCATCTTTGTATACTTTCTCTACCTGGTGTCCAAGAACCGTTATTTCAGGAATTTCGATTGTATGCTCCTCCATCACAAAAGGTTGATCAGGAGGTGCAATCCGGCAGTTTACGGCAGGCAAGAGCGGTTGTCTGACAAATAATTTATCACTCCTGAAAAATTTCTCATTGTAAGGAACGCCTAACATAGCACCTGTCGCCTTGTTTTTGCTCTTAACATCGGGCATGATGATTACTGACTTTGTGGTGGCAGATAGAGAATCCAATGGAAGAACAATCTCCCCTATGTCATTAGTGAACAGATGATTGACAGAAAGACCTTCCAAAGAGACAAGGTCCAGACTCCTGTCGGCTTTGTGGTATTTGCCTGTATAGAGCACTTTCAAGTTCAGCAAATCATAATTTATAATTCTGGAAGTATCTGAATTCAATTGCTTCAAGTTCCAGTTGATCTTGGTCCATCCATAAACCATGAGCAGCAAATCGCGCTCTTCGTTGGTCAAATTTTCCACCCCACTCGCCAACACTTTCCCCGGTAGGTTCCCGGGGAAAAATGGATGGTACTGGTAGGTGTATTCAATTCCAGGGGCAAATAAGTTGGCAGCGATTCCTCTGAGAGAGTCTGTAACCGAAATAGAAAAGAATCCTTCGGATGGCTTTCCCTCTCCATCTGTCACTGAAACAGACAATTCACTCTCTGACCCAGGATGTACCAAATGTTCGTTCGTCCGTATATCAAACTTAAGATGATTGTCACAGTTCAGGTAGACCAGCCGTTCTGCTACCGGTCTCAAACTTTTGTCAAACAGCGTAATGTTGGCAATCCCTGCCTGCAGTCTCTCTGTATCCACAATTATCTGCTGTTTTTCAGTCAATTTTACCTCCTGAGAGAAAAATTGTACCAGGTTCATGGTACCAGATACTGTCACAGTTTCGCCATTGTAAGCATTCGATTGAATCTCCACTACCAATGATTTTCCATCGGCAGGCCTTGTACCAAGGGCAATTCCCGTGATAGCAGGTTCAGGCAGTGGCCATTTTTTTATTGATCCATCACCTTTGGTAGTTTCTGCATAAAGGCCTGACTGCGCCCTGCAAGTAAAAATACCTGGGCCATAAGCACCAGATCGAAGGGTGTCGAGTACTGTACCTGCACTGTTTTTTAACAAAGCCTCTATTTGAATCGATTCACCGATGTTATTTGTGGCGTTGAATCCAATTCGTTGTTCAACACCTTCAATGAAGTTTCCACCTTCCGGTAGAAAGCGAAGATCCATGCAATATTCTTCTACCGGAATGATAAAATTCTCTGAAGAATAACCTTTTCCGGATGTTGGCTTTGCAACGATTTTCAATATTGGAGGAGAAATTATAGAATCGGGCAACACAAAACGTATCAATGCTTCGCCCTTTGCATTTGTTTCTGTCTCTTTTGAACCTGCCACCGATTTGCCTGAAACAAGGGAGCTGAAAAACCTTAGATTTCTAGCCGGATTTCCATTGGGATCAGCAATCCTGAGTGTTGCTTCCAGCGTATCATGAGGGAGATAGATCTTTTTATTGAAGATGACCTGCATTTGATAAAAATTTGCAGTCATCTCCTGAACATATAGATCTTGTTGAAAGGCCTCAATTGGATCATTGTTCTGCATGGAGCTGGTAAAGGCTGAGAAATGGTATTTTCCCGAAGTCGCATTGGCAGGAATCAACATCCAACCGGAGGCAGTAGCATTTTCGATTCTAAATCGTGAACTATCAGACAACATTCTCTTTTCGTCAAATAGAAGGGCATACATGGAGACGCTCTTCGATTTGAATATCCCGGTTATACGGTCCCTAATGTATGCCTGAAAAAAGATAGTGTCACCAGGTCTATATTCATTCCTGTCGAGGTGCACAAAGAGTTGTTCCTTACTTGTTTTTTTTTGGTTGTACTTTAGAGATTCCTCTATGGAGGATACTTTCTCCAAAGGGACAGCCTTCACGGTAGTTACCCCATGCGGAAAAAAATCATACGGAAGCATGTCTGCAACACGCTCATTGGCCATCTCACCCAACCAGGTCACGTTGTAAGGATTCGGGAAAAAACCGTTTGCAAAGACCTTCAAGCTGCGCGAAAACTCGATTGTGGACTTAAAATTCTGACGCTGAAAACCAAAGAGTCCACTGTAAAGCTCGGCATGGGTGTCAAAATAATTAACCAAGATCGGCCTGGCTGAGAAGAGGGTCATGAATTTATCGCTACGTGACAACCTGAGACTATCTGCGCATATCGGTGAGATTTTCAGGCTATCCTTTCTATAGGCCTTTGGGTCACAGCTGTAAATCTGAAAATTTTCGTGTTGAAGTGAATCAAGGTACAGAGATCTTAAAAAATGCAATTTCGATCCATAATATGTTGCCAACCTGCTTCTTTCCCATTTCTTGGCCAATTTCAAATTACCTTCCAGCGGAATAAAGAAATTGCTCCCTGTAAATTTTAGCAATCCATTTTTGGCATCGTACACAAAATCAGCCAAATCATAAACAATGGTATAGCCCAAGGATCTGTTTTCAATCCTAAGGGATTTGAGCGAATGCCCTTTTAACAACTCTGAATTTGACTCCCTGTACAGGTAAAGATCTTCCGGATTTAGTATCTTACAATTGAGGGCATTGACTGTCTGACCAAGGAAAAGCTTGTTAAACAATGCAAGGTTTGTCTCCCTGTGCCGGTCTTTTGATTTCACTGTTATCTCATCAAGCAAAATGGAGTTTTCTGCCAGTTTAATATTGATTGTCTGATTCTTACCTTCTACTGTCAATGTGCGCGAATAGGATTTGTAACCGATAAAGGAGGCAACCAACTCATATTCGCCATCCTGAGGTATGGTCAAAATGTAGGCTCCCTCTTTGTTGGTTGTGGTACCAATGGTCGTCTTCGAAAGATAAACCGCAGCAAAGGGAATGGTTTGATTGGTATTGTCTGTTACAATTCCATTAATTACCGTTTGTGCCTGTAAATTAAAGACAAGCAGAAGGCATAAGGCAGCAACCAATGCAAGAAGTCTCATGAATAAATTCAATGGATAAATGACAAAGTAGAGACTTTAAAAATACCGATTTTTTTGAAAATACTGCAGCACCTCATGACATACCGGGTGATTCTTTTTGATACCCGAATGAACAACTTGATCAATAGTGCAAAAGCCTATACTATTGCCATAGGCACTTGGTAACAAAAATTTCACATTTATACCTCCATCCTATCAATTTTTTACCTATTATTGCAAAAAAATTACTAAATGACATCGATCAACCTACACTTGGGACACCACCATCTCTTGCCATAAGGTAAGCTGTAGTTGATCATTCTAAAAATATAGAACAAATCATAGGCAGGCTTACCACAAATGGTAGGCCTGCCCTCATTTTATTATTATGGATACAACTTTACGCATCGCAATTCAAACCAAGGGTCGGTTAAACGAAGATTCAATCCTTTTGCTGGCAGAGTCGGGCATCAAACTAATTGACGGCAAGAGAAGACTGATCTCTTCAGCAAAAAATTTTCCGCTTGAAGTGCTGTATCTTCGGGATGATGATATACCACAATGCGTTGCTGATGGCGTTGCTGATGTTGGCATTGTTGGAAAGAATGAGATGGAGGAGCAGAAGAAATTGGTCGAAGAGATCAAATACCTTGGATTCAGCAAATGCAGACTTTCCCTGGCTGTGCCGAAAGATGTCATCTATCCCGGCTTAAGCTGGTTTGAAGGCAGGAAAATTGCTACCTCCTATCCTGCTATTTTGAAAGATTTTCTTTTAAAAAACAATCTGAATGCCGACATCCATTTTATCGCAGGTTCGGTAGAAATTGCTCCAGGAATTGGATTGTCTGATGCCATCTTTGACATCGTAAGCTCCGGAAGCACACTGGTTAGCAACAGATTAAAGGAGGTTGAAGTCGTCATGAAATCAGAGGCTGTCCTTATCGCCAATCCATTGTTATCCAAGGAGAAGCAGGCGATTTTGGACGAATTGATATTCCGCATCGAATCTGTTGAAAACGGAAAAGGGAAAAAATACATCCTGCTCAATGCTCCAAACGAAAAAATGGAACAGATCATCAAGGTACTTCCTGGGATGACCTCTCCCACGCTGATGCCTTTGGCCAAACCAGGGTGGAGTTCGTTGCATTCGGTCATCGCCGAATCCGAATTCTGGGAGGTGATTGGCAATCTAAAAAGAAACGGAGCCGAAGGAATTCTCGTATTACCAATAGAGAAGATCATATTTTAATCTTTGTCATGCAAATTTTTCGCTATCCTCCGAGAGAAAACTGGAATGTGTTGATTGCCAGAGCCACAACCGACTATGCTGATAAATTTCCATTGGTTGAAGAGGTGATGCAACAAATTCGGATGCGCGGTGATGCCGCCGTAAGGGAATATACTTTAAAATTCGACAAGGCTGCAATCGAACAACAACAAGTTCCTGAAGCTGAACTGGCAAGTGCCGAGAAAGAGATAGGTCAACTCCTTGCAGATGCCATTCGTACAGCAGCAGCAAATATCAGAAGGTTTCACGAAGCTCAGAGAACATGTTCAAAGGTAGTTGAAACCTCTCCCGGAGTTAAATGCTGGCAAAAGAGCCTTCCCATCAATAGAGTCGGATTGTATGTTCCTGGTGGTTCGGCCCCACTTTTTTCAACGGTTTTGATGCTGGCCATTCCAGCGATGCTTGCCGGTTGCAACGAAGTAATTCTTTGCACACCTCCGGATTCCTCCGGAGTGATTCACCCTGCCATCCTCTTTGCAGCCAGACTCTGTGAAGTCACTAAAGTATTTAAAATTGGTGGCATACAAGCCATTGGAGCCATGGCCTATGGCACCGAGTCGGTTCCCAAAGTTCACAAGATCTTTGGCCCTGGCAACTCCTGGGTTACAGCCGCCAAACAGTTTGTTTCACTCAATACCTGTTCCATAGACATGCCTGCAGGTCCATCTGAATTGTTGGTTGTAGCCGATCAGTCCGCTGATCCGGCGTTTGTCGCCTCTGATCTGCTTTCGCAGGCCGAGCATGGGCCCGACAGCCAGGTGCTTTTTGTCACAACACAAGAATCGATGCTTGAAAGCGTCTCAAACCAGATAAAAAGCCAGCTGGCACAACTTCCCCGGAAGGAGATCGCAACGGCATCACTTGCACAAAGTAGAATGATTCTTCTTGCCTCAACAGATGATGTGATGGATTTTGTGAACGAATATGCCCCGGAACACCTGATTCTTCAAACAAACGATGCAGCAGAGCTCACCGAAAAAGTGACCAACGCCGGCTCTGTTTTCATCGGCCATTATACCCCCGAAAGCGCCGGAGATTATGCCTCAGGCACCAACCATACCCTTCCTACAAATGGATGGTCCAGGTCAGTGAGCGGATTAAACCTCGACAGCTTTTGTAAAACAATCACTTACCAGGAAATCTCCAGGGAAGGATTGAGAGCTCTGGGAACAGTCATTGAAATCATGGCTGAAGCCGAATTGCTTCATGCACACAAGCATGCGGTGACAATCAGGATGACATGATAATTTAACAATTTACCAAAGAGACTGCATGAATTTCAACCTTCAAAATATTATCAGGAAAAACATCCGCACACTTCAACCCTACTCCAGTGCAAGGGATGAGTTTGCGGGTGAGGCTTCAGTATTCCTGGATGCCAACGAAAATCCATTCAACGCTCCTTTCAACCGATATCCGGATCCCCGGCAGATGGAATTAAAAAACCGGATAAGTCAACTGAAGGTAATTCCAGTGGACCGTATCTTTCTTGGAAATGGAAGCGACGAACCCATCGATCTGCTCTTCAGGGCATTTTGTGAACCAAGCACCGACAATGTTGTGGCCATTTCGCCCACCTACGGCATGTACCGTGTTGCCGCCGACATCAACCAAATTGCCTACCGGGAAGTTCGATTGGAGGAAGACTTCAGTTTGAATGGCGAAAGAATTCTTGAATCTACAGACGAGTCAAGTAAATTAATTTTTCTTTGTTCACCCAACAATCCTTCAGGTAACGCCTTAAATCAGAACGAGATAATTAAGATCATCCAAAACTTCAACGGACTTGTCATTCTGGATGAAGCCTACATCGATTTTTGTGCTGAGAAATCTTTGTTGGGCAATTTATCCGATTATCCCAACCTGGTGATCTTGCAAACACTCTCCAAAGCATGGGGACTCGCCGGAATCAGACTTGGAATGGCCTTTGCCTCCCCAGAAATTATTGCTGTTCTCAACAAAATAAAATATCCCTACAACATCAACCTGCTCACCCAGCAAAAAGCTCTTGAGATGCTTGAAAATCCAGCTCAAAAGGAGAAATGGGTAGAGACAATTCTCAAGCAAAAAGAATTCCTTTTGAAAGAACTTGTAAAATTGCCAAGTGTGGTTCTGATTTATCCGAGTGATGCCAACTTCATCCTGATAAGAACTACTGCTGCTAAGAAAATATACAATTCACTGGTAGACAAGAAAATAATCGTTCGCGATCGTTCCAAAATAGACTTGTGCGGTGAATCATTACGGATAACTGCAGGATCGGCTGCAGAGAACCTTCTGCTGATTGAAGCAATGAAAGAAATTGGAAAATGTGACGATGTACACATTGTTACCAAATCCCATATCTCGTAACTCATTTCTTATATCGAACAACCCAATGAAAAAAGTACTCTTTATCGATCGCGATGGCACTTTGATCATCGAACCAACAGAGGATTTTCAGGTAGACAATCTTGAGAAGCTGGAGTTTCTTCCTGGTGTCTTCCGAAATTTACATGCGATCAGCAAGTTTCTTGATTTTGAGTTGGTGATGGTTTCCAACCAGGATGGCATGGGTACAGAGGCCTATCCTGAGGAAAATTTTCACCTTGTTCAGGGAAAGGTATTAAAAGCTTTCGAGAATGAAGGAATCTCTTTTAAAAAGATTTTTATCGACTGCTCTTTCCCAGAAGACAATTCCCCGACTCGTAAACCCGAGATCGGACTCTTGCATGAGTATTTCGATGGCTCCTACGATCTGGCTAACTCTTTCGTCATTGGCGACAGGTTGACTGATGTTCAAATGGCTAAGAACCTAGGTGCAAAGGCAATCTATTTTGCCCCTGAAAATCGTGCTGACGATTTGATCGACAGCAATTTATCAGCCTCCTGCGCAATGGTTTCGGACAATTGGGAGGAGATTTTCATCTTCTTGTCGGAGATTGAACGCAAAGCCTCTGTAAAACGAGAGACCAAAGAGACCAATATTTTTGTCGAGATCAATCTCGCTGGCAAGGGAATGGGCCATATCTCGACAGGACTTCATTTTCTGGACCACATGCTGCAACAGATTCCCACCCACTCGGGTTGCGACCTAACTGTTCAGGTGATAGGTGATCTGGAGGTAGACGAACATCACACTGTAGAAGATACTGCCATTGCCCTGGGAGAAGTCATTCTGAAGGCACTGGGCAACAAAAGAGGCATCGAACGTTACGGGTTCTGCCTGCCCATGGATGACTGTCTGGCACAGGTGACACTCGATTTTGGCGGCAGACCCTGGCTGGTATGGGAGGCCGAATTTCAACGTGAATATGTCGGTGATGTACCTACTGAATTGTTCTACCATTTCTTTAAATCATTTTCCGATTCCGCACGCTGTAACCTCAATATCTGGGCCGAAGGAACCAATGAACACCATAAGATTGAGGGAATTTTTAAGGCATTTGCCCGTTCAATCAAGATGGCTGTCCGAAAAGACCCTTACCAGGATGTGCTTCCCAGTTCGAAGGGAAAACTTTAGAGGCAAAACTTAGGGACCAAAAGAGTACTGAGAGACAATCTTCATTTTCCCAAACCAAAATTCGATAATTATTGTAAAATGATAAAACCTTCCTTGAAAAACACAGCAATTCTATTGATCCACTGCCCCGACCAACAGGGTATTCTTGCTGCTGTTACGCAGTTTTTGAACAAGAACAATGGAAATATCATCTACCTTGATCAAAATGTAGATAGGGCTGAGTCCATATTTTTTATGCGGGTGGAATGGGAACTTGGTTCATTTGCCATTCCAAAAGAGAAGATTTCTGACTATTTTGAAACCTTAATTGCAAAAAAATTCGACATCCGTTTCACCCTTCATTTTTCAGACGAGCGCCCCCGCATGGCCATTTTTGTCTCTAAGATGTCTCACTGCCTCTTTGATATTCTCTCCCGTCAGATGGCAGGCGAATGGATTGTCGACATTCCATTGATTATCAGTAACCACCCCGACCTTAAGCCTGTAGCCGATCGTTTTGGTATTGAATTTTATCACTTTCCAAAAAACAGTTCCAACAAGGAGGAGCAGGAAGTGGCTGAATCAGAATTACTGACGACCAAAGAGATTGACCTGATAGTTTTGGGACGGTACATGCAAATTTTGAGTAACAAATTCGTTTCCGGGTTTCCAAACCAAATCATCAACATCCATCACTCCTTTTTACCTGCCTTTGCAGGGGCTAAACCATACCATGCAGCTTACGAACGCGGCGTAAAAATCATTGGAGCCACCAGCCATTATGTGACAGCTGACCTGGATGCAGGGCCTATCATCGCACAGGATGTAGTGCGCATTTCGCATGTCGACAGCATTGAGAGCCTGGTTCACAAAGGCCGCGACCTGGAGAAGATCGTCCTGAGCGAGGCAGTATACAAACACCTGCAGCGAAAAATCCTGGTCTTCAACAACCGAACAATTATCTTCAACTGATGTGCAGATGTTATGAATTGATCTTTTTAGTCATTACGAGTCAAACTGTACATTTTGAATCTTCTTGGTAATCAAATATAATTTGTGTCAATTTGTGAAATCTATGGTTGAACAATTACAATAGTATCCTCTATGAAAAATCTCACGCTACTGACGATCCTCTCGGTTTCGCTGGTCCTCGTTTCCCTCTCCTCTTTTGGCCAAATTCCGGTAAAAGAGATACCCGCCGACTACGGTTACGTTGTTAAAATCGGGGATCAGCTACCCGAATTCTCAACAAAGCTGCTTGATGGGAATAATATCTCTTCTGCTGACCTCAAAGGTAAAATTGTAATGCTGCAGTTTACAGCAAGTTGGTGCAGTGTCTGCCGTAAAGAGATGCCTTTCATCGAAAAAGATATCTGGCAAAAGCAGAAAACAAACCAGAACTTCATGCTGATAGGTATTGACTTGGATGAGCCCATTGAAAAGGTAAAAAAATTCAAGGAGGAGATCAAGGTAACCTATCCGATGGCACTTGATCCAGGTGGGAAAATCTTCGGACTCATCGCGGAGAAAAAAGCAGGAGTGACCCGAAACATTATTCTCGATAAAACAGGCAAAATAGTATACATGACAAGACTTTACAAGGAAGATGAGTTTGCTGAAATGGTAAAGACCATAGCGTTTTTACTAAAATAACCCAGGCGAACAATAAAAACTGCCTGAAACAATTCAAAACCTTCAAACATTTCCAACGAACATGAAAGTCGCTATCATCAAATACAATGCAGGAAACATCCAGTCTGTCGATTATGCCTTGCAGCGACTTGGCGTCAAAGCCTCTGTTACAGCAGATCCGGAAGAGATTCTCTCGGCCGACAGGGTCATCTTTCCTGGAGTTGGCGAAGCCTCTACTACCATGGCTTATTTGCAGTCGCACAAACTCGACAGGCTTATTACGTCACTAAAACAACCTGTATTAGGCATCTGTCTTGGACTTCAACTGATGTGCCGCCATTCTGAAGAGGGTGATACCACCTGCCTGGGTATCTTTGAAGAAAGTGTTAGAAAATTTGCCCTTCAACCAAAATCATTTCCTTCGATGAAGATTCCACACATGGGCTGGAATACAATTTCAGCGTTAAAAAGTGGTCTCTTTGACAAATCACTGGAAGAAGAATATTGTTATTTTGTACATTCATATTATGCAACAGCCGGACCAAACACAGCCGCTACATGCAACTATCCACTACCTTTCAGTTCAGCTTTACAAAAAGATAATTTTTATGCCGTTCAGTTTCATCCTGAAAAGAGTGGAGCAGTTGGTGCAAAGATCCTTGAAAATTTCTTACAACTTAGAACTATTTTATGAGTATTGAAATCATTCCTGCGATAGATATCATGGATGGGAAATGCGTCAGGCTGAGTCAGGGCGACTACCAACGCAAAACAATTTACAACGAAGACCCTCTGGAAGTTGCAAAAATGTTTGAAGCCTATGGATTGCAACGTTTACACCTTGTCGATCTGGATGGCGCAAGGGCACACCACATTGTTAACCACAGAATTCTGGAGCGAATTGCCATACACACTACCTTGACCATCGATTTTGGAGGAGGACTCAAAAGCGACAAAGACCTCGATACAGCTTTCGAAGCCGGTGCCGACATGGTGACAGGTGGAAGTATCGCAGTAAAATCACCAGAGACAATGCTTTCTTGGATTCAAACTTATGGCTCAGACAGAATCATCCTTGGAGCCGATGCTTCGGATCGAAACATTGCTGTCAGCGGCTGGACCGAAGACAGCGGAATTGACCTCTTCGAATTTATAGGACAATGGATGAGAAACGGCATCTGCAAGGTCATCAGCACAGACATTCGACGCGATGGGATGCTGACAGGACCAGCCCTCCAACTGTACAAGGAAATCCTGCTTCAAAATCCAGGTATCTATCTGATTGCCAGCGGAGGAGTGGGAACATTACAGGACATCAGGAATCTTGAGAAGATAGGTGTACCGGCTGTAATTGTTGGTAAAGCCATCTACGAAGGAAATATTTCGCTGGAGGAGATCGGCAGGATCAATACCGCCAGTATCGAGTAAACTGCAATATTATGCTTAGTAAACGTATCATCCCTTGCCTTGATATCAGAAACGGCCAAACCGTCAAGGGAATCAACTTTGTCAACATCCGTGAGGTCGGCGACCCGGTAGAACTTGGGAAGCGCTATTCCGAACAGGGGGCCGACGAATTAGTTTTCCTCGATATCACTGCCACCCACGAAGGACGCAAAACTTTTGTTGAACTCGTCAAACGAATTGCTGCAAACCTCAACATCCCCTTCACGGTAGGAGGTGGAATCAGCGAATTAAAGGATGCCGACGCGCTTCTTGCAGCCGGCGCAGATAAAATATCCATCAACTCCTCGGCCATTAAAAATCCGCAACTGATAGATGACCTGGCCCTCCATTTTGGCAGTCAGTTTGTGGTAGTGGCGATCGATGCACGGGAAGAAAACAACACATGGGAGGCTACCATGCACGGAGGAAGAATACCTACCGGGAAA
>CAZGSQ010000107.1:0-13224 GCA_964528535.1 uncultured Tangfeifania sp. | reverse complement strand
GCTGGGCACATACGGATGACAACCACGCCTGGGTGGAGGTTTGGATCGATGGCAAATGGCATTTCATGGGTGCTTGCGAGCCTGATACCGACCTCGACAGGGGTTGGTTCAGCGAACCCTCGCAACGCACGATGCTGGTGCATACCCGTACCTACGGGCATTATTTTGGATCGGAAGAGGTATTGGAGGCACAGGACAGGTTTTCAGAGCTCAACCTGACTGCCAATTACGCAAAAACCAAGAACGTCACCATCCTGGTAAGTGACAGCGAGGGCAAGTCTGTTGAGGGGGCCAAAGTGGAGTTCAAACTTTACAATTATGCAGAATTTTACCCGCTTGCCAGCCTCTTTACCAACAACCAAGGCCGCGTAGCGTTTACAACAGGATTCGGAGATCTTTTGGTGTGGGCATCCAAAGATTCAAAATTTGTTTACCAAAAGCTCCATGTCGCGACAACCGATACCCTTCGGTTGGTCTTGGGCAATACCAAAATGGATGGCCACACTGAAGAGTTTGATCTGGTTCCTCCCAAACTGTTCAAAGTGATTGGCAAGGCAGATGAACCATCTCAAAAAAGAAACAACCTTCGCCTGGCACGCGAAGATTCTATCCGCAACAGGTACGCAGTTACATTTAAAGATTCAGGATGGATCCGATCCTTTGCAAAGTCCCGAAACCTTGCCGAAGACAAACTGATGAGACTGCTGCGGCTGAGCTATGGCAATGCCAATGAAATCATCAACTATCTCGAAGACAATCGGTTTGGCTTCCAAAAGGATCTCTTTTCAATGACCGAAGGGATATCTGTCAAGGACCTGAGCGATACGAAGGCATCGATTCTGACGGATCATCTCAGGGTAGCCACGGCAACAGGCAATCCGGAAGGGGTGGATACTACTGTTTATAAAGAATACATACTTGCGCCGAGGATAGACCTTGAGATGCTCACCTCCTGGCGGGGCTTCCTGGTAAGGAGTTTTGGCCCTGAGATGGCCATCGCAGCAAGAAAGGAGGTCAATGTCCTGGTAAGCTGGATCAATGCCAATGTAAAGATCGACAAAGTGGCCAACAAACACTCCAGGGCACCAATAACGCCGGTTGGGGTCTTCAATTTAAGGGTTGCCGATCCGCTTTCGCGGGATATTTTCTTTGTAGCAGCCTGCCGTTCCTTCGGAATTCCAGCTCGTTTGAATCCCGCCACCCACGTACCCGAATACATGTTTCAAAATAGCTGGCGCCACGCGGCATTTGAGGCGCTGACCAAACAACCCGAAATGGGACAACTTGTTCTAAAGGATGCTAAAAACAGCCTGATTCCTCAGTATTCTCTCCATTTCACCATTGCACGAATTGAGGATGGCCGATCCCAGACACTCGAATTTGACGAAAGTGAAAAACTCTCAGATTTTCCGTCACCTTTGCTCCTTGAGACCGGCAACTACCTGCTTGTCACAGGAAGAAGACGCTCCGACAACTCGGTATTGAGTTCAATTTCCTTCTTTGGGATCTCGAAAGAGAAGCCTGCTCTCCTAGAAGTCAAATTAAGAGATGAACCCAGTACCCTGAAAATGGCAGGAAAGATTGATCCAACCCGGATCACCCTGACAGCGTCTGACCAGAACAAGCCGCAGACATTGGCCGGATTGATGAAAGGATCGGGTGCTGTTGTCGTGCTCCTGGATCCTGACAGCGAACCCTCCAAGCACATCCTCAATGACCTCGCACCCTATGTTGACAAGTTGAATCAGTGGGAAGGGCAGTTCATTTTCGTAAACACCGCAGAAAAACAGTCGAAGAGCACCGCTTTCGGCAATTACAAGCTTCCCTCCAAAACCATATTTTCAAGCGATACCAAAAGTGAATTGGCCTCGGCAATCTCATTGTTGAAAGGGAAAGATGCTTCCAACAACCTGCCACAGGTAATTTTTACAATCTCATCGGGTGAAGTATTGTTCTTTTCGGGGGGATACAAAATCGGGATTGGTGAACAGCTGCTCGAAATTCTTAGGAGCGTTGCATCAAAAAGCGAAAAAGAGATCAAGGCAAGTTGTACAGCTCCCTGATTGATAACAATTTAGAACGATTCTAAGCAGAATGGTTCCGAAGCAGTGCGAAAGGACCAGCATATTTTTTACCGTTTTAAACTTTTTTAACACAATATATTTGGAGATGAGCTAGTTCGCCTTTACCTTTGAGGTACATTTTTTTCATAAGTTTAGGTTAGTTAGTTTGGTTAGTTTTAGTAAAAGGATGGAGCCGCCCGGTTCCGTCCTTTTCAATTTTTAGGCCGGGGTACCGCACAAAATATTAAAGTCAGATTGTAATTTTGTATACATTGTAATTTTATAGGTTTGTCAGAGTTAATTTTTAATAAGAAATCAGCCATTTCCCATTACAAACAACCATATTCCATCTCTATATTTCATCTAATCAGTGGTATAGGAGCTCAAGTTATACCATATATTTAACGCTTCATTTACAATTTATTAACATTAATAATTTGTAAGCAGTCAAAATAACCTCTATGTTTGTGATACATTTTTTTTCATAAGTTTAGGTTTAGTTAGTTTGGTTAGTTTTAGTAAAAGGATGGAGCCGCCCGGTTCCGTCCTTTTCGTTTTTAGACCTGGTTGGATTTGAAAACCTTGAAGGTCAGTTTTATTCAAAGAGCTGAATCAATTCGTCCTTACCAAGAATGGCGAAAGGATCATTCCTGTTGATAAATTCATTGGCCAGGGCTGCCTTTTTATCTTGAAGGAGCTGAATTTTTTCCTCTATACTCTGCTCCGAGATAAATCGGTAGACAAAGACATTTTTATCCTGTCCGATACGGTGGGCGCGGCTGATGGCCTGCATCTCAGCTGCAGGGTTCCACCATGGATCTATGATGAAGATGTAGTCGGCAGCAGTAAGATTGAGACCGATGCCTCCGGCCTTTAGTGAGATCAAAAAAATATTCTTGCTTGTGTTGGACTGGAACTCTTCAATCACAGCTTTCCTGTCCGTCGTTTGACCTGTCAGGCGGCAGAAACCCCAATTCATCTCTCTGCATACTTCGTCAAGCAGATTGAGGTGTTTTACGAAGGAGGAAAAAACCAGTATTTTGTGGTTTTCGGCAACGAGGATCTCGAGCATGCTGCGAATCTCATTGAATTTACCCGACTCAAGCGTTGAGGAAGGATCAATCAATCGCGGGTGAATTGCGATTTGTCTCAGCCGTGTTAGTGCTTGCAAAACCACAAAAGTAGTGTTTCGTGGTTCAAGCTCCTCCATATTCTGCAGCAGATAATTTCTGACCGCTGATTTCTCAGATTCATAGCGTGCAAGTTGCCCTGAAGTCATTTCGATGGTCAGTGTTTCTTCCATCACTGGCGGCAAATCGGCAGCCACCTCCTCTTTGGTTCTGCGTAAAATGAAGGGTTTGATCAGGTGGTTCAACCTGTCGGAAGCCTCCCGATTGGTCTCTTTCTCGATCGGGAGCAGAAAATTTTCCTTGAAATACTTGAAACTACCCAATTGTCCCGGATTAAGAAAATTCATTTGTGACCACAAATCTGAAAGCGAATTTTCGATGGGAGTACCAGTCAGGGAGAGCCTGTGTTTCGAATGAATGGCAGAAACTGCCTGATAGCTCTTCGATTCGGCGTTCTTAATATTCTGACTTTCGTCCAGAATGAGGTAGAAAAATGTGTACTTCGACAAGATCAAGGCATCATTTCTGACAGTTCCATAGGTAGTCAGGATGATGTCAAAATGGCTGATAAGTGCAGAAAAATCCTGCTTCTCGCGTCTCTTCACACCCGAATAGGTATAGACCCTCAATCCGGGTGCAAATTTCCGAATTTCATTCTCCCAGTTGTGTAGCAAAGATACTGGAAGAACTATCAGGCTGGCAGGCTGACAGGACATTTCCCTGGAGTTGAAAGAACCAAATAGGTTCAGTTGACCCTTTGCATCGGTTTCGGGAAAAACCACCTGGTCTTTTGGCCTTTTCAACTTCAACAGGAGCACCAGGGTTTGCAAAGTCTTGCCAAGGCCCATGTCGTCAGCGAGGCAACCATTCAATCCATTTCGCCACAAATGATGGAGCCAATTGTATCCATCCACCTGATAGTTACGAAGATGTGCATTCAAGCCTTCGGGCAAATCTTCAATCTCCAGGCGGTGACTTACCAAGCCTTTGATTTTCTCCTGTAGTGAAGAATCATTGAGTGGAAAATTCGTTGAAAGCAACATGTAGTGAAAAGATTTCAGCATCACATGCTGACCATCTGATTTCGCCAGAGAGAGAATCTCACGGAATTGAGCAAACCAACTCTCGGGTAGAACAAACAGCTCTCCGTCGGGCAATTTATATTCTCTTAAACCATTTAATATCAATCTTTTAAATCGAATAAATGGGATGTTCCATGCGCCAATTTGAACTACCATTTCAAGATCAAACCAATCAATCCTTTGTTTAACTGCAATTTTTAGCTGGTGGTTTCCAAGGTAATACCTGGAAGGAAGTGCCGACTGGGAAATCTCGAATCCATGTTCCACCAGCGTAGCGGCATGCATTGACAACCAGGCCAAAGATTGATAGAGCAAATCAGAAGCTCCCCCACCAGTAGGAACATCCAGCTTAAAAAAGTCGGAGGTGCCCAACAATCCTAGGTGTAGAAGCAGGGTACGTCTTTCATTCTCCCAGTTCGTATCACGACTGAAAGCCTCGAAGACAAAGTCTTCCTCAGCTTTGTGCAACACCACTGCCCGGTGCTCTCCCTCCTTAAGCCGAAGAGGAATGTCATTGTAGGTGAATGAAAGTACAAAAACAGGATGATCCACTAAATCCCGCTCCAAAGAGAGGATGGCACCTTTGGATGGATGGGTTTCGCGTACTTCGAATCCGGAGAAATTTACCTCTTGGCTTTTGATGGCATTCAGAATAAAAGTCTCATAATATCTATCTTCCATTTTCTTTGGAATGGAGATGTACTCTTTCTCCCGAAACGGTATTAATTTTGAGGCGGTGAGGTGATCAAAGAAATAGATGCTGTTCTGGTAATAGATTCTGCATGGTTCATTTACAAGAATTTCTACATTTTTATGAAGCAGCGAGAAATGTTCTTTCCCATTCCGAAGGGTCAGGTGATAGCGTGTATCTTCTGCCAATCTATGGAAATTGAAGACTGTTCCAGTATCCCTGAAGCAGATTTTGATCAGATCTTCTTCGTACAAATTCATGTATTTCTCGCGTTTCTGGTAGAGGGGTACATTGCACTCCTTCAGCACATCCAGCAGCTCCGTGAGTGTCTCCTCGATGCATGAAATTACTCTTTGCCTGATTTCATCTTTCTTAAATTGGTTCTGAAATTCGCTTGCCGGTTTATCGGGACAAAATTTCCTGACCAATTTTTCATCGCTGTAGCGTTCTGTAATCTTTACAATTCTGATCTCATTTGCTGACAGATGTACAGTCAAATCCTTCAGATCATGTTGCCTAACCTTTCTGATCAGTCGCAGGAACGGTTCACCTGGTATTTGCTCGGCAAAATATGGGTAAAGCAATTGACCAAACATTCGGTGCTTGGTCAACGTTACTACAAAAATTTCCTCCGGTTGAGTCAATTTAATCTATTTTTAGCATCATCATCAGTCGTCACAACCTCCTTGCAACAGGACAAAGTTCAATTGTCAATTCCCTCTAATACCACACTCCACACTCCAAACTTTCTTCACCCCCCCACCCTTTTCACCTTGTACCCTTCGGCAGCAAGCAACAAGATAGCGCGGTCGCGGAAATCTCCCTGAATCAGAATTTCACCATCTTTTACAGATCCTCCAACACCAAATTTGGATTTCAGCTTCTTCCCAAGTGTTGAGAGATCTTCTTCACTCCCTAAAAAACCAGCAATCAGAGTGACGACCTTCCCTGCCCGTTGTTTCTTGTCAAGCATAACTTTCAAATTTTGTTTATTTGGTGGAAGGCTTATTTGGTCAGAACCATCATTTGAAAATTGATAATCAAAATTTTCGGAGGTGGAATAGACGACTCCCTCTCTATTTTTCCGTTGCTGATTTTGTGGCTTCATGGTACGAGCATGTTTCTATGGCTTTGGTATTGCTAAGAAGTTTCTACTATTTCACTATCCGCCAAAAGAGTGAATTGGATGAATGATCTACGAACAACAAAGATAACAGTTTGATTTTTGCGACTGGTGCTTATTTAATAATATTTTAAACTGCATGATATTTATTCAAATTCCATTGTTGAAGCTAAATCAATCAATCGAAATCACTATTTTTGGACGTTTTTTCAAATTTTATATTGGTCTGAAGAGGTCCATATTTGGGAAGCCCTGCCGGAGAAAAGTAGACCTTGTCTATCATCCAGGCTCCCGGAAACCTTTGGAGCGTACAATCGAATGCAAGGTGCATGGCCGGAAATCACCTGTTGGCATGACAATACCGACAGGCAAATTCCAATTGGCAATTAAAAAACAAACAATATACAGATGAATAAAATCGTTGAAAAGGAATTTTTTTCAGATAAAGTAATCCGCTTGGTGGTAGAGAGTCCAAAAATTGCCCGTTCGAGAAAGGCCGGGAATTTTGTCATCCTCAAAATAGGTGAAAAAGGAGAACGCTTTCCATTGACTATTGCCGATGCCGATCCTGTCAAAGGGACCATTACACTTGTGGTTCAGATCGTTGGGGTAAGCTCGGCCAAACTTGCTGCCCTTGAAATAGGCGATAGCATTACCGATATGGTTGGACCGCTTGGCAAACCTACTGACATTGAGCTGAAGGGTACTATTTTGGCTTGCGGAGGAGGAGTGGGAGTTGCTCCGTTGCTACCTATCGTGGAAGCCTTCAAAAAGGCAGGAAACAGAGTCGTATCTGTCATAGCGGCAAGAAGTAAAGATCTGATCATTCTTGAAGATCAAATCAGGCGCTGGTCGGATGAGGTTATCGTGATGACAGACGACGGTTCCTATGGCCGCCAGGGACTCATTACAGCAGGCATGGAAGAGGTGATTCAAAGGGAAAAAATCGATGAGTGCATTGTCATCGGACCTGCGATCATGATGAAATTTGCCTCCCTTACTACCAAGAAATATGCCATCCCCACACAAGCGAGTCTCAACTCCATCATGGTGGATGGAACCGGCATGTGCGGTGCCTGCAGGGTGACTGTGGGTGGGAAAACAAGGTTCACTTGTGTAGACGGACCAGAGTTCGACGCGCACGAAATAAATTTCGACGAGATGTTGATGCGTCTTGGTGGCTATCGCGCCGAAGAGGTTATCGCCAACAGTAATTATTTTCAAAAATAGATTATAAGATGTCATTAGACCCCGAATTCCTCAAAGCCGAACGTAGTCAGGAGTGGAGAGCCGCCTTGCGTTCCAAGACAAAAAATAAGGAAAGAACTGCTATCCAACGGGTTCACATGCCGGAACAGGCACCGATGATCCGCGTCAAATTCCAGGACAAGGAAGTCAATCTGGGCATCACAGCGACCCAGGCCGCGATCGAGGCTTCCAGGTGTATGGATTGTGTGACGCCCACCTGCATCGAAGGATGTCCTGTTAACATCAATATTCCCAAGTTCATCAAACTCATTGAAAACGGAGATGTGCTGGGGGCAGCTGCCACCCTGAAAGAGACCAATGCACTCCCGGCAGTTTGTGGCAGGGTCTGTCCGCAGGAAAAGCAATGCGAATCGCGTTGTTTCTATCTTGAGAAGATGAAACTTGAGTCGGTAGCCATAGGCCACCTCGAAAGATTTGCAGCCGATTTTGAGCGCGATTCAGGCACCTCTAACATTCCTGCGACCGCAGCGCCCAATGGCATCAGAGTAGCCACTGTCGGCTCTGGACCGGCGGCCCTCTCCTTTGCAGGCGACATGGTAAAAAATGGCTACGATGTCACAGTCTTTGAAGCGCTCCATGAGATAGGCGGGGTGTTGAAATATGGCATCCCCGAATTCAGGCTTCCCAACTCTATCGTCGATTTTGAGCTCGACAACCTGAAGAAAATGGGTGTAAAATTTGAAACCAACTTCATCGTTGGCAGGACAGCCTCCTTCGGGGACCTAAAAGAAGAGGGTTACCAGGCATTCTTTTTGGGCAGTGGAGCAGGTCTTCCGCGTTTCATGGACATCCCAGGCGAAAACTTCAACGGCATCCTTTCCTCCAATGAATACCTCACACGTGTCAACCTGATGGGCGCCAATTCCGAAGCAAACGATACGCCGGTGATCCTTGGGAAAAGAGTGGCCGTTATCGGAGGCGGAAATACTGCCATGGATTCGGTGCGCACTGCTCTGAGACTTGGCGCAGAACGCGCCATGATTATTTACCGCCGTTCTGAAGCCGAAATGCCTGCACGTATCGAAGAGGTTAAACATGCCAAAGAGGAGGGAGTAGAATTCATGAACCTCTGTAATCCACTCGAATACTTTGCAGATGCAAAAGGGATGGTTAACAAGATGCGCCTCAACAGAATGGGGCTTGGCGAACCAGATGCCTCCGGCAGAAGAAGACCGGTACCCATCGACGGGTCTGAATTCGACCTGGATGTGGATTTGGTGATAGTTGCCGTTGGTGTCTCTCCCAATCCTTTGGTGCCCTCTTGTTTACCCGACTTGAAAGTCTCCAGATGGGGGACCATTGTCGTTGATGAGGAGAAAATGCAATCTTCCATCGAGGAGATGTTTGCAGGAGGCGATATTGTCAGGGGAGGAGCAACTGTTATCCTTGCCATGGGCGATGGTCGAAAAGCTGCAGAAAACATGCATCTTTATCTTCAAAATAAAGTAGTTAACAATACTAAAGTCAATTGATATGCCGGATTTAAGTATAAAATATTTGGGGCTTGACCTCAAGAGTCCGGTCATTGCCGGCAGCTGCAGTCTGACCCACAACATCGAGCACTTAAAGGCCATCGAGCAGGCCGGAGCAGGTGCAGTAGTCCTGAAATCAGTATTCGAAGAGGAGATCTATCTCGAGTATGCCCATGAATTCGACAAACTGGGTCCTATGGACAACAACCTCGAGTTTCTGGATTATTACGATCTGGAAATCAAGAAGGAGAACCTCAAGCATTACCTTCAACTGATTACAGAGGCCAAAGCCCAGTTATCCATTCCGGTGATTGCAAGTATCAACTGCCTCACTTCACAGGAATGGGGATTTTTTGCCAAGAAAATTGAAGCAGCAGGAGCCGATGCCCTGGAGCTCAACATGTTTATGACTCCGACCGATCTTTCCCAGACCAGTCAAGACAACGAGAGTACTTACTTTGATATCATTACCAGGGTCACTCAAAAAATTTCAATTCCCGTTTCAGTGAAGATGAGTCCCTACTTCTCCAATCTGGGCGGCATGATCAGGGATATTTCCTTCTCTGGCGTGAAAGGCATTGTTCTTTTCAACCGCTTCTATTCACCCGACATCGATATTGACAGGGAGACCATTCACGGGGCCAATGTGCTGAGCCATGAAGCCGATTATCTCCTCACCCTGCGGTGGCTGGCGATGATGTCGAACCGTGTCAATTGTGACCTTTGCTCATCAACTGGAGTTCATAGCTGGGAAACTGCTGTCAAGATGATCTTAGCCGGCAGTCAGGCTGTGCAGGTAGCGTCGGCCCTTTACGAAAAAGGCTTTGGATTCATCGAAGAGGTAAACCAGCAATTGGCAGCCTGGATGACAGCACACAAGTATGAAAAAATTGATAACTTTAGGGGAAAATTAAGCCAGGACAATTCGATCAATCCATCCGAATTTGAACGCGTCCAGTTCATGAAGAATTTTGGCGAATACAAAACAGGTCAATAATCCGGCAACCATGCCTGCGAAAAGAGAATCGAAAAAAGAACGTCCGGGAAGTTTATCCATTCGAAGCTTCCTGGCAGTTCTTTTGTTGGTTTCCGGGCTCAATTCTGCCATGGCTCAGGAGTCCAAAGCTCCGGAAAAAATTACAATTGGCGACTCCCGCTACATCTTGCACAGTGTCCAGAGAAATGAAACACTTTATTCCATTTCGAAGCAATACGACTGCACCCAGGAGGAGGTGCTTGCAGCCAACAAGGAGATAACCAGGGTCATCAAAAAAGGGATGGTACTCAAAATCCCTGACCACACCTACCAAAAACCACCCGCCACCAAGTTCGAGGAGAGCAACTTCATCAGGCACATGGTTGTCAGCGGCGACAACTATTACCAGCTTAAACTCAAATATGGAACCGATGAAGAGGAGTTACTCAAATTCAATCCTGAGCTGAAAGAGGGCCTTAAAACCGGCAAAACCATCCTGGTTCCCAGGAAGGCAATGACAGAGACAATCTCCGGTGAAATTCCTGCCAGCAAGCCCGCCACCAAGGAACCTGTCCAACAGGCGGTAGCTTCAGTTGCAAAATGGAAAGACCAGACCATGAAGATAGCGCTATATCTGCCGATTTCGGCCGCTGTAGCCGACAGTTTAAAGCCTTCGGCAAGAAGTCTGAGTTTTCTCTCTTTTTACCAGGGTTCGCTGCTTGCCGTAGATCGTCTTGCGAAAGCAGGATTAAAGGCAAAAATCTATGTCTACGATACCGAGAAGATGGCAACTTCCATGGATGCCTTGGTACGAAATCCGGAGTTCCTCTCTTTTGACCTATTGATTGGTCCTGTTTATCCGGAGAACCAAAAGCTTGTGTCAGAATTAAGCGCCAAGAACAGGATTCCTCTCGTTTCGCCATTGTCTCCCGATGATAAATTTACCAAAACCAACTCCTGTTATTTCCAGGTTAATCCTATCAGGAGGATGAGGATAGAAGCCACGGCCGACTATATTCTGAAGGAATTCGCCAAGGAAAAAATCATCTTCCTCGAGGCAACCAACGGCAGTTCAGATACCCGCCTGATCCAGGAACGAATCCTGAGGAGAAAATCGCTTCACGAAGCTTCCAAATCCGAATTGACAACCTACAACCTTTGGGAGAAGGGGCTTGAAGCTTTGGAACCTCAACTTCATACTGACCAACCCAATATTCTTGTCATGGCGGAAATGAATGAGGTAAATGTCAGCATCGCAATGAACAGGCTCACCCTACTTTCGAAGAGATTTCCGCTAATTCTCATTGGCATCCAGGAATTTACGAAGATGCCAAGCATCGAAATTGAGAATCTTCACAATGTCAACCTCCGTTTTCTTTCCGGCTCTTTTGTCGACTATTCCCAGCCAGCTGTCATCACTTTTGTTGAGAACTTCAAGTCCGAATTTGGTACAGAGCCATCTTTGTTTGCCTTTCAGGGATACGACCAAACTACATTTTTCCTGCAGTCATGGCACAAATCAGGCGATCTGCTCCATGGGTTGACTCCCGAAGGGAACAGCGGGTTGCTGCATACTTCCTATCATTTTGAGAAGGTAGCCGATTTTGGCGGTTTTGCCAACAACAACTTCACGGTAGTGGAGTACACCAAAACTTTTGAGCAGCATTCGCTTGGAATTGTGAGGCACGAAAATTAGAAGAGATCATTCGATCCCATAAAAAAAGCTCCCGGGAAAGGAGCTTTTTTTATGGGATCGAATGTCAATTATTTATGGTCTACAGAATACATGTGGGCGATCAGATCCACAACCTTGTTGGAATAGCCCCACTCGTTGTCGTACCATGAAACCACCTTAACGAAGTTGTCATTCAATCCGATTCCGGCACCTGCATCGAAGATGGAAGTACGAGGATCAGTAACAAAATCGGTGGAGACCACATCGTCCTCGGTATAACCAAGAATGCCCTTCAGTTCACCTTCTGCGGCAGCTTTCATAGCGGCGCAAATGGCTTTGTAAGGAGCAGGTTTCTCGAGACGGCAGGTAAGGTCGACGACAGAAACGTCGGGAGTTGGTACCCTGAAGGCCATGCCTGTAAGTTTTCCATTCATTTCAGGAATAACTTTACCAACAGCTTTGGCGGCACCAGTAGAAGAAGGGATGATGTTTTGGGCTGCACCGCGACCTCCGCGCCAGTCTTTTGCGGAAGGACTATCTACGGTTTTCTGTGTTGCAGTTGTCGCGTGGACAGTTGTCATGAGACCTTCAATGATTCCGAAGTTATCATTCAACACCTTTACTATTGGGGCAAGGCAGTTGGTTGTACAAGAAGCATTGGAGACAAAATTCATGTCAGTAGTATATTTCGCGTGATTCACACCCATGACAAACATTGGCGTATCATCTTTGGAAGGAGCAGACATGATCACTTTCTTGGCACCGGCATTCAGGTGAGCCTGGCATTTTTCTTTGTCGAGGAAAAGACCAGTCGATTCAACAACATACTCAGCACCAATCTCATTCCATTTCAGATCAGCAGGATTCTTCTCTGAAGTTACCCGGATTTTGTTTCCGTTCACAACCAAAAAACCATCCTCAACAGCAACTGTGCCTTTAAAACGACCATGTGTAGAGTCGTATTTCAGCATGTAAGCCATGTAATTCACATCAATGAGGTCGTTGATTCCAACAATTTCCACCTCATTTTTTTCAACAGCGGCACGAAAAACCAGACGGCCAATTCGTCCGAAACCGTTAATACCAACTTTAATCTTTGACATAATCTATTCGTTTTGAGAATTATAGAAGTATAAGACACCTTTGATAGAAGGCACTGCAAAGGTATGCATATAAATTCATTTTAAGGATCAATGAGGCATGATAACCGACTCTTTTTACAAATTGTTAACGTAAAGAAGAGAATTAGTCCTGAATCAGCGTTTCATCCAGGTAGTTGAGCGCTTTGCCGTTTTAGGCTGGTAAGTACATCCACAACTTTTGCATTGAACAAAGAGTATGGCAATGATGAGGAGGAGGGAGAAGAGAAAGAGCAATTTTTTCATTGCAGAGAATGTTGTTAAACACGAGAATGAGACTCAAAATGAAAAAGTCAAAGGGTGCAAAAATCACAGAAAAATCGATGGTTAAATCTTTCTGAGCAACGACAGTTAACTTCTGAAAAAAAACTGTCAACGTTTTAACCAAACGTTGGTTCGCTTTGCAGCCTTTGGTTTGTAGGTGCACTGGCTACTCTTACATTGGGTAAAGAGAAGAGCAACGACCAGAAGCAGTGAAAAAATAACAAGAAGTTTTTTCATCTTGGAGATTTTCGGTTTTCAAAAGTTGGTAGTCCAAAGTATTGACCTAATGAGCCGATGACGAGAATTGAACTCGTGACCCCTTCCTTACCAAGGAAGTACT
>CAZGSQ010000106.1:0-13314 GCA_964528535.1 uncultured Tangfeifania sp. | reverse complement strand
CCAGACGAGGTATATTGCTGAACCGGGCGAATATTCCCATCTGAGTACCAGATTTGAAAGGAATTCGTTGAAATTGAAATTTGGATTGTCAAACTGATAGTCGGCTTTTCCGTCTCTGTTTTCGTCGACTATGAACCTGTTGTTTGTATCTGGTAATGAAGGAAGTTGCTGTTTATCAAAGAGATGAAATCTGTCGCTGTAATTGCTGCTTCTCGGTTGAGTCACCATCTTAAAATTTTTGTACTTGCCGGATGTCAGAAATGGTTGCCCCCAGTATTGTATGGTGAGGTTGGGTCTGATGTTCAGATTAATCCTGGTTGAAAAGGAGAGAATGTACTGAGTCAGTCCACCCAACAGGTACCGTTTTTCGTTCAGAAAGGTCTTTTCATCCAGGTATTGAAGTTCATTCTTGTAATTTGTAAATGAGGGTTCAAAAAGCAATTCAACCACATTGGAAGGCTGGTACCTGATGACCGGAGCAAATTGATCGGTCATTCCCGATTGATTGTTCTCTCTGACATGCATCCCCTGGTATTTGACTGAGATTTTTTTCCTGGTGTCAGATTCTATAAAATACCAGAAGGATTTGGTTCCAGGCATCAGCATGGCCGGACCACCCCTAAGTTGAGAGGCCGAAAGGGATTCCGAATCAAGGTTCATGCCGCCATGCAGGAACCATTGGTTCGAGAATTGAAGGTGACCATTAAAATTGCCGCCAAGCAGCAGGTGTGTACCATTGTAATTCCATGCATTCCATTGGTTGATGTTGATCCTGGCCGACCTCATGATTCCCTTTGGTTTGTTGAATTTGTAACCTCCCCAAAGCACCTCTATGATTTCATCTGTCGAACGCAAATAGCCTATGTCATTAAGTTCCAGACCCGGCGACTTCCACATGGTGGCGAACAGACAATTGAAATTGCCCCCAATCTTTGCCAGTTGAAAATTGCCCCCGTTTCCTGTCAGGGAGGTGAGGTTTTCGTTGTAATGTAGGTGGCTGGCGCCTGGCTGTTGAAAAAGATGCGTGGTAGAAGTCTGGGTAAACGCAATAGCTTCTTTGCTCCCCGCCACCTCACTGACCACCGTATTGATTTGGACGAGCCAGTTTCGTTTGTTGAAATATTGTTTAAAATCGAAACCGGCCGACCTACCGCTGCGGTGCAACCGGGCATTCAACAGGCTGTCATTCAAGTTGCGGTCTGTACTGGTTCCCATAAATCCGAAAATGGTGTTCCCATCTTTACTGTCTTTTTGGACCCGCCCAACCAGGTAATTGGTGAATGGCTCAACCATCATGGTTCTAGTCGTACCCTGATAATCAATTTTGGCATTCTCTTCGGCACCCACACTCTCAATCACGCCGACAGACCATCCCCTGGAAGTCTTGCCAGTTAATTTTGCGGCACCAATGATCCTGGTAAACCCTGGGATTCTGGCGTATTCATTGTCTCTTAAATCAGGATTGTACTGTGGTCTCCTTCCAATTCTTCTGGAATAGAAAAGTTGTTCACTCGACAATTCTCCGTCACCGAATCCAAGCTGGAAACGGGTAATGTTGTTTCCTTCTATGAAAAAGGGTCGTTTCTCGACAAAGAATGTCTCGTAGGCAGTCAGGTTTACCTGAGAAGGATCTGCTTCAACCTGACCGAAATCGGGATTGATGGTCAGGTCCAAGGTCAGATTATTTGTGACTCCAATCTTGGCGTCCAGTCCGCCGTTCATCATGGCATCCAATCCAGTAGCAAATTTGTTGTTGGGATCCTCCTGGTATTTGTTTACTCCTGCAGTAAAATAGGGGGTAATATCCAGTTGCTTCCTGGGCTTGAGCGCTCCGTGAAACGCCAATTCGCCATAATGATGGGTAAAACCGGAAGCATTCCTTGCAATTGGTTGCCATACTGAAAGTTCATTTTTCCGGAACAACAGGCGCATGACCTCGAAGCCCCAAACTTCTTTGGAATCTTTCTCGAAACGCAATTGGGTCAGTGGAATTTTCATCTCTGCACTCCAGCCCCAGCTCTGTTTCTTTGTCTTTACATACCAGATTGGATCCCAGGTAAGGTCTTCTACTATTCCATCTTCCGAAAAAATTTCGTCTGTTTTGACACCCGACGCAGAGACGAAAAAACCAAAGGCTGTCCTTAAATCGTGGTAACTGTCAAAAGCCAAGCCAACCAGATCGCCATCAGGCTTGTCCCTCCTTGAGAGCCTGCTTACGATACTATCGGGGGAGGTGTCGAGTGCTTTGATGGCAACATAGATAAAATCATCGTCGAAGAGCAATTTGAATTGTGTCTCCTGGGTGGGTTTTGCATCTTCAAAAGGTTCGCGTTGTGTGAAACCACCCTCCCATTTTCCATCCCAGGCAATTTCATCGGGATCGCCATCGACCACAATGGCAGAAGTGGCCTTCTCGGCCAGGTATCTTTTTTTTTGCCTCTCCTGCGAAAATAGCACTGACTGAAAGGCCATCACGAGGCAGATAGCAAAAATATATTTCTTCATGCGGTCAAACTTTTTAAACAACGCTTATAGGACGTAGGAGAGCCTCCCACGTTACAGCACTTCTAACATTATTTCTATTGTTGACAAAAATATTACTTCTGTTTCTTTATTTTTTTATTTTTCACGTAAGTTTGTACCCTTTAACAAAAGCACCACAATATGTTTGAAAACTTAACGGATAAGCTCGAAAGATCCTTCAAATTGCTGAAAGGGCAAGGAAAAATTACTGAGATCAACGTTGCAGAGACCCTGAAAGAGGTTAGAAGGGCATTGCTCGATGCCGATGTTAATTTTAAGATTGCCAAGGATTTCACTTCCAGAATAAAGGATAAAGCCATTGGTCAGCAGGTAATTACCTCCCTTAATCCGGGTCAGTTAATGGTCAAGATCGTTCATGACGAACTAATTGAACTGATGGGCGGACAAGCCGTCGACATCAACCTGAAGGGTGCTCCTGCCATTGTCCTGATGTCCGGATTGCAGGGATCGGGTAAGACTACTTTCTCGGGAAAGTTGGCCAACAGGCTGAAAACCAAACTGGGAAAAAACCCATTGCTGGTTGCTTGTGATGTGTACAGGCCTGCTGCCGTCGAGCAACTAAGGATATTGGGTACTGCCATTCAGGTGAATGTTTACGCGGATGAAACCACGAAGGATCCTGTCAAGATTGCCAAAGATGCAGTAAGGGAGGCCAAATTGAAAGGCAACGATGTAGTCATCATAGATACAGCCGGCCGCTTGGCAATCGATGAATTGATGATGAAGGAGATCGAAGCCATCAAGAATGCAGTCAATCCGGGAGAGATCCTCTTTGTGGTTGATTCAATGACCGGTCAGGATGCGGTAAATACCGCCAAAGAGTTCAACGATCGTCTGAATTTCGACGGTGTGGTTCTCACCAAACTCGATGGCGATACCCGCGGAGGTGCCGCACTTTCAATCCGTTCTGTGGTGACCAAACCCATCAAATTTGTGGGAATGGGGGAGAAGATGGATGCCATCGATGCCTTTTACCCCAACAGGATGGCCGACCGGATTTTGGGTATGGGCGACATCGTCTCGCTGGTAGAGCGGGCACAGGAACAGTACGATGAAGAGGAGGCACGCAAGCTTCAGAAAAAATTGGCCAAGGACCAGTTTAATTTTGACGATTTCCTGAAGCAGATCCAACAGATCAAGAAGATGGGTAACCTGAAAGAACTTGCAGGCATGATTCCGGGAATGGGAAAAGCCCTTAAGGATGTGGATATAGAAGATGATGCTTTCAAACATGTAGAGGCTATTATTTACTCGATGACCAAGGCAGAGCGGGCCGATGCCGCCTTGATTGATGGTTCCCGACGAAAAAGAATTGCCATTGGATCCGGAACTTCCGTGCAAGAGGTCAACAGGTTGTTGAAACAATTTGCCGATACCCGCAAAATGATGAAGATGGTCTCTTCGGGCGCGAACATGAAGAAGATGATGACGCAGGGGAAAGGGCACAGGTAGGGCTTTTAGCCATTAGCTGTTAGCTTTTAGGGGTGAAAATTGGAGATTGTCCGTATTGATCGAATTTTCTCGCAGGCCGAAGCCAATAGCTAATAAACTAACAGCTAATAACTTATCTTTATTCCCTGGCCGAAGCTAACAGCTAACAGCAAACAGCCCTTAAAACAAAGTACAAATTATCATTATCTATATGATCTTAATCGACGGCAAAGAGATAGCAGCAGTTCTGAAGCAGGAGATTGCGGAAGAGGTTGCACAAATAGTAGCATCAGGAAAGAGAGCGCCTCATTTGGCTGCCATTCTGGTAGGTCACGATGGTGGCAGCGAAACCTATGTGGCTGCCAAGGTCAAAGCCTGCGAACTCGTAGGTTTCGAATCGACACTTGTTCGTTTTGAGGAAACAGTCTCGGAAGCGGAGTTGCTGCTTTGCATTGAAAACCTGAATGCAAACGATGCCATCGATGGTTTTATTGTGCAGCTTCCCTTGCCCAAACATATTTCGGAAGAGAAAGTTATAGAAACTATCGATCCCAAAAAAGATGTGGATGGTTTTCATCCTGTCAATGTGGGTAGGGTAGTGGCCGGAATGCCTGCCTTTGTTTCGGCAACCCCGTTTGGCATCATGGAATTGCTGCGCAGGTACAAGATCGAGACCAAAGGTAAAAGCTGTGCCGTTATTGGCCGGAGCAACATTGTGGGTAGGCCGATGAGTATCCTGCTTTCGCAAAAAGGGGTGGACTGTACAGTTACCCTCTGCCACAGCCGGACGAAGAACCTGAAAGAGATTTGCCTGAATTCGGATATCATCGTTGCGGCACTCGGAATGCCCGAGTTTTTAACCAGTGACATGGTCAAAGAAGGTGCAGTGGTGATCGATGTGGGTACAACCCGTGTGGTCTCCGATCAGACCAAATCAGGCTTCAAATTGAAAGGGGATGTTAAGTTTGACGAAGTGGCTCCGAAATGTTCCTTTATCACGCCGGTTCCCGGTGGGGTAGGTCCAATGACCATTGCATCGCTGCTTTACAATACTTTATTGTCTAACAAGCACAAGATTTACCGTTAAATGACACATTGTAATTGTTCAATATTTTTAAAAACTGTCGTGCTTTTGGCAGTTTTTCTTACTTCCTGCAAGACCGTTCCAATTACGGGACGGAGGCAACTTAGCCTGGTCAATGAATCTGAGGTGATGAGTATGAGTTTAAGCCAGTATGACCAATTTATTAAATCAAACAAAATTTCTACCAGCAAAACTGAAACGGATAGAATCAGGAGAGTTGGCGGAAAAATCGAGGTTGCTGTTGAAAAATACTTCAAAGACAAGGGATTGTCCTCCTACCTGGATGGTTACAAATGGGAATTTAACCTGATCGAAGACAAAACAGTGAATGCCTGGTGTATGCCGGGAGGTAAAGTTGTGGTTTACACCGGAATCCTTCCTTTGATCAAGAATGACGCTCAGCTGGCAACCGTCATGAGCCACGAAATTGCGCATGCAGTAGCCCGGCATGGAGGCGAAAGGATGAGCGAACAGCTTGTCGCACAGGGGGCAGGATTGGCCTTGTCCATTGCACTGTCTCAAAAGCCAAATGAGACGCAACAGCTGGCCATGGCTGCTTTTGGCATGGGGTCGCAACTTGGTTACTTGTTGCCATTTTCCAGAACGCATGAATACGAGGCTGACGAAATGGGCTTGTATTTTATGGCCATGGCCGGATATGATCCAAGTCAAAGTGTCGACTTCTGGAAGGCGATGGCCGCCAACAATCAGTCGAAGGCACCTGAATTTTTGAGCACCCATCCGCTCGACGAAAACCGAATTGCCAGGATCAATGAAAAGCTACCGGATGCAATGAAATTTTATCGGCCAAAAGATGCAAAATAGTTGTCATATAATAGTTTAAGAAAACCTAAGTGATCGTTATTTTTTTAGATTCTGTGCATCTAAAGGTTCCCTTCCGTGAACTTCTTTGATTAATATCACTTTGAATTTACCATTTTGATATTGCCAACGGGCAGAAGCATTGTTTAATGCCTCATCCCAATTGCTGATTCCAGCATTACCCCAGTGGTACTTATAGAAAATTTCTGGAAATCATTCACACAGAGCAAATGAAGAACACCTATTTAATTCGACTAAATAAATAGTTAAATAAATTATATATTATCATAAGACTATAAATATAGTTGTATATTTGCATTGAAGGGATAACGCATAAATGAAAACACAATAATTCTCAAGCTATCTTAATAATTCACAATCATTCCATTTTTCGAATATTTTAACAATACATTTAAATTATTTTAACAACAACCTATTTAACAAAAGGATACCTTGGTGCATTCCTAAATCTAATTTTTTTCAACCGTCATCTGGTCTATTTCTTAACCCAAATTATCATTTCAACATGAGGTTTACATTTCTGTTTGTTCCGCTATTTCTCCTTTTTGGCCTTGAAAACCTGCAAGCCATTTCTCCAATGGAAAAATTTCAAATCAAAGGTGTGCTCAAAGATGCTTCCACCAACGATGGCATTCCCTATGCCACCATTACAGTAAAAAACAGCAAGAAGGTGGTTGTCAAAAGGTTTGCCAGCGATGTGAACGGCTCCTTCAAAGTGCTTTTGGATTCTCTGGGGAAATACAGTCTTACATTTCAATCGGTCGGCTTTCAGTCCTTCACGAAGGAACAGGAGATCAGTGCAAAAAGCCCAAAGACTGATTTGGGAATTGTTCAGATGAAACCTGGCACGGAGAACCTGGGAGAAGTATCGGTGGTAGGAACGAAACCGCTTGTCCGAACTGAAGTTGATAAGATCATCTACAGCATCGATGCCGATCCGGAGTCCGCCACCAACAATGCGCTGGATATGCTGCGCAAAGTGCCGCTCGTTACTGTAGATGGTGAAGACAACATTCAGGTGAAAGGCTCCTCCAGCTTTAAGATCTTGTTGAATGGCAAGAGCTCAACCATGATGGCCCAGAGTCCGAGGGATGTTTTGCGTTCAATGCCTGCAAGTTCTATCAAAGACATCGAAGTGATTACAAATCCTTCCTCCAAATATGAGGCCGAAGGCACCGGGGGCATCATCAACATTATTACCAACAGGAAACAGATCAATGGGATCATGGCAAACGTAAATTCAGGCGTCGACTCGCGTGGAGGTTACAACGCAGGATTGTATGTGACATCAAAAATCAAAAAATTCGGCTTCTCGATAAATTACAATTACAGTGAACAGAAGCAACCAAAGAATGAATCCAGTTCAAATGGGGAGAATTTTTTGGGAACAACCTACAGATACAGCAAATCAGACGGAACCAGCAACTACAATGGAAAAACCAACATGGCCATGGGGGAGATGAGTTATGAACTTGATTCGTTGAATCTATTGAGCCTCTCATTTTTTGGCTACGGAGGAAATTACACCGGGAACGGAGTTTCCAATTCATATAATTTTGATCAAAACAATAATTTGACACGTCAGTACAGGAACAACACAAATACGAGCAATGGTTATGGCAGCATGTCGGGGAATATTGATTACCAACGTACCTACAAGAAACCGGACAAAACCTTCACCATATCATACAAGTTGGACAATTCGCCCCGCAGTACCAACAGTGAAAATGAATTGCTGGGCATTTTGAATTATGCCTCCTACAAACAACGCTCGTTGAATGATGCTTATGGACGGGAGCATACCCTGCAGGTCGATTATTATGATCCGGTTACCAAAATTCACCAGATCGAAGCCGGGCTCAAATACATCCTCCGACAAAATTACAGTGATGCTTCCGTTTTTCATTTTGATGATGCAACCAACAATTGGGCTGAGGATCAGTCAAAAGCGAACAAGCTTGATTACAATCAGCACATTGTAGGTTTTTATGCAGGATACCTCATCAAATTGAAGAAGGTCAGCATCAAAACAGGATTAAGAGCCGAAGGAACCATCAACGACGGATATTTTAAGTCGACCAGGGATACCACTTTTACCAACAGGATGTTCAACCTGATTCCATACATTACCTTTTCAAAAAACCTAAAGAATGGTCAAAACCTTAAATTATCTTATACACAAAGATTGTCAAGGCCCGGAATCTGGTACCTGAATCCTTATGTCAATGATTTGGATCCGCTGAATATCAGCTATGGAAATCCGAAACTTGCTGCCGAAGTTTCCCATGTTATTGATGTTACCTATGGCAAATTTTCAAGCAAATTCAATGTAAACATCAGCCTGAATGGAAACATCACCAACAATACCATTGAAAATTATACAACCATCTATTCTACCGGAGTAAAAATAAGCACCTATGATAACATTGGAAAGATCAGGAGGTTCGGTACCAATATGTTCGGCAGCTTGAAAATTGGCAAGAAGGTAAATCTCAATACAAACTTCAACCTTTATTACAAGACAGTAGCATCGAATGATGGGCGCAACTTGAAAAATCAGGGTTTCAGTTCACAAGGCTCTCTGAGCATAAGGTACAATGCCTGGAAAAATGGAACAATATCCGGCAACGGAGGAATCTTTACGTCGGAGGTAAGGTTGCAAGGAAGCTCATCCGCCTTTTATTACCACAGTGTGAGTATTTCTCAGGAATTCCTCGACAAAAAAATGAGACTGTCAGCATCTATCAGCAATCCATTCCAGGATAAACAGAAAAATGAATATACCCTGAACGATCCTAACTTCTACCAAAACAGTATTTCCTATAGCCTGAGACGGCAATTCAATTTCAATGTTTCTTACAAATTCGGTCAGATGAAGGGTGAAATCAAAAAAGCCAGGAGAACCATCCAGAATGATGACCTGAAAACCGGGGGTGATTCCAATGGGGGAGGAAAATGAAATATGCAGATCTTAAAAAAAGCAATTATCCTACCATGCTTTTTGGTGTTTTTGGACTATTATGCTGAATGTCAAATCTATAATAAAGAGATTGTCTACACATTCAGTTATTCATTTGACAAAGGTGGTCAGATAACCACGGGCAAAATTTACTTGGGCTGTCTTGGAAAAGTTTGGCCAATAAAAGAACAAAAGCAAATGGCTGTAATATGGACTACTGATTTAAAAGAATTAGCAGACAAAGTTTTTAATACCGGGATCATTGAAGACAAAGACCGAATTTGGTTGCATCCTCCAAGGAATGGTATTTTTAAAATTCTGGAATATTCTCCCTTCCCTGAAATTCGTTTTCCAGTAAAATTAAATAAGAAGTGGAATTGGCAACTTCAATTGGGAGAATTTTGGGCAAACAAAGAATTTGGATTATCCGCAATTGATACCTTGAAATTTTCTTATGAAATTAGCGAAAATCAACAAATTTTTAGAGACTTTGAAAGGATGAGCATCGATTGTCTGAAGGTCAATGCATTATCAACAAATCTCAGGAATAGAACGGGTTTTATTGGATTATTCAACCAGAATTACGGCTTTGTTCAAATGATTTTTAACAATTTGGACGGTAGTATTGTAACTTTAAATCTGGTGGGCATGGATCAATGGGTTAAATTTGCAGGTAAAGCAAATAATACTTTCCTTCAGCAAGGCTTTCCAAATTACCAATGAGCAGTTCCGGAACAAGAATGAAACCTGTAAGGACGAAATATATTTTTACCGAATGAAAGTGAGCTCCCTCAAGAGATCAGATAGGACAGATAATATGAAGCACCAATTTGTTATATATTTGATAATGTTAGCAATCCCAATGGGAATTGTTTGTTGTAAAAAATCCAATGACCCATTGGTTCCCGCAATTATTTCCATTGCACCGGCATCAGGCATAATTGGTTCTACTGTTACCATTACCGGCTCAAATTTTGGAAGCAAAAAATCTGATATTGTAGTAAAATTCAATGGCACAGAATCTGTCATTTCCTCCTTTTCTGAAACTTCTTTAACGGTCAATGTGCCAGCCGGTGGAACATCAGGAGCCATTTCCATTACTGCACCAGGTGGTACAGTACAAGGCCCGGCATTTATGTATACTGTTGATGTCTATGTGGCAGGATATGAATTCGTCCAGTATAAATATGTAAATACGGCTAAATATTGGAAGAATGGTATTGCTACTACGCTTTCGGATGGTTCAAAGGATGCTTTGGCCTATTCTATATTTGTTAGTGGGTCAGATATTTATGTGACAGGTTCAGAATTTGGCACAAATTGTTACCTGGCTAAATATTGGAAAAATGGGCAGGTTGTAACGCTTTCAGATGGAACTACACCTGCGGCAGTATTTTCTGTTTTCGTTTTGGGAAATGATCTGTATTTGGCAGGATCGATGGGATATAATCCAATCTACTGGAAGAATGGTGTACCTGTAAGTCCTCAAAGGTACTCAGCCGGTGGGGCATGCTATTCAATTTTTTTGGATGGTACCGACCTGTATGTCGCCGGACGATCTGCCATGGATGCTGCATATTGGAAAAATGGTGCATTTGTCAAACTATCAAAAGACCTTCCTGCTGCTGCAAACCGTATTTTCGTCCAGGATAAAGATGTATATGTTGCCGGATATGAAATGAATACTGGTGGAGTTAATATCGCCAAATACTGGAAAAATGGCAATGAAGTACTCTTATCCAAGAGTAATAGTGATGCCATGGCCACTGATCTGATTGTTTCAGGGACGGATGTCTACGTAGCGGGGTGGGAAGGGAATGTTGCTAAATACTGGAAAAATGGCACAGAAATAGCGCTCACTGATGGGAAATTAAAAGCCCGGACAAATTCTATCGCTGTTGTTGGGAGCGATGTGTATGTAGCAGGATACCAGAGTGATGAAATAAGAAATATTGCCAAATACTGGAAAAATGGTCAAGAGGTTAAACTTTCAGACGGTCCAAAAGATGCAAATGCTGAATGCATTTTTATCGTGAAGTGATATTTTTTTTGACAAACTCTATTTCATACTACAATAATTTGATTTTTAAAGATAGTATGGAACTCCATGTTGATGAGATTATTATCATTCTCTTGGATGTTTTGAAGCAACATGTTCGTTTCTTTAGGCAAAATGCATTTTGCTTTACCCCAATATAATTTAAATTTCAATCTGAATTGACAAAATCAGACCAATTTCTTTGCTTTCTTAGCCAATTCGCCACAAAGCTTCTCACTCACCGGAACCAGCGGTAACCTCACTCTATTTTCGCATAGCCCAACTGAATGCATTGCTGCTTTGACGCCGGGCGGATTTCCTTCTGCAAAAAGATCTTCAACGAGTGGCTGAAGGTCAAGCTGAATAGCTGCCGCACCCTTGAAATCCCCTTTCAATGCCCGGTGGGTCATGGATGAAATCAATCCGGGCACCAAATTGGCCGCCACTGAAATGACCCCCTCACCACCCAATGAGATGGTCGGAACAATCAGGCTGTCATCGCCGGTGATGAGGCTGAAGTGGTCGGGTTTTCCTTTTAATATCTTGATGATTTCACCAAAGTTGCCGGATGCTTCTTTTGTTCCGATGATGTTTTTGGCACCATTGGCCAGGCGGAGGGTGGTTTCGGCGCTCATGCTGACGGCTGACCTTCCGGGTACGTTGTAAAGCATTACAGGCAGGATTGTAGCCGCGGCAATGGCCATGAAATGCTGGTAAATTCCCTCCTGAGTAGGCTTGTTGTAGTAAGGAACGACAGACAAGATGCCATCTGCCTTTTGAAGGTTGAGATTTTTCAACTGTTCAATCACCTCGCCGGTGTTGTTGCTGCCAATGCCTACCATTACCGGCATTTTACCTGCGGTTTTTGCGATCACGAAATCGATCACTGCCTGCTTTTCTGACTGTGACAAGGTTGCGGTTTCAGCGGTAGTGCCCAGCACAACCAGAAAGTCCATGCCGTTTTCAAGCTGTGCATCTACCAGATGCCCAAGGCTCTCATAATCTATCTGCAGGTTACCATGAAAAGGGGTGATGAGTGCCACACCGGCACCATGAAATTTTTTGTGCATTGTTTCAGTTGTTCTCGTTCAATTTTTCAAGATAATAGATGATCTGTTCCATCAAAAAACGGCATTGTGGATTGGCATTTACATCTATTTCCAGGTCGTAAATATTCGGATCTTCAGATTTCCAGCCAATCTTAAATTTTGCTGCTGTATGGATCAGCAGGTACTGCAGGGCAATGCTCTTGACAATTGACAAATCAATCAAAATGTCGAACTCCTGGTGAAAAAACTGCAGGCCATCCCCACTTCTGGGTTTGCCGAACAGGTTGACATTGCCGTTGTTCATCAGCAAGGAGTTGGAGACAGTTGCCAATGTTTCTTTCTCCCGCTTCGAACTTATGTAGGCCAATCCAAAGGATTTTATTCCTTTCTCCGTCAATATTTTACGAAGTGTCTCATAGGTTTCAATGCTCTCATCATCCGAAGGATTCCAGAGGATCCCTACAGATTTGGCCTCTTCGAGCGTGATGATGTTAACCACCCTTTTTTGTCTCCTGTACGCAAGAAACAGCCTATTTTTGATGTACGAAATAAAAAATCTTCTAAACATTGCGGCAAAGTTATGTATTCGAAATATCAATTGATCCTATTTTGTTCATCAGAATCGTTTTAACTACTTTCAATTTGTAAGTTGACGGTACAATTCTTCTGAAATAATTTGAATTTTCAGCTGTGTGGCCTTTTCCAGTTTAGCTGGGCCAATATTTTCACCAGCAATTAGATAGCTTGTTTTTGCGGAAATTCCGGAGACATTTTTTCCGCCATGCAATTCTATGTCTGCTTTCAATTCGTCACGCGAAAAAGTATTGAAAGTTCCTGATACGACGAAGGTCAAGCCCTTCAGTTTCCCGGTAGCTCCATCCTGAATGATGTTCTCAGCCTCAAATTTGAGTCGGTGGTGCTTTAGTCTTTCAATCAATTGGCGGTGCGTTTCTTTCGAAAACCAGCCAAGGAGGCTTTCGGCGATTTTTGTGCCTACCTCTTCAATGACCAGTAATCTGGCCAGATCGGCTTGTTGCAATGAATCGGCTGATAGGATGTCCCTGGCCAGCTTTTTCGCGACTGTCTCACCTACGTACCTGATTCCCAGGGCAAAAAGAACCCTTTCGAAGGGGATCGAGGTTGATTTGTTCAATCCTTCGAGGATTCGCTCTGCTGATTTCTCGCCCATTCTGTCGAGCGAGACCAGCTGCTCCTTCTTTAAATCGTACAGGTCAGCGACGTTTCGCACCAGCCCCTGCTGGAAAAGCAGGTCGATGGTTTCGCTGCCGAGACCATCAATATCCATGGCCTTACGGCTGATAAAATGTTCGATTTTTCCCTTGATCAGCGGAGGACAATCGTCCTC
>CAZGSQ010000105.1:0-13778 GCA_964528535.1 uncultured Tangfeifania sp. | reverse complement strand
ACACGGCTCTGAACACTCTTTCCCTACACGACGCTCTTCCGATCTCCAGGGCCGTGGACCAAAGCCCCAATACCATCATCATTACAGACATTGACGGGAAGATCGAATACGCCAATCCAACAGCTTCAAAATTGACTGGATACTCGTTGGAAGAGTTGATTGGCAACAATCCCAGGGTACTTAGCACACATGAATTAAGCAAAACAGAGTACCAACATCTTTGGGATACCATCATTTCAGGAAAAGAATGGAAGGGTGAGTTTCACAACAAAAAGAAAAACGGAGAGCTTTACTGGGAGTCTGCCACGATTGCCCCTGTTTTTAGCGAGCAAGGCGTCATCTCAAATTTCCTGGCCATCAAGAAAGATATTACAGAGGAGAAAAAAATTTCACAGGAACTCATCGACGCCAAGAAGCGCGCCCAGGAGAGTGATCGTCTGAAATCGGCCTTCCTTGCCAACATGAGCCACGAAATCCGTACCCCAATGAATGGTATTCTGGGATTCGCCGAACTACTAAAAGAACCAAATCTTTCGGGCGAAGAACAACAGGAATACATTAAAATCATAGAGAAGAGTGGCGCCAGAATGCTCAACATCATCAACGACATAGTGGATATCTCTAAAATTGAGGCGGGATTGATGGTGCTTCGAAAAAACAAGACCAACATCCTTGACAAATTCGATTTTTTGTACAAATTCTTCAAACCTGAAGTCGACGCCAAGGGGATCAGCTTGTTAATCAACAACAACATATTATATGACCAGGCACTTGTACATACCGACAGTGAAAAATTATATGCCATTCTTACCAATCTGATCAAGAATGCCATAAAATTTACCCATTCTGGCTACATCGAAGTAGGCTGCGATCTTGTTGTGACAGATTCTGCATCAAACCTGTTGCAATTTTATGTGAAAGATACCGGGATCGGCATTCCAGAAAACCGACAGGAAGCCATTTTTGAAAGATTTATTCAGGCCGACATCCAGGATACGCAAGCCTACCAGGGTGCCGGATTGGGTTTGTCCATTTCGAAGGCTTACGTCGAGATGCTGGGAGGTAAAATATGGGTCGAAAGCAGGCAAAAGGCCCCATCTACGGAGAGTGGAACCACCTTCTCCTTTACAATTCCTTATGAACCGGTGGTACAAAGCAGCCCGACAGCCGACCTGACAGCCGTCGTTGATGAATTAAATCTAAAGCATTTGAATCTCAAAATACTTATCGCCGAAGACGATGAGATGTCGGAGCAATATCTTCAGAGTGCGTTAAAATCAGTTGGCAAGGAAATTATTTCGGTAGCTACAGGCTCCGGTGCCATCCAGGCTTGTCGTCAACATCCGGATGTAGAACTGGTGCTGATGGATATCAAGATGCCTGACATGGATGGTTACGAAGCAACCCGACAAATCAGAACATTCAACAAGCATGTAACAATCGTCGCACAGACAGCCTTTGGCCTTGCCGGCGACAGGGAGAAAGCCCTGGAAGCAGGCTGCAACGATTATGTTTCAAAACCAATCAGCAAAGCAAATTTGATGCCCTGTTGAGAAAATACTTTTAAGTGGCTCTTTCTCCCTGATCCAGTTGGTGAGCTCCTGAACAATGATTTCGCATGTTTGTCGGTGAAGGTCAAAAATTAACGACTTCCTGGTAAGCCTTTTTAGCGCTCAGGTTCTGGTCAAACAGCAAAGGATAATTCTTTCTGCCCCGAACCGGGAAATTATCCAGCCAACTCGACCTGTCTGAGACATTCCAGAAAGTCACTCCTGTTATGTTTTTCTGGTAACTGCGCAAAACCCTGAATATCATCTTGTATTGGTCGATCTGTTGCTGCTCTCTGGCAGGGGTAAACAGATGATCTGAAGGATCCTTCTCCCCTTCACCATAGACAGAGACGTCCAGCTCGGTGATCTGAATCTTCAGCCCCAGCGATGAAAATTTTTCAATGGTCTCCCTGAGCTCCTTTTCTGAAGGATTCTTCAGATTCCAGTGCCCCTGCAAGCCGATGCCATTGATTGGAACCCCCGCCTCAAGCAGCTTCTTCAGCAATTTGTAGATCTTGTCGCGCTTGCCGGGAAATTCAGTATTGTAGTCGTTGTAAAAAAGTTGGGCGGTTGGGTCTGCCTCATGCGCCCACTGAAATGCCTTGGCAATGTACCCTTCGCCGGCTATTTTCAACCAGGGCGACTCCCTCAAAAACAGAGAATCATTGTCCGCCACGGCCTCGTTCACAACGTCCCAGGCATAAATCTTCCCCTTGTAACGCGAGACAACCTCCTTGATGTGCTCCTTCAACCTTCCCAGCAATACCTCTTTGGAGACAGGATTACCTGCCTGATCCTTGAACATCCAGACAGGCGTTTGCTGGTGCCAGCAAAGGGTATGGCCCCGCATCAGCAAGCCATTGGACTGCGCGAAGCCAACGATTTTATCGGCATTCTCCCAGGAATACCGGGATTCTTCAGGATGGATGGGACCGCTTTTCATCACATTTTCAGCGGTCAGACTGGCAAAATTCTTAAGAATCAAAAGCGATTCGGAACCCGCAAGCGAGTTGGGGGAAACGGAAACGCCTACCGGGAAATAACCTTTGTAGTAATCTTTCAGACCTTTCAAAGAATCTGGTTTAAAAGCATCAGGATGGTTGCCCATGCCAGCAAATGCCGGTTCACAAATCTGAAATTGGACAAAAAACAGGATCACAAGAACAGCTAAAATCTCTCTTGTCAACTGGGAAACGCCAAAAACCTTTTTCATAGTTGGTTTGTTTGTGTAAAAAACTGCACGATAGTTTGGTACCGTATAAAGTTACACTTTAATCATTTTAATCCTAAGATATTGGCATTTTTGAGTATGTTTATATCGAAACAGTCTATTCGCTATTCAAATAATTAATCACTTTCATTGTTTATGAACCACAACCTTAAAATTTTGGTAGCCGATGAAAATGCAGAGACTCTGACTGCGGTTAAAAAGGTACTAAAGAGAAACAATTTCAAAATATTTTCCGCCACCAACAGTACCGGTTGTTTGGAAGCACTCGACAGAGAGAAGCCAGATATGGTACTGTTGGATGTGTTGTTGCCAGGCACCCCCTGCAAGGAGTTGGTCGAATCCATCAAGATTCACCCTGAGTTTTCCTCTGTTTTCATACTGCTGATTGCAAATTATCTACCTGACTCTGATTACATCGCAGAAGGACTCGAAGGCGGAGCCGACGGATACCTCTTCCGACCCGTCAATGACCGCGAATTGCAGGCAAGTATTTCGGCTGCTTGCCGGGTCATCAAGGCGGAGCGGGAATCAAAGGATGCGCTCTCAAAGTTGCGTGCTCTTTTCTCTGCCATGCAGGAGGGGGTCTATCTGCACGACTTGGTGTACGACAACAATGGAATCGCCATCGACTACAGAATCATTGATGCCAATCCGGCTTCTGAAAAACAGTTGAATATCAAGACAGGGGATGCCATCGGAAAGCTTGCCAGCCAACTCTATGGAACGGAGGAGGTGCCATTCCTGGAGATTTATTCCAAGGTAGCTGAAACAGGAATTGCCCATTCTTTCGAACAATACTTTAAGCCAATGGGTAAATTTTTTTACATCTCGGTCTATTCGCCCGGTCAAGGAAAATTTGCAACTGCTTTTACGGATATTACTGCCCGCAAACTTGCAGAGAAGGTACTGTTGGAGAGTGAGTCGAAATTTAAGAACCTTGTCAATGACATGCCTGTAGGCGTCATTCTTCAAAACAATGAATCAAAAATTTTAATGAGCAATCCTAAGGCGCTCGAACTGTTGGGAATCAACGAAGCGCAGCTTCTTGGAAAATCTTCGTTCGATCCCGACTGGAATGTAATCCATGAAGACGGAACCCCCTTCCCCGGGTCTTCCCATCCTGTTCCGCAGGCCATTGCCACAGGTCAATCAGTTCGTGACATCGTGATGGGAGTTTATCGCCCGCTCTCAAAGGACCGGGTCTGGTTGAGGGTAGATGCCGAACCACAGTTTGGCGAAGATGGGAAAGTAGAACAGGTTGTCTGTTCGTTCATCGATATCTCCAAACGGAAACGTGCCGAATCTGAATTGAACAGCAAGAATGACGAGCTTCAAAAGATGATTGCAGAAAAAGATAAATTTTTCTCCATCATCGCCCACGACCTTCGCCAGCCTTTCAATGGGTTTCTGGGATTGACACAAATCATGGCGGAGGGTTTGACTTCCCTTACGATGGCAGAGATTCAAAAAATTTCCACAAGCATGCGGGATTCGGCATCCAATCTTTTCGGATTACTCGGGAACCTGCTCGAATGGTCGAGAATGCAGCGGGGACTCACCGTTTTTGCCCCTCAACTTTTTCTGCTTAAACCCAAGGTTGATGAGAGTCTGGTCCAGGTGCTTGAGGCGGCAAATTCAAAAGAGATTGCAGTCGAGAGGGTAGTCCCCAAGGATCTATTGCTCTCCGCCGATGTCAAAATGTTTTCGAGCATCCTTAGGAATCTTGCAACCAATGCCGTCAAGTTCACGCACAGAGGTGGCAAGATCACCATCACTGCAGTTAAGATAGAGGAAGACTCCGTTAAAATCTCTGTTGCGGATACCGGGATTGGCATGAGCCAACATCTCGTGAATGGTCTGTTCCAACTGAATGTCAATACCGGTCGCAAAGGCACGGAAGGAGAACACAGCTCGGGATTGGGATTGATCATCTGCAAGGATTTTATCGAGAAACACGGAGGAACGCTCGGGGTGGTGAGCCAGGAAGGAATCGGAAGTACTTTCTCCTTCGTATTGCCAATGAATTTGCCCCTCTTGAATCCTTGAACTACCCGTCCAATCAAAATTGTTATCCCTGCTTTCCTGCCCTGCAGACAATCAACCGTACCCGTCCTCTATTACAACAAGATCCCAACGGTCAGGCTCAACGCTTTGGTATGGTAATCTGACGGTTGATTGGCGATAGCCGAGAGTCCCATGTCATACCTCAGATCAAAACGGATCTCCTTCCTGCAAACCGGCAACTGGTAACCGATTCCAAAAGTTGCACCCCAGTCGGTTTTGTTGCTTTCAGGGTACTGAATTGAACTGGAGGATGGCCGGGTCTGGTGACCGAGTACCATGGCGGCATAAGGGCCGGCATTGATGTAAAAGAAAGAGCCCGATTTTACAAATGAATTGGCATCGCGGTACTGAAGAAGTACAGGAACCTGCAGATAATGAAGCATAAAATCAGTCGATTTGGTTGTATTCAGCTCTACCGTTTCGTCTTTGCGACCCTTGCGCAGGTAGTTGATTTCAGGCTGAATGGAAAAAGAGTCGTTCAGCTTCAGGTCGTAAAAAGCACCTGCAGTGCAGGAAAAGGTAACATGACTGTTGTCGAGCAGATCACCCTTTACCGAGAAGGTGGTAGCGGCTACACCAGTTTTGAGACCAAATTGGTTTTGCGCAAAGATTGAAGTCGAAGTCAGCATCAGTACGATTGCCAACGAAATGAATCGAAAAGTTTTCATGATTTTTTGTTGTTAAAAGATTTGTGAATGAATTTGACCGGAGTCTATTCCCAGAAATTGCAGTCGATCGGTTGCTGTCTCAACCAACCCGGCCTGTCCAAGTATCAGGAATTGAAGATGTTTCCGAACATTGCAATTGAGCACGATTTCCAGCACCCGCTGGATCGCGCCGCAATTGTAGGATGAGACAAGTTCCCCATGGTGCAAAGGATAGGTGATCAGTTGGGTGGGAAACCGTTTCACCAAACTTTTCAGCTCAGCCTTGAAGAGGAAATGGTTCGGATCTTCCGAAATAGTGTAAACCAAGGTTAGACAACTGTCTAACTCCAGGCTCAGATTAGACTTAAGAAGCTCAAAAGCGGTACTGATACCGGCATCGTCAGTAACGAAAACAAGGTGAAGGTCTTTGATTGATCCATCCGATTTGCCTCTGAAACGGGACAAAAAAGATTTGGTTGAATTTTCCTCTGGTCGCATTGCATTTCATTGAATGATGCAAAGGAACCAACCTGAGATGACAGAATTTTTGATCTATGTCAAAAAATGGAAAACCCGGGGAAAATTTGGGTTAAAATGCAGCACTTACAACCTGACCCCCCGAAGGTCCTGGAAGCCAACAGTCCAAATCCCCACTCCTCACCTTCCCCTGATCCTGCTCAGTGTCTCCTGGGTAATTCCTAAAAAGGAGGCAATATGGCCCAGTTTGGCCCGTTGAAAGATATTGGGATAATTGAGCATGAGTGCATTGTAGCGCTCTTCGGCGCTCTGGAATTTGATGCCGTTGATAAATTCGGTCAATTTTTTGGCCAATTCAAAAACCGTGTAAAAGGCAAACCTGGCCATGTCGTGGTTTTCGTTCAACATGGCCTCCATGTCTGTGTATTTGAGGGAATAGATAACTGAATCCTCCAGCAATTCGCAACAACTTGGAGCAGGCTTGTGCTGGTAAAAGCTGTCGTGGGCGGTCAAAAAAGAGTTCTCTGCAAAAAACCAGGCAGTTATCTCCTTTCCGCTGCTCGCATGGTAATAGATGCGCGCCAGGCCTTTCTCAATGTAGTAGATGTGCCTGCAGACCTCTCCCTGCCTGTAGAGAAAATGCCCTTTGGGAAATTCCTCCCGCTGAAAGAGGGCGCTCAGCTTCTCTTCTGACTGCGGTGAAAGCCGGGCCATATTCTTGACAAAAGGGGGTAAGTTCATTGCGATTCAATTTGGGAACCACAACGAAGATAGGAATACCATTTGAATCAATTGTTGCAACCGAGAAATGGATTTCATGCTCCGAAAAATGAATTGATGCAAGCGAGAAATGGATTTCATGCTCCGAAAAATCAATTGATGCAACCGAGAAGTAGATTTCATGCTCCGAAAAATCAATTGATGCAACCGAGAAATAGATTTCATGCTCCGAAAAATCAATTGATGCAACCGAGAAATAGATTTCATGCTCCGAAAAATCAATTGATGCAACCGAAAAATAGATTTCATGCTCCGCGAAATCAATTTGTGAAAGCGAAAGTCAATTTGATGTTCCGCAAAGTCGGTTTGCGCAAATTGTGAGGAAAGAAAGCAGTTCGTCTGTACCTGAAAAAAGTCAATTTCATGTACAGCAAAAAAAAGAGCTGCCCCTCAGACATTTTCCCGACCCTTTTGTTCCTGGGATGAAAGAAGATTGGTCGGTTTGCCAAAGCTGAAAGGCGTTCACAATTAATATATCCCTTTTCCCACCTAACAAATCAAAAAAATAACCCAAATGGGCTATAGATCTCAAAATGAATTTGCTAACTTTGGTAGGCTAAATTACAACCGCCATGCCAACCAATTTATTAGGAAACAGTTTCTTGTTTACCCTTTTCTATGCAGTAGCATTTTTCTTTGCCTTTGTCTTGCTCATTTGGGAAGGATACAAACGAAAAATGCCTTTGACTTCCTGGGTACTTTTGTTGATTTTTTATGTTATTTTCTTTGTTGTTGGGACAAAGCTCTTCACCTACTCCCGCGAAGAGTGGCTCCGGATGATAGGAGAAGCCACACTTGTTCCGGCCTCGGGTAAAATCCTTTTCGGTGGACTTCTTTTGGGATTTGCCGCGCTATATGCGGGGAAATACGCACTTGGGATCAAAGAAAATGTTCTGGATGCTTTTGCTGTTGTCATTCCATTGAGCATTGGCATTCAAAGAATTGGTTGTTTTTTCAACGGCTGTTGTTATGGTACCCCCACTTCCGTACCATGGAGTGTGCAATATCCGGTGAATACTGTTCCTCATTTTCATCAATTTGAATCCGGACTGATTGGCCTCAACGATACCTTGTCGCTGCACATCCATCCAGTCCAGCTGTACGAAATGGCCGGTGCATTTCTGGCGGCCTTCCTCGTCTACAATACCCGGAGATACTGGAGAATGAATGGCAGCCTGTTTGCCTTCTCAATGCTCTTGTACAGCCTGGTCAGGTTCTTCACCGAATTCTACCGGGACAATCTCGCACACACGGTTGGCGGAGCGATGACAGGAGTGTTGAACCAGATCCAATGGGTGACACTGATCGCGATGGTTGTTCTAACCTTCCTTTTGCTATTCAGGGAGAAGAGGATCATGGTAAACCGGCAAATTGCTGAGCCTTCCGCCAGCATTGGACTAAAATTGTCACTGATTCTGTTTATTTTGGAAGCCCTGTTGTTCTGGAGCGTGAGCTTCTGGTTTTCATTTTCGGAACTATTGGCCCTCCTGCTGATATTTGCGACTTCCGGTATCCTGTTTTTTATCTGGATACTGAGGGAAATTGCCTCTTCCAAAACAAGGGTCATTTATGCCGGATTGCTCATCCTTCCGCTGCTGATTACGAGTCAAACCATTCCCAAGCCGACTCAGGATTCAACCAAAGTGCAACAAACCAGAAAAGTTAGTTTTGGTATTTCAACTGGAAGCTTTGAGAATTCTCTCGCCAAGGTGGTTGGCAAAACAAGCGATGGATGCGATCAATACAAAACGGAATATTTTAAACAGAAAACGACACTTGGCGGCGGAGGCTATTCCGTAAAAAACGAGTATCCTGAAAAGAAATATTCAATGACTTACGGAGTGTACGCATACCTGGGTCAAAACACAGAAGTGGTTGGGTCAACGGGGTTGGCTTCAAAAAATATGCTGTATGGGATCAATCCTTACCTGAAGTTTGAAACCAATTGGCTTGGCATAGGGGGTGGCCTTCATGCAGGAAATCTTATTTTGACACAATCCCAAAAGGATTACAGTGGAAATTTTGAAACGGCCTTGTACAATGCGGCTGTTTATCCGCAGCTCTATCTCCGGTTTGGGCCCAGGAGATTTCTCTTCGTCGACTACCACCTGGCCGACCAATTTGTTTCACCTTTCCCAGGTTTCTATCAGGAACTGGGATTGGGAACATCGTTGGGTTTTCGGAATGAAACAAATTTGCGGGTTGGAGTTCTCAATCCCTTCCCCGGAAATTCGCACTCAGATAATATTGGCTATTACTTTACTGGTTATCTGCCATTTTACCAAAGATTCTCCGTAGAACCCACCCTGTTCATCTCGGGCGGATCGGGTACCCAATTCTCATTGGGGGTTCATTATCTGCTGTCTTCCAAATCCTATTACAAAAAGGTCAAGCAAGAGTAACAGCAGTTGTATGGACCCGCTTCAATGGGAATAATAGGAAGGGTTGAATGTTAATCAGGCAAGAGGTCGTCAGGAAAAAAGAAGTAAGCGGTTCTTCAGACCTGCACTGCCATCGTTATTTCCAGTATTCGCATTGAATTGCCAACAAAATTCCGGTACAAACGTATAACAATGGAATGCAATCAGATTAGGAGATTATGGAACTAATAGATTTGGTGCGGAATAACCTGGGAAAACCTTATGAAGACCTCGAATTCCTTTTAAGCTGTTTGAAAGAGGTCATGCTTGAGTCGGGAGAAGATGAGTTGGCTTCCGGGATTCCATGGATTAATCCAACAGGTGATTTTCAAAAAGATTCCTTTTCGGGGAAACAGCTTCAACTCTATTCGATCTGTTTTCAGTTGTTAAACATTGTTGAGGTCAATGGAGCCGTTCAGAACCGAAGATTGGTTGAGGATCAGAAATCGATGGCCGACATCAACGGTTTGTGGTCTTACAATCTTCGTCTTTTGCAGGAAAGTGGATTCAGTGCACAACAAATTGCTGCCTATTTGCCCAAGATACAGGTTGAGCCGGTCTTAACAGCTCATCCAACGGAGGCCAAGCGCACAATTATGCTGGAGCATTTGCGCAAACTCTATTTGCTTGTTGTGAACAGAGAAAATAAGATGTACACCAGAATTGAGCAAAACGAGATTCGGCACAACATAAAAATTGCCATCCATCGTATCTGGAGAATTTCAGATGTGTACACTGAAAAACCGGATGTAGGCTCTGAACTCGACAACATTGTTCACTATTTCACGCAAGTGCTCCCCGAAGTGATTACCCTTCACGACAGGCGACTGGTTCAGGCCTGGACCGATGCCGGATATGATCCGGAACTTATTCGCGATGTGAGACAATACCCCAAAATTACCTTTGGCAACTGGGTAGGAGGTGACCGCGACGGACATCCGCTTGTAACTGCGCAAGTTACCATGCAGACTCTGATGAAATTGCGGCTTAAATCTTTCCAGGTCATTACTTTCATGCTGCAGAGCTTGCAAAACAACCTCAGTTTTCATTCAAATGCAGAAGAATTAGGCCCAGAATTCAGTTCCCGCTATGAGTTCTTAAGCCATGAATCAGGCGGTTCAGGTAATTTAAACAGAATCCTGTATCCCAACGAAGTGCTGAAACAATTTATTGAATATCTGATAAAAAAACTTCCAGTATCTATTGTTGAGGGGCACATTCAGGAATACAAGGAAAAGACAACAAGCTACCGGTATCCGTCTGAATTGTCAGCCGATTTGTATATTCTCGAAAGGGCTTTGATCACTGACAATGCTTCAGAGATTGCTTTTGCAGATGTGAACGAAGCCATTCGCATCGTTAACACCTTTGGTTTTCATCTGGCCAAACTCGATATTCGCCAAAACAGTCGTTTCCATGAACTTGCTCTTGCTCAGCTTTTGGAGGCAGCCCAAATAAATGGGGACGAATTCCTGAGTTTGGAAGTTAAGGATCGTTTGGCTTTTATCAATAGGGAATTGGATTCCCCGCGTCCTTTTACCCATCCGAACATGGCTCTTGGAAGTGAGGCTCGTGCAACTGTTGATTGCTACAAGGTTTTGAGCGAACACATTGGGAGATATGGAGCGGAGGCCTTGGGTTCCCTTATTGTGAGCATGACCCGTAACGTATCCGATTTGCTTTTGGTCTACCTGCTCGAGCGTGAAGCAGGACTCCTGGTAAGTACCCCAGCGGGATTGGCCTCCCTGTTACCAGTTGTTCCGCTGTTCGAGACCATCGACGACTTGATTCAATCCGACAGCGTTCTTGATGAATTTCTTTCCCATCCGGTCACCAAAAATAGCTTGCTGCTGCAGCAACAGCAGAACAATTCAGATGTTCCTGTGCAACAAATAATGATTGGTTACAGTGACAGCAACAAGGATGGTGGTATTTTGGCGAGTCAGTGGTATCTGTACCAGGCACAAACGAAACTCATTCAAATTGGTAATAAACATGGCGTTAAGATTAGATTTTTCCATGGAAAGGGTGGATCTATCAGCAGGGGAGCCGGACCAACACATTGGTTCCTTAGGGCCTTGCCACCTGTTTCTGTGAATGGCGACATCCGATTTACGGAACAGGGCGAAACAATCGAACGAAAGTATGCCAACAAGAACAATGCTGTTTACAACATCGAATTGCTTACAGCAGGAGCATTGGCGGCATCTATGCTGCAATACAACCATCCTGTTAAGGAATACGATTTGGCATCAGAACTTAATTTTTTGGCATGCAAAAGCAAGCAGGTTTACGAAGAACTTACAAAAAGGCCTGGTTTTATCCAGTTTTACGAGAAGGCAACACCTATCGATGCCATTGAACAAAGTAAAATTGGAAGTCGGCCTTCGCGGAGAACCGGCTCCCGAACACTCAATGACCTGCGGGCTATTCCCTGGGTTTTTAGTTGGAGTCAATGCAGGTTCAATATTCCAGGCTGGTACGGAGTCGGGACCTCCCTCGAATCCATGCGTAACAATGACCCATATAAATTTGAACGTTTCAGGGAAGCCGTAAAAACAGATCCTTTTATCAGGTACGTGCTTACCAATGTCGATTCCAGCTTGGCTTCATCGGATGAAGAAATCTTTAAGCAATACGCGCATTTGGCCGTCGAAGTACCACAATACAAGGAGATTCTCGCACAGATCCTCGGTGAATTTGCACTGACAAGACTGATGATAGATTCAATTTTAGTGGCATCGATTTCGGAGCGAAGAAAGAACCACTACTATTCGACACTTTTAAGAGCTGTGGCCATGCGTCCTTTGCACCAACAACAAGTAATGCTTTTGGCCCAATGGCGACGATTGAGTAAGGATGGCAATTCTATCGAATCAGATAAAATCCTCTTCGAATTGCTGCGCTGCATGAATGCCATCGCAGGAGCCATAGGGTTTACAGGTTAACAACCAATTATAATCAAGAACATGAACATCAATCAGATATTTACCAACAACAAAGTTTGGATAGCAGAGAAATTGAAGGGGAATTCCGATTATTTTAAGCATTTGTCGTTGGGACAGAGTCCTGAGATTTTGTACATCGGTTGTTCCGACAGTCGTGTTTCGACCGAAGAGCTCATGGGGGCAAAACCAGGGGAGGTATTTGTGCACCGCAATATTGCCAACATGGTTCCAAATACTGATTTAAGTGCCATGTCGGTGATCAACTATGCCGTTTCCTATTTAAAAGTGAAGCATGTGGTAGTTTGCGGTCATTACTATTGCAACGGTGTAAAGGCCGCCATGCAATCGGAAGACATGGGAATTCTGAATCCGTGGTTACGAAATATCCGCGACGTCTATCGAATTCACCGCCACGAACTCAATGCCATTGCGGATGAGGATTTAAAGTACAAACGCTTGGTGGAGCTCAATGTTCAGGAGCAATGTGTGAACGTATTAAAGACTGCGGATGTGCAGAGAGCCTACAAAGAACGGATGTTGACAGTTCATGGCTGGGTTTTTGATATCAAGACCGGGCAACTCATTGACTTAAAAATAGATTTTGACAAAATACTTCGCAACATCATGGAGATTTACCGGATCATTTGATTTCGGATGCAAAAGAGTCTTTGAACATCCGTACTGAAGTAAGTGTATGTTTGTTTAAAGATTAGGTTATCCCAAAGATATTTGAGTATTTTGGGTTTGTCTTTTCCCTTTATTCCAATGACCACAAAAAATACTTTCTAATTAGAGCAAGTATTTCCTCTTTCTTAATTGGTTTAGACTTATAATCGTTACAACCCGCTTTCATTGCTTTTTCCCGGTCGCCGGATAGTCCATAAGCTGTTTGCGCTATGATGACAACCGTTTTGTTGAATTTCCGGATTTGCCGCGCGGCTTCATATCCTCCCATTTCAGGCATCCGGACATCCATCAAAATTAAATCGATATCTGGATTTTTTTTGCAAGCTTCAACGGCTTCAGCACCCGTCCTAGCTTTTAGGATTTCTTTGCCAAATATTTTTACCGCAATATCAATCAGCATTTCAGATACTTCGTCGTCTTCGGCTATCAGTATTTTTAGCTTTCTAACTTCATCGGTTTTATCAGAAGTCTCAGATTGTTGAACAACATTTCCTTTTATTGAGTCAGCAGGGTATGGTAAAGTGAAATAAAATGTCGAGCCAACGCCTTCCTCACTTTCTACCCAAATTTTTCCACCCAGCATCTCGACATATGCCCTGGTAATCGATAATCCCAATCCTGCTCCCTGATGAGCCATTTTATTATCAATATCAGCTTGAATAAATCGTTCGAATATGGCTTCCCGACGGTCCTTGGGAATCCCTATTCCGTTATCTTTCACATAAAACCGCAGAGATGGATGGCCGTCAGTCTCTGCAAAATCATACCCAAATTCGATTGAACCCTCCTTGCTGTATTTAATCGCATTTTTTACCAGGTTGGTAAGGATGGCGTACACTTTTTCGGGATCGGTTTTAATGATGGCATCCTTCGCCGATAAGGTTGTATTGAATGAAAGTATCATCCCTTTGGCTTCCACTGGATGCGCCGGCTAAATTGACCACTCTGCGCCGTTTTATCTTGACCACCTCGCG
>CAZGSQ010000104.1:0-13791 GCA_964528535.1 uncultured Tangfeifania sp. | reverse complement strand
TGGAAGGATCGTCGGCTACCGCGATGATCATGCCACCATTTATTCCGGTAATTGCAATGTTCATGAAGACATCTGCAGCCACATTCAACCCCACATGTTTCATGCACACAAGCGTTCTTTTCCCGGCATACGACATGCCCAGGGCAGCCTCCATGGCTGTCTTCTCATTGGCAGACCATTGCCTGTGCAGTTTTCTTGCAATGGCCGTCTCATTTTCCTGAATATATTCGGTTATCTCGGTCGATGGCGTACCCGGATAGGCATAAACACCTGATATTCCTCCATCAATTGCTCCCTGACCAATCGCCTCAACCCCCAACAATAATTTTTTTTGCATGAATTCTAACCTTTTTTTCTCGTAAACCTGCAATCTTTTGTCTTTGGTTCCACCCGGCTAAAAATGCCAAAATAAAGAACACTATCACTTTTCATTTCTTCTTCTCCTGAAACGCCCAATAATTCCCTCTCGAGCTCTCTTTCTCCTGATGATCTGCCTGTTGTTGCATCCAATTTTGGGCCAGGAGTCTCATCCTGGAATCTGCATGTTCAAAAAATTGGATGTATGCTTCGCAAAAACGGGGAAGTCGCTGATCGGTCGGATCCTTGACCCTGTCTTTGGTGCATCCGCCAAAACATTTTGTGAGCCAGGGACAGAACCTGCATTTTCTTGGTAATCCGGTTTTGGCTTTGCCAAAATCATCCTGTTTTTTGCTGTTCAGCATGTTGATGATCTTGTCGTGCCGAAGGTTACCCAGGCGGTGACGCGGTTCCACGAAGAAATCGCAGGAGTAGATGTTTCCATTGTGTTCTACAACCACATATGGGCCACACTCTTTCAACATGGTACATTCGGGTGATTCCAATCCAACATAGGAGTGGAAAACCGATTCAAAATGCCTGACCGAAGTGGTAGGTGCACCATCGACAAAATCATCCATCCACAAATCAAAAAGCTTCACAAGGAAATTCCCATATTTTTCGTCCGTCAGCGAGAAGGATGCAGCCTTGGTGGGGTCATCCCGATCTGTCTCCACAATCGGAATAAATTGCATCCAGGTAAGTCCAAGGCTCTTGTAATAGTTGTAAAGTTCCTCTGCATAATCAGACGAATAATCAGTAATACAGCACATTGCATTAACAGCCACACCCTCCTCCAACAGCATTTTGGCCTTCTCCTCCACCACGCTCCAGGTCTTCTGCAACCCCTTGTTCACCCGGTATCTGTCGTGAATGTGTTCGGGACCATCCAATGACAATCCAATCAGCCAGTCATATTTCTTAAAAAACTTTGCCCAGTCGCGGTCGAGCAAGGTCCCATTTGTTTGAAAGCCATTGCCCACCTGCTTCCCGTGACCGTATTTGATCTCGAGATCAATGGCTCGTTGGTAGAATTCCAGACCCATCAGGGCCGGTTCGCCACCCTGCCAGGCAATTGATACCTCCTTGCCTGACTGTTGCATCACCTGTCGGATCAACTCCTCCTGAGTCTCTGGACTCATCCTGTGGTTCTTTGTTTCGGGGAAGAGCGCTTCTTTCTCGAGATAGAAACAGTAGGTGCATTGAAGATTACAATCGGGTCCGGCAGGTTTCACCAGCACCGAAGTAAGAGGTCTCTGTTTTTGCGCCATGAGAAAATAAAATAAGAATGCGAAAATAAGCAATTTTGAACACTCTGCTCGATTTTCGTAGGAGAACCTCCCGCCGATTGAACAATAAATTGAATACTTTTATCGGGATGATTGACCTCCGAAATATGACGACCCTTCGCATCCTGATCTTTACCTGTCTGGTAGGTCTGATTCGCTTTTCTGTTGCCGGTCAGAAGCAAGAAATCTTCCTGATGGGAACCACACTTGGCACAGGCCACCAGCCTTTGTCGGGTGTAAATATCCGCATAAAAAACAGCCTTCAGGGTACTTACAGCAACCAGGAAGGAGCCTTCAAACTGAAGATAGATCCTTTGAAAGATTCCATTCTTATCTTCAGCATGCTCAATTACGAGACGCTTGCCCTTAGGCTTCTCCTGTACCCTGAAAATAAGATAATTGTCGTTTTAAAACCTGTTTCGATTGATCTGTCTGAAGTGGAAGTCACAGAGAAGAGACTCACAAATACGGGTACTGTCAACATTGATCCAATCTTGTCAAAAAACCTTGCAAATGCTGGCGGTGGTTCTATTGAGCAACTTATCAAGACCCTGCCCGGTGTCAGCAGTCACAACGAACTCACTTCTCAGTACAGTGTACGCGGAGGCAATTACGACGAAAATCTTCTCTATGTGAATGGGGTAGAGATATTCAGGCCGTTTCTTGTCAAGAGAGGAGAACAGGAGGGAATGAGTTTCCTGAATCCCGATCTTGTTTCGGCCATCCGCTTTTCCTCCGGAGGATTTGAGAGCTCCTACGGCGACAAGATGTCTTCGGTTTTGGACATTGACTACAAAGTACCGGGAAAATCTAAGGGATCCACTGAAATTGGCACCTTGGGAGCTTCGGCCCACCTCGAAGGTCGGGCCTTGAAGAACAAGTTCTCCTACCTAACAGGACTCCGCTACCGGAACAACCGTTATTTACTTGGTACACTTGACCAGAAAGGACACTACGATCCGGCATTTTTTGATTTTCAAGCTTTGTTGGGATTTGATTTCTCACCCAAATTCTCTTTGAATCTACTGGCAAATTATTCGACCAATACCTACGCATTTTCCCCCGAATCGCGCGAAACAAATTTTGGCACCATGAGCCAAAGCTACAGGCTGAAGATTTATTTCGATGGCCATGAGAAAGACCTGTTCACCAACCGTTTTGGAGCCTTGACTGCGTATTACCATCCCAATAAAAAGCTTGATCTCCAACTTACTGCGAGTTCATTTGATGCTGATGAAACCCAGCGATCCGACATTCGCGGTCAATACTATCTGAACGAAATTATCGCCGGGTCATCCCCTTCTGTTAGCCCTGATAGCTCCTTGCTGCTTGGTGTGGGTTCTGCACTGGTTCATGCCGCCGATTACCTGCAATCTTCCATTCTGAATGTTGAACAACGAGGCAGATACAGCAGCAACAGCCACAGGCTCCAGTGGGGGATCAAATTCCAGTCTGAGCATATCCACGACCTGGTGAACGAGTGGGAGATGCGGGATTCGGCCGGATATTCACTTCCATACAACAACCAGACAGTGAATCTTTACAGCACAGTTAAAGCCAACAATCAAATCAACAGCCTCCGGTACAGTGCATTTTTCCAGGATACCTATACCGCCAGACTGTCCGACAACCTGCTCATTTTCAATATAGGAAGCCGACTTCAGCATTGGAATTTTAACCGGCAAACCATTGTTAGTCCGCGAATTTCGTTGATGTGGCTTCCCGGTAGGTCGAAGCAGTTTCAATGGCACGCTGCGTGGGGGATCTACCAACAGATGCCGTTTTACAAAGAGTTAAAAAATAGGAGTGCACAATTGGTGAGTGATGTACAGGCACAAAAATCCATTCAAACCCTCATCGGAATGGATTATTCGTTCAGGTGGAATGATCGGCCATACAAATTCTCAACCGAAATCTGGTACAAATCACTTTCGAATCTGATCCCCTACAAAATCACCAACCTCGATGTTCAATATTTCCCCGAGCAGCAAGCCAAAGGATATGCCACCGGCCTTGAGCTGAAGATTTTCGGTGAGCCTATTCCGGGGGCTACCTCCTGGGCCTCCGTAACACTGATGAAAACGGCGGAGGATATCCTGGGCGATCATTATGAGCAACAAGGAGTTGACGGAAATCCATCAAAAATCATCTATCCGGGGTACCTGCCCAGGCCAACGGATCAACGGTTCAATTTATCCCTCTTTTTGCAGGATTACCTTCCCGGCAACCCTACCGTGAAGATGAACCTTACACTCTTGTACGGCAGCGGATTGCCCTTTGGACCGCCAAAAGGTGAAAGGTGGATGGACAGTTTCCGTATGCCGGCTTACAAGAGGGTCGATATTGGATTTTCCAAGATGCTGCAAGGCAGTCCGAATCCTAAGAAAATGAATTTTCTCACAAAAAATCTCAGTGCAGCCTGGGTTTCCTTTGAAATATTTAATCTTTTCGACCTGAACAACACCATCTCCTACTATTGGGTTTCCGATTTCCAAAACCAGATGCATGCAGTTCCCAATTACCTGACAGGCAGAAGAATAAATTTGAAAGTTTCGGTTAGCTTCTGAACAAGGAAGGGGTGTCGGTTTTGCATGAATCTATCATTACTTTAAAACCCCTGAATAGAAATATAATAATTATCTACCAAGCATAAATCATATATTTTTTTGAAAAAAAAATATAGTTTCGTTTAATTTTATAAAACATACCATCAAAATGAAAACTGAAGAATATATAGCCAGAGAAGATTTGTACGGAGCCCACAACTACCACCCCCTTCCTGTTGTTCTGGAAAGAGGAGAAGGGGTCTTTGTGTGGGATGTGGAGGGCAAACGCTATTTCGATTTTCTTGCTTCCTATTCTGCTGTCAACCAAGGCCATTGTCATCCGAAAATTGTAAGTGCACTTGTTGAGCAATCCAGAAAACTCGCATTGACCTCACGTGCCTTCTACAACAATGTCTTGGGTGAATGGGAGGAATTCATGACCAAACTTTTTGGCTACGACAAGATTCTTCCCATGAATTCGGGAGCCGAGGGAGACGAAACAGCCCTTAAGCTGATCCGAAAATGGGCCTACAAAGTGAAGGGGATCCCCGAAAATATGGCCCGTATCATCGTCTGTGATGGAAATTTTCATGGACGTACCATTACCATCATCTCCATGTCGTCCGATCCGGATTCGTTTGGTGATTACGGTCCATTTACCCCTGGATTTGTAAAAATTCCGTACAACGATTTGAAAGCTTTGGAAAAAGAGTTGAGTCATCCGTATACTGCCGGATTCCTGGTGGAGCCTATTCAGGCCGAAGCCGGCGTTTATGTTCCTGAAGACAACTACCTGCGAAAGGCCGCACAACTCTGCAAGGAATACAATGTACTTTTGGCCGCGGATGAAGTGCAGACCGGGTTGTGCAGAACGGGAAAGATGCTTGCCTGCGACCACGAAAGTGTCCGTCCTGATTTGCTGATATTGGGCAAAGCCGCCTCGGGCGGGATGTATCCGGTCTCCTGTGTGCTGGCCGATGATGAAATTATGTTGACCATTCGTCCCGGTGAGCATGGCTCTACCTACGGTGGAAATCCATTGGCTGCAAAGGTTTCCCTGGCAGCCATGAATGTTCTCCTGGAAGAAAAACTCTCGGAAAATGCCACTTCCATGGGGTTGATTTTCAGGGAAAAAATGAAAGCATTCGACTCTCCGCTCATACAGCAAGTGCGCGGCAAAGGCTTGCTCAATGCCATCCAGAACAATCCTGTCAACGGCAAGCAGGCCTGGGACCTCTGTGTGGTGATGAAAGAGAATGGCATCCTTGCCAAACCAACGCATGAACACACCATCCGCTTCACGCCACCGCTCATCATTACCGAAGCCCAGATGAACGAAGCGATTGAGCTGATACAGAAATCGATGAGGGAATTCGTTTAAAGTTGCGGGCTATCTGATGTCTTGTTGTTTGAATGGCAAAATGGGTTTTTATCCAAAACAATGGCCCTTTAGGCTTTCTTTTTCCCGTCGCCCGACAGCTTCTCCTTGACATTATCGATCACTTGCTCCACATCATTGGCAAGGATAGTACCATATGCCTTGGCCTGATCGAAAAAAGTCTCGGCCTTGGATTCTGCTTTGTCGCGCAAGTTTTCAACCTTCCCCGGAATGTCGCTCTGTTTGTACTCCTCGATCTTCTTGTCGACTGCATCTCCAACCTGCTTCACTGCATCGGTAATTTTCGCATAGGCTTCACTCTGTTTAGCCTTTTCGAATGCCTCTTTGACCTTTTCCTCTGCCATGTCAGCCATCTTGCTGGCTTTATCAAAAAAATCATCCCTGTTTTCCATGATGCAATTTGTTAAAAAATAAATGTTGAATGATCTTGAATGGGTAAAAACCACCCTTCGTCAACCACAAATTTAGGCAATAAAAAGTACATACAGGTAATGTCGGTTCTATTCGACCAATTTGATATTGTTGAGTCTCTCCTACTCCAAAATCATATCTTTCCTGCATCGCCTGAAAAAGGGAAACGCCCTGCAAACCAATGTCAGCAGGGCGTTTGAAATTCATATTCAACTTCAGGGTACTAAAGACTATCGCCGAAATCTTCCCTGAACTTGGCCACCAGTTTGTCTACCCAATCCCCGATAGGTTTCAGCTTACCGACGAAGAAGCGGAGTACGGGTGGTTCTTCTATCCATTCCAGTCCACCGATAAGTGCGCGGTTGTCGTAGAGCCACTTGATCCGATCTTCGGCATATTTGACCTGAGACAAAGTAAACACCCTTCGTGGGAAGGCCAGACGAAGCAGCTCAACATCTGCCAAAATATCGTTTCCATCGGCATCGCGGACGCTGGAGATGGTACCGCGTTCCATGCCTCTTATCCCGGAAGCCACATACAGTGCAGCCGCAAGAGCACCGGCAGGATATTGATTTTGAGGTACATGGCTAATAAATTGTCCTGCATCGAGGTGGCAGCCCAGCCCACCGGCAGGCGTAATGACCGGAATACCCGCCCTGTCGAGCGCATCAACCAGGTATTTGATAAAGGTAGGAGAATGGCTGATCACATCAAAGTCGAGCGATTCGTACAAACCCACGGCCATTGCCTCAATCTCACGCACACTCATCCCGCCGTAGGTAAGGAATCCCTCAAACAGCGGAACCCAGTCGCGCATCATCATGTAGATGCTGTGGTCGTTGGTACAGATGCCACCTCCGCGCGTACAGCTCACCTTTCTCCCCGAGAAATAGGAGAAATCGGTATAGCTCAGCATCTCGTGCATGATATCTTTCAACGAGACATCCTGGTATCCCTCTTCCCTGATTTTGATGAAATAAAGGTTTTCATTGATCAGACTGGTGTCCATCAAGAGCTTAATTCCATGCTTTTTCGCAATGGCCGAAACTTCCCGAAGGTTCCTCATCGAAAATGGTTGGCCTCCTATCAGGTTGGTGCCTGCCTCGAAGCGGATGAAGGCCACATTCTCTGCTCCCCACTTCTCGATCACCTTGTTAAGTTTGCCGATGTCCATGTTTCCCTTAAAGGGGAAATCGCTTTTCGTTTTTAGTGCTTCATCCGTATAAATTTCCTCAACGACTCCGCCGCACATTTCGATGTGGGCCTTGGTGGTGGTAAAATGGTAATTCATCGGGACTACCTTTCCCGGCTGAACAAACGATTTGGATATGATGTGCTCTGCGGCCCGGCCCTGGTGAACCGGTAAGTAATATTTTTGGTTGAAAACATCCTGGATGGCCTTCTCCAGTTTGGTGTAACTGGCCGAACCTGCATAGGAGTCATCTGCCACGCTCATCGCTGCCACCTGGTTGTCGCTCATGGCATTGGTTCCGGAATCCGTGAGCATGTCAAGAAAGACATCTTTGTTCATCAGAAGAAAAGTATTGAACCCGGCCCCAAAGATGGACTCCTTGCGTGCTTCAACAGGCAAGAGGTTAAGTTTTTGAACTACGCGTACCTTGTGCATCTCCAAAGGAGTCACTTCGCCACTGTAAAATTTCACAGTCTTCAGTTTTTCTGATTTTTCCATTGTTAAATAAAATAGGATGAATTATTTCTGTTCATAAGTAAATAGGGCAAAAATATCCGAGAATGAAACCAATGTAGCCATCATTCTTTCGGTTGGTCTTTACATTTTGCGAGTTTACCAATAAATCAATCCTCTTTCCGATTTTTTTAATGTTATAGAACAGGTTGATAGTTATTTGTACTGTATAAAAACAATCGTGTCAAAAAAAATGATTTAAAGCTCATGAAAATTACTAACCTTTTCCTGTTCAATGCATTTTGTGAATCCTGCATCCGGAATGAATCGCTATCTTTGGCAAAATATTTACCTGAAAATCCAGGTCCCAATTGGATTTTTTGGTTCATTGTAGTCTTTTATGATTCAATTTGAGAAAATTACACTGGAAAATGGTCTGTCTGTCATCGTTCACACGGATCGCAGCACGCCATTTGTGGCAGTTAATGTAGGTTACCATGTGGGATCAAAACATGAGGATCCTAACCGGACCGGATTTGCACATCTTTTTGAGCACCTGACCTTTGCAGGATCTGCACAGGTGGCAGACTTCGACACTGCTGTTCAGCGTGCCGGAGGGGCCAACAATGCCTTCACCTCCAACGACCTTACCAATTATTACATTACCCTGCCGGCCAACAACATAGAAACAGCGTTGTGGCTTGAATCGGACAGAATGATAGGACCGAAGTTTTCCAAAAAAGGGCTCGATATTCAAAAGAAGGTAGTGATCGAGGAGTTCAGACAACGAAACCTCAACAGACCCTACGGAGATGTCTGGCACCTTTTGCGTGATCTCGCCTACAAGGTTCATCCTTACCGCTGGCCAACGATCGGCCTGGTACCCGAGCACATCGCATCTGCTACACTGGAGGAGGTGAAAGATTTTTTCTTCCACCATTATGCCCCCAACAATGCTGTTTTGGTAATCAGCGGAAACATTTTACCCACAGAGGCATTCAAGCTGGCTGCGAAGTGGTTTGGCGATATCCCTTCCAGGCAGATTGCACCCTATCCACTTCAACCCGAGCCACTCCAGCTAACTGACAGGGAATTGACTGTTTTCAGGGAGGTTCCCATTGATACCTTTTATGTGGCGTGGCACATGGGAAGCAGGAAAGAAAAAAACTTCTATGTCCTTGATCTTCTTTCTGATATACTTTCGAATGGAAGTTCGTCCAGGTTTGAAGTCAAGCTGGTGAAAGAACAGAAACTGTTCACAGAAGCCGATGCTTATCTCTCCGGAGAAAATGAGCCCGGACTTTTTGTCGCTACCGGGAAAGCCTCTCCGGGTGTGAACATTGACCTGGCAAGAGAGAAGATGCTCGAAGAGATCCTGGCAACAGCCGAAACACCTATCTCTGCCTACGAATTGGAGAAGGTCAAGAACAGGGTCGAATCAGACCTGTTGCTAAACGAGATAGGATATCTCGAAAAAGCCATTCAGCTGGCCTCTTTCGAGATTATGGGCGATGCCTCTGAGATCAACCGCCAGGCAGAACTCTACACAAACATCACTGCAGAAGATCTTCAAGTCACTGCCCGGGAGCTCTTCCGCAAAGGGAACCGAAACACACTGAATTATCTCTCCCAACCAAATTCAAAACGATGAGCTCATTCAGAAAAATTGCCCCACCCGTACATTCTGTCGAAAAAATTGATTTTGTCGAACCAATCCATCAGCTTATGCCGGGAGGCACCTCATTTTTTACACTTTACGGTGGAACTCAGGAGGTGGTCAAGCTGGATTTCAGTTTCAAGGGAGGTACCTGGTACGAAAGCTCCAGACTCGAGAGCATGATGGCAGCCTCCATGATTTCCGAAGGAACCCACGAAAAGAGCGCCCGCCAAATTGCCGACAGGATCGATTTCTACGGTGCTCAGCTCAGCTCCATTCCCTATTTCGACAACAATTACATCTCCCTCCTCTCGTTAAAAAAGCATCTGCCGCACCTGATTCCTCTCCTGGCCGAGATCATTCGGGACGCATCTTTTCCCGAGCACGAATTCGAAATCACAAGACAAAAAAGGAAGCAGCGGGCGCTGGTTGATGCCGAAAAAGTTGGATTGGTGGCGCAGCGGAACTTTCTGAGGGCTCTGATGGGCGGCGGTCATCCTTATGCCCCCATCTCATCACCCGATGCTTACGACAATGTAACCCTCGAAGGCGCCAAAAGCCATTATCTGCGCCATTATTATTCCGCCAATGCAACCCTTTTCGCCTCGGGTGACGTGGACGAAGAGGTGCAAAAAATGATAGTTCAAAATTTTGGAGCCGGATGGGGAACACCCTTCCCATTCAAGAAAGACCAACCGATGGTTGTCAGTTCTTCGGAGCGCACGCTGTTTGTAGAACGGGAAAATGCCAATCAGAATGCCATCACGATAGGGAAAAGGGTACCCACCCAGCACCACCCCGATTCAGCCGGCTTAAAATTGCTCACCACCGTCCTGGGAGGCTATTTTGGTTCGAGGCTGATGAGCAATTTACGCGAAGAGAAAGGGCTCACATACGGGATACATGCCTCGGTGGTCTCCTTTGTTCGAGACGCAATTTTCATGGTCCATGCAGAGGTAACGTCAGAAAAGACAGAAGAAGCCATCCGCGAAATCTTCTTTGAGATGCAGCGTCTGCGCGAAGATCTGGTCCCGGAATCGGAGCTCGAACCACTCCGTAGCTTCCTTTTAGGACGGATGCTCGAGGACTTTGACGGTCCGTTTGCCCGCTCCCAAAGCTTTTCCTCCCTTTATGAAGCCGGACTCGAAGTTGGTTATTTCGATCAAATCATCCACACCATCAAATCTACTACCTCCGAACAGATCAGGGAACTCGCACGCATCTATCTCGATCCTGAAACCATGTATACGGTTGCTGCGGGAAAGAGATGATGTGCTGATGTACAGATTAATTGAGGTAAGGATTAGTTGATTCGTTGATGTGAAGTTGCTATCTTTCAGCTGTTTATAATTTACTTTTGAATGGCCGGATGGAATCGAAGATCAGCGAAGCTACTGCCCTGAGATTACAATCATCTCGGTTGGAGATTCCGAAACCAAGGGTATTTCATGCAACAATCAACACCTCAATTCATCTACCAATCACCACATTTCTCCCCTGCCAAGTATCTCTGACAGCCAGCAATTTCTCTACCTTCGCCACAAATTCATAGTTCTTTAAACCCCAGTTTGGACCAATCACCATGCCGGCTGGTGCCGAACTTACAAACCGCTGTACGATGATTTCGGGGGAAAGCAGTTCAAGAAATCGAACCACCACATCGGCATATTGTTCTACTTCGAAAAGATTAAATGCTTCAGGATTATTTTTAAAATCGACAGCAAGCCTGGTCCCTTTGTGGATTTGCATTTGGTGCAATTTGATGCTTTGAACGGGTAGTTTGGAAATAGTGATGGCTTGTTGCATCAAATCTGAATCATGCTCACCTGGAAGTCCAAGGATGAGGTGAATACAATTGTCGATGTTCCTTTCAGCGATCCGATGAATGGCCAAAACAGACTCGGCGACTGTATGACCGCGGTTAATACGCACGAGTGTCTCCTCTTTAAAACTTTCCACGCCAAGTTCAATGGAAACATAGCAATGTCCTGCGAACTCCGACAACAAATCGAGTACGGCATCACTTAGACAATCCGGACGGGTAGCAACAACGAGTCCGACTACTCCCGGATGACGCAGTGCCTCTTCGTAAGCCTGACGCAGCACTTCAAGCGGGGCATAGGTATTGCTGTATGCCTGAAAATAGGCCAGGTACTGCATGGTGGGATACTTTGCTGAAAAGAAGGAGATACCCTTGACAATTTGAGCCGAAATATTCTGCTCCAGGCGACAATAATCAGGATTAAAACTGGCATTGTTGCAATAGGTGCACCCGCCAGTTCCACGTGAACCATCCCTGTTTGGACAAGTAAATCCTGCATCCAGCGAGATTTTCTGCACACGGCCTTCGAATCTTCTCCTGAAATAGGCAGAATAATCGTTGTAACGCTTGGTACCTCCCCAGGGAAATTCTCTATCTGACATGGATTTAATTTGAGGACAAAAATAGCAGAAGCATTAGATTTTAATGAACACGCGAATGTGTATAAAATTATTCTTTATTTAAGATGATTTGTTTTTGAAATGAGTTTCAATTCCCTAAATTCAACCAATCGAAATATCGAAAACCATGTTTACAGCGACCGACGAAAAGCAGATCACCGAAAGAGGCAGTAACCTCGATGAAATTCTGAACCAGATAGCCCATTTTCAGAAAGGATTCCCCTTTCTGAAGACCGTTGAAGCAGCCGGTATCGGTTCTGGAATTACAAGACTTACAGAGAATGAATGCGAAAAGTGGGTGACCTTCTATGAGGATCAGCTGGCCAAAGGAACTGTACCGGTGAAGTTTGTTCCGGCTTCAGGTGCCGCAAGCAGGATGTTTCAATCGCTTTTTACTTTTCAGGAAGAAGCCTCCACCAACCAGGAGGCTGCCGCTCTTCTTGAAAATCCCAGGCACAAAAGCGTCGGTCAGTTTTTCGAAAGGCTCTCAGATTTCGCTTTCTATCCTGCACTCTCAAAGTCAATCGGAACACTTGTTCATCCTTGCGGTACCTATAAATACCTCGAGATACTGAAGGCTGTGCTTTCCCCGGAAGGTTTAAATTATGGTTTTCTGCCCAAAGGATTGCTCGATTTTCACACCTATGCCGGAGTAAGCCGCACCCCTGCGGAAGAACATCTTGTTGAGGGAGCGCTCTATGGCACTGATGCACATGGCGAAGTCAGACTCCATTTTACGGTTTCGCCAGAACATCTCCCCTTGTTCAAACGAAAATGTGAAACGTCCGCTTCGGAACTCGAAAAAAGATACGAAGTCAGGTACAACATCTCTTACTCAGAACAAAAACCTTCGACAGACACCATCGCGGTAGACGAAAACAACGCACCTTTCCGTACTTCGGAAGAGAAATTGCTCTTCCGGCCTGGTGGTCATGGGGCCTTGCTGGAAAATTTGAACGACCTTCAGGCAGATCTCGTCTTCGTCAAAAACATCGACAACGTGGTTCCCGACAGGCTCAAGGAGGAGACCATCCGCTACAAAAAAGCCATTGCAGGCTTGTTACTCAACCTGCAGCAACAGATTTTTAATTACCTTTTACTACTCGAAGATGCATCCCAAGTTTCAGATTCAGAAGTTGACGCCATCCTTCAATTTTTAGCCAAAGAGTTATCAACAACTCCTACCGGGAATCTCCCGCTGACAGATGCTGAAGCCAAAATCAAATACCTTAAGACAAAACTAAACAGGCCGATCCGGGTGTGCGGGATGGTCAAAAACGAAGGAGAGCCCGGTGGCGGGCCTTTTTGGGCGATCCAGCCTGATGGTACCACTACGCTGCAGGTGGTGGAAAGCAGTCAGATCGATCTGAAAGATCCTGTCCAGGCGCTCATCGCATCGCACGCGACCCACTTCAACCCTGTGGATCTTGTGTGCGGCGTCAGAAATTACAAAGGAGAAAAATTCCATCTGCCCGATTTCAGGGATCCGGAGACAGGATTTATCTCTTACAAATCGAAAGATGGCAAACCTCTTAAGGCACAAGAACTTCCGGGACTTTGGAATGGAGCCATGTCTGACTGGATCACCATTTTCGTGGAAGTTCCACCAGTTACTTTCAACCCTGTAAAGACAGTAAACGATCTTTTAAGAGCAGAACATCAGCCTCTTTAAGCCAATTTTATTAACTTTGTACCGATTTTAAGACATTCAAGATGATGTGGGAAGAATCCGGGGATAATTTCGATAACAAAGAATTTGCCGCAGTTTTGAAGCGTTACAAACAGATGCTGACTGAACAGAGGACCGAATTCTTTGATGTGGCTGACTTTGAGTTTATCGCCGATCAATACATCGACAAAAGCCAATTTTCGAATGCTTTACAGGCCTGTGAAATAGCACTCCGGCAGCATCCCAACTCCATGATTGTCAAAATTAAGAAAGCACATATTTACCTTTCACAGCTCAAACTTCCAAAGGCCATTCTGCTCCTGAAACAACTGGAAGAGCTGGAGCCGACTAATCCGGATGTCCAGATCGGAAGAGC
>CAZGSQ010000103.1:0-13915 GCA_964528535.1 uncultured Tangfeifania sp. | reverse complement strand
AGGAGGTTGCTTCCAATGCCCAGATCATGTTTCTGGTCTTGAATGCATCCGGCATGACCCTGATTCCCATCTCCATCATGGTTTACAGGGCTCAGATGGGCGCCGCCGATCCGTCAGATATCTTCATCCCAATTTTGTTCGCCACTTTTTTTGCCAACATGACCGGGTTGATTACGGTCTCCATTGTACAGAAAATAAACTTGCTTGACAAGACTGTCCTGGCCTATCTCTTAGGAACATTGCTGCTTGTGGGGTCGCTCATCCTCTCCATGAGCCGCATGTCGCAGGAGCAAATTGCCCTTTTCTCGAAGGTTGCCAGTAACCTGGTGCTCTTCTCGATCATCATGTTCTTCATAGTGCTCGGCATACGAAGCAAAATCAATGTTTACGAAACTTTTATCGACGGTGCCAAGGAGGGTTTTAACACTGCCGTCAGGATCATCCCCTATCTGGTGGCCATACTGGTTGCGATTGGTATTTTCAGGGCATCGGGAGCCATGGATTTTTTTGTGGCAGGTATCAAATGGATCTTCGACTCGATGGGTATCAATTCAGAGTTCGTCGCAGCCTTGCCAACGGCCTTGATGAAGCCGCTTAGCGGAAGCGGTTCGCGCGGGATGATGATAGATGCCATGCGAACTTATGGAGCCGACTCCTTCATCGGACGACTAAGCTGCACTGTTCAGGGGGTGGCAGATACCACTTTCTTCATTCTTGCCGTCTATTTTGGCGCTGTTGGAATCAAGAAGACACGCCATGCTCTCGCTTGCGCCCTCTTTGCCGATTTCGTCGGACTCGTGGCAGCCATCTTCATTGGATATATCTTCTTTCATTAATTTGACTACCGGATGAGACAATCATGGATCATAGAGGAGGTCGAAAAGGTGTTTCAGGAGTTGGATGAACATTTGAGGCAATCTGCGAGTCAAAACGGATTAAAATGCCCTGATTTCTGTGGTATCTGCTGCCGTAAGGAGGACATTGAAGCCTCACCCATCGAATTTATGCCACTTGCTGCCTGGCTTTACAAAACAGGGAAAGTCAATGAATTTCTTGAGACGCTTGATCGTCCCAATTCGTCGGTGTGTGCCTGTTTCGACCCCAACGCCATGGAAAGAGGGGAGTGGGGTTGTCAATATTACGAACACAGGGGATTAATCTGCAGATTGTTCGGATTTGGATTCAGGTTAAACAGGGAGAATTTGCCGGTTCTGGTCACTTGTAAAATCATGAAACGGACACAAGTTGAGGCAGTGGCAAAAGCCGGGGAGTTGGCCTTGTTGCATCCCGATGAGATGCCTGTTTTCAGCAATTATTTCATGCGATTGCTTGCCATTGATCCTGATCTTGCTGTCCCGCAGATGCCCATCAACCAGGCCATCCGCACCGCCATCGAAAAATTGTATTTCTACTACCTTGATAAAGAGGAGATACTCTAATCTCCTGACTTGCTAATGTATTGATCCCCTATCTCCTAACTCCTAACTCATATCTCATATCTCATAACTCATATCTCATATCTCATATCTCATATCTTCTTTCCTGATCTTGCTGTAAAATGCGTTGGCCATCGTTTTGCCTCTGAATTTGGCCCTTTCGGCGATGGTTCCTGAATACATTTCATCCACTGTCGAGCACCACACCTTCAGCCAATGGTCGAAATGCTCTTTCTTTAATTTCATGTTGAAGTGGATGGGAACCGGATTGCCGAAGTAATCGGGTCGTCTGAGCAGAACCGTATGCCAGAAGCGGTAAAGTTTCTTGTGGTGTGCATCCCATTTTCCCTCCAACCGGTCGTTAAAAAAGAAACCGATGGTTTCGTCTTTTCTCACTTTGGCATAAAAATTATCTACCAGAAGGTGAATGTCTTTCAGATTCGTTATGTCGTTCATGGATCAATCGTCTTTGTTGCAAAAATCGTAAAAATTCGCAAACAAAAAATGGACAAAATATTAGCTGTTGTGTCTGATACTTTTGGACTCTTCTGATATTGACTCCCCTTCTACCCCTCGTCTCACAGTTCCAGTCCCCAAGTCCCCTACTTATTGAGAATGAATCTTTTTAGCATGACGCATCTATATATTTAGATGAAAAGCTATAATTTTGGCTGAAATCAGAGAGATAGCTGACGGTTTTAGGCAGATTGACTGGTTAAAGAGATCTTGATTTGCCGGGCATTAGCCTTCTTTGAACGCCAACATGAATAAAATAACTAGCTTATAATCAAATGAAGCCACCAAAAAATTTTTACAACTGGATGAGTCTTGCAGGGGTAGCTATTGCTGCCAACAGTCTGCTCGTCATACTGGTACTGTTCCTCTTTTCTATTTTCTCAGAAAAGAGCAATACTTATCTTGGACTGTATGTCTATATTATTGTTCCGATGTTTTTGGTCATCGGTTTGCTGATGATTCCATTGGGTATTGTTCTTAAAATCCGAAAAAAAGATGTTGGTACCGAGGAACAGGGTGCCTGGCCGGTTTTCAACCTGAATGATTCGAAATTCAGATCCGGTTTTTTTACCATCTCTGCCATAACTGTTGTACTATTGGTGATATCGGCCATGGGCAGCTACCAGGCATTCAGGTATACAGAATCTGTTGAGTTTTGCGGAAAACTCTGTCACCAGGTGATGGAACCTGAATATGTCTCCTACCAACATTCTCCACATGCAAGGGTGGCTTGCGTGGAATGTCATGTCGGTGAAGGAGCCAGCTGGTACATGAAATCCAAACTTTCAGGTCTGTACCAGGTCTATTCTGTTACCTTTAAAAAGTTTGCCCGTCCGATTGAAACACCCTTGCACAACCTGCGACCGGCGAGAGAAACATGCGAAAAATGCCATTGGCCCGAGAAATTCTACTCCAGAAAATTGATTAATATTCGTTCCTACATGACCGATTCGGTCAGCACTGAATGGAACAACTCGCTGATGATGAAACTTGGTCCTGAATACAGTGCCCAGGGTCTGGAAGCCGGGATTCACTGGCACATCAACAAAAACATCAAGATTGAATACGTCTCCACCAGCAAGGACAGGGAGAGTATTCCATGGGTAAGGATGACCAATACCAAGACCGGCGAAGTAAAGACCTTCATGGATACTGAAAATCCCATCGACAAGAAAGGACTTGATTCCATTCCTGCACGTACCATGGATTGCATGGACTGCCACAACAGGCCGTCTCACCTTTACAGATCTCCTACCTTTTACATCAACAATGCCATGGTATCGGGACAGATTCCGAAAGATATTCCCTACATCAAAAAAGCTGCCATGGAGGCTTTGAAGATTTCTTATACCAGCATGGATTCTGCCATGAACATGATCAACCAGACCATAGTGGGTTTTTACAAGGAGAAATATCCTGAAATTTATACCAAAGAGTCGGCACGAATTACGGCTGCCATCGCGACCATTCAAGCCGAATACAAAAACAATGCTTTCCCGTTTATGCGCGCTGATGCTACACGATACCTGAACCACATCGGTCACCTTGAATCGGATGGCTGCTTCAGGTGTCACTCCGACAGGCACAAGACCGAAAAAGGTGAGACCATCTCGCGCGATTGCAATCTTTGCCACGTCATAGTCAACCAGGGACCAACCGGGAGTATCACGACAAGTTCTACAGATAAAGCGCTTGAGTTTGTTCACCCTGTTGAAATCAAGGGCGCATGGAAAACCAGCTTCTGTTCAGAGTGCCACAAGGTACTTTACGAGTAGCGTTATGAGGTATGAGTTATATGTTATGACTAACAACATGACTTATAACTTATAACTCATACCTCTCTTTTTTTTGTTGGAATGAAGATTTTACTCACCGGTAGTACCGGTTATATTGGTAAGAGGCTGCTTCAGAATCTTTCAGGAAACGGGCACGAAGTAACTTGCTTTGTCAGGAGTCTCGGTAGGATGGTTGTGCCCCCCAATTCCAATGCCATCGTAAGCGGCCATGAGATTGATCTCCTGAAGCCCATCCCCGAACATCTTCAATCCCTTGATATCGATGTAGCATTTTACCTGGTACACTCCATGTCTTCATCCATTGGCCAATTTATGGAGGAAGAGGCATTATCGGCAAGTAATTTTGCCAGTTTTATTGGTAAAACCAATTGCAAACAGATCATCTACCTTAGTGGCATCTCCAATTCGGAGAAACTTTCAAAACATCTCCAGTCGAGGAAAAATGTGGAGGAAATACTCCGGAAGTCGGGCAAAAATCTCACTGTTTTGCGGGCAGGTATCATCGTTGGCAGTGGCAGTGCCTCGTTCGAAATCATTCGTGATTTGATGGAACTGCTCCCAATGGTGGTCGCTCCGGCCTGGGTCAAAACCCTGTGCCAGCCACTTGGCGTGGCGGATGTGCTGAAGTACCTGACAGGTTGCATGTTGAAGCAAGAGACCTACGAGGGTACTTTCGACATCGGTGGACCCGAGGTATTGACTTACAAGGAGATGTTGCTTCAATATGCCGAAGTTCGTGGATTGAAAAGAAGGATTGGCGTCATTCCTTTTTTTAGTCCAAGGATGTCTTCCTATTGGCTCTATTTTGTCACTTCCACCTCTTACTACCTCGCCGTCAATCTCGTTGACAGCATGAAAGTGGAGGTTGTTTGCAAGGACAACCGGTTGCAGCAGATGCTAGGCATCGAACCACTTACTTACCGTGAAGCATGTAGAAGGGCCTTGGAGCGTATCAACCTTGATACGGTGGCCTCCAGTTGGACGGATGCCGTCTCTATGAAGAAGGGCAATCCGCTTTTCGAATACCTTGATGTGCCGGTATTCGGTATTTTTCACGACAAGCGAAGTGTCAGGATAACGAATGATCCTGACAAGGTTTTGAACAAGGTTTTCGCCATTGGAGGCGATACGGGATGGTATTTTGCCAACTGGATCTGGAATGTGAGAGGAGTGATCGACAAAATGGCCGGTGGAGTTGGCTTGCGAAGAGGTCGGCGAAATGCCACAGAGCTTAATCCAGGCGATGCACTCGATTTTTGGCGGGTGCTCATTGCAGATCGGGAGCGCAAAAGGCTGCTTCTTTTTGCCGAGATGAAGGTGCCGGGAGAAGCTTGGCTCGAATTCAAAATAGAGCTTGTGGAAGATGGTTTTTATGTCACCCAAACCGCCACTTTCATGCCCAAAGGGTTGAGTGGCCGCCTCTACTGGTGGTTGCTGTTGCCTATTCATCTGGTGATGTTCAGAGGGATGATCAAGGCTATTGCAAGATAAAATATTGCTGAAGCTGCGCCTAATTATTTATCTTTGATTCCTCAAAAATCTGTATCCCATGTCAGGATCAAAAAGGATAAATATTCCATCAAAGCCAAATAGTGTATCAACTGGCAAACCGCTGGTGAAAAAGGATGCATATTCCGGAATTTACAAATGGGCACCTGTTGCCCTTTTGGTTTTTACTGCCTTGATTTATTTTAAAGCTATCCACAACGGTTTTGTGGGATTGGATGACAACGATTATGTTGTAAAAAACACCTTTACAAGGGATTTTAGCTTTCATGGCATTAAAGCAATATTTTCTTCTTTCTACTCAAGTAATTACCATCCATTTACCACTTTGGTGTACCTGCTGGAGTATAAATTGTTTGGTTTGAATCCTATGCCTTATCATGCTTTAAGTGTTTTGCTGCATATTTTGAACACCTGGTTGGTATTAAAATTGATAGAAAATCTGAATGGGAATAGGGTGACAGCCATCCTTGTTGCCATGCTTTTCGCCATCCATCCAATGCATGTTGAATCAGTTGCGTGGGTGTCTGAATTGAAAGATGTGTTGTACACATCGTTTTATCTGTTGTCCTTGTTGTACTATTTGAAATACATCAAATCAACAGACTCCCTGAAATATTACCTGACAACACTTCTGTTGTTCCTTTGTTCGCTATTTTCTAAATCAGCAGCTGTTACCCTGCCTGTGCTGCTTATCGTCATAGATGTTTACACTGGAAGAAAAATAAATCTTAGGTCGTTGCTGGAAAAGGGACCCTTTTTCATGCTCTCTGTTATATTCGGAATTCTGGCAATTATGTCGCAGAAGGTGATTGGACTGGAGAATGCCATTCATTTGTCGAACAGTTTTACAGATAAGATATTTATTTTTTCGTATGCAGTCTCCTCGTACATCTTCAAAGTACTATTCCCTTTTGGCTTGTCTGCCATGCATTTTCCGGAAATGTCGGCAAATGGTCTGCCCTGGACTTATTATGCTTCCAGTCTGTTTCTGTTCATACTGGTCTGGTTGATTGTCAGACGTAGTGCATTGAGAAAAGATATGTTGTTTGGTATTTTCTTCTTTTTGGTGGTCATATCGGTCATGCTACAAATAGTTCAGGTAGGAAATGCCATTGTATCCGAGCGCTATACTTATGTCTCTTATGTCGGATTATTTTTCATTTTTGGACAATGGTTCTCGGGCATTCAAAGACAAAGTGTCAGAAAAATTGCTGCAGTAGTGTTTTCATTGTTCCTTATCATGTTTGCTGTGCAGACAAGTGCCAGAATCAGTGTGTGGAAAGATGGAGACGTGCTTTTTACCGATGTCATCGAAAAATATCCTGACGCTTTTCTTTCGCACTTTCTGAGGGGTAAGATTAGAATGGAAAATGGTGATTTAAAGGGTGGACTAAAAGATTTCAACAGGTCGCTGGAACTAAAACCAACCTATGTGGTAGCCTTGACTGAAAGAGCAGATTTGCTGGGAAGGTTGGGAAATAATGCCGATGCATTGAAGGATCTCGACCAGGTACTCCAACTTGACTCGACTGTTGCTGTGGCTTACAACAACAGAGGTTCCATTTACCAGCGTACAGGAAATGCTGAACTGGCATTGAATAATTTTAACAAGGCCATCTCCTTAAATCCTTCTTTGTCGGAAGCCTATAACAACAGGGCCGTCCTAAAACTCGGATCAAATGACCTGCAGGGTGCTTTAAAAGACATACGGTCGGCCATTGAATTGAATCCGAATGATGCTTCGTTTTATACAAGCAGTGGCTATGTGAAATTCATCTTAAAAGATTACAAGGGTGCCATCGATGATATTTCCCATGCAATACGACTCAAGCCCGATGACATCACCAATTATTATCTGCGCGGGAACATCAAGTTAGCGATGAACAACATTTCGGGTGCATGTGACGATTGGCACCAATCTATGGCCTTGGGATCCAGCAAGGAGGCGGCTGAGGCCATTCGAAAATATTGTCGCCAATAACTGTAGGGAAGTCATTCAGGGAACATTGTTAGGATACCTTACAACATCCTCAACAGACATTAAAACAATGAAGACAGACCATCAAACTGGTAATATTAACATTGCCTTTTAGGTCAGATACATGACAAAATTATCAGCATACACTGGCTCATTGCAATGACATCTTGAATCAAATTTGTTATACCTGATTACATTGGTCATATAGTTTAATATTCAGGCAATTGGATATGTCGCAGAAATTGGGTAACTTTAAGTTTCGCGATTGGAGATTGTGATTTCGAATGTTTAACCTAAAACTATTTGACATGACACTCAGACAACTGTCCAGACTATCCATGTTATTGGTACTTCGTGAGTTCTTTACAAGCAACATGGAAGTAACAAGAACCATACCCAACCTCGAACTCCTGGTCCAGTCACTCCATGTGCTATTGGACGAGATTCATTCGGCTTCGCAACTTCAAATCATCCACAGACAAGGTGCAGGAGCCAACAAGAAGCAGTTGAAAGAGCATTTAATCCGGTTAAGTTCCGATGTTTCGCGGAAGCTGGCCGCCTGTGCCGCCCTAAGTGGAAATGTGGTGTTGCTTTGTGAAATCAAGACCAGTGATACGAGCCTTTTGCGGATGCCTGAAGAGAAACTGGTTGCATTTTGTAAGATTCTCCTCGACAAAGGTAGCCGGCAGCTATCCCAAACAGCACCTTACGGACTCAATCGGCAGAATTTGGATGAATTGGATACAGCCCTGAAAGCTTTTGTCGGGGCTATTGCCGAACCACGTATGGGCATCATCGGCAAGAAACTCGCCACCAAAGATCTTGCATCGCATTTCAAAGCTGTAGGTGAGTTACTTGTGAAGTTTGATCTCCTTGCAGGGATTGTCAAGTTGAACCGGCCTGATTTCTATTCAGGTTACCGGAATGCACGTTTGATTGTGGACCATGCCGGACGTCGACTCCAACTAATCGTTAGCGTGGTGGACAAGGTGAACGGCAAGAAGATCCAGGGGGCTTTGTGCACAGTGGCACTTTCCAATCGACCCGATCGCACGATCCTTTTTAAAAAGAGTGCTGCCAAAGGTAGCCTCAAAATTAAATCGCTTGAAAGTGGTAACTATTTGCTTGCCATCGCCAAATCCGGTTACCAAAAACAGACCATGGCATTAGCTGTGACAAAGGGTAAATTTTTAAGGGTCGGGGTGGAGATGGAGCAAATGAAAAATGAAAAGTGAAAAGTTGAAATTAAAAAGTGAGAAGAGGGAGAAAATAGTCAAGATACCCGAAACGGAAATCTTGATGGTCTTGAAGATCTTCAAGGTTTGGCAGGCAATACCGTACCTTTAAAGACGATAGCAACACTCGGTGTTTTTGAATTTGAATTGACAAACACTGTTTTAGTGAAGGGGCCAACCGGAACACTTGGAAGGGCATTGAAGGTAATTTTTATCCATCCCTTTTTGCCTTTTCCAATGGGTTCTTTTATCCAATCTGTCGACATATTGCCTGACGTTCTTTGCACACTGTTTACTACGAGAGGTTCAATACCTTCGTTGGTAAATGAGATCTGGGCTACTCCAATCCCACCTTTGGCAATTGTACCGTAGTCGTAGGTGGTTTTTTCAAGTTTAATCATAGGCTTGTTGGCAAGTGAGTCCCTTTGTGCTGAGAGCGTTGTGATGGTAAAAACGATTGTGCAAATAGTTAGCAGAATTTTTTTCATAAAATCAGATTGTAAAGTAAATGAGTAAAATGTATTTTTTTAGATCCCTTGGTTTGTTGTAAATGTAAATAAAAATCAAATTAACAAATTCGCATTCACATAAGGTAACCAATTGTTAACATATCACTTTTTATTTTCATCTCATTACTTAATAATCCCCATCTTCCTCATCAAAAAGCTCGCATTCAGTTTCTGGCTGATGCCGTTTTTGAGTTTGTAGTCGAAAATCAATTGGTCGTTGGTGAGTTCTACCTCGAAGCAGTTGTTGGTCACAACATCAGGGTAGCTCGTCGCGAGTTCACCCAGGGTGAGGTCGTGGGTGGCGACGAGTACGACTGCATCGAGAGAGATCAGTTTTTCAAGGAGTCCGCGCGAACCTGTCTGTTTGTCGCGGGTGTTGGTGCCTCGCAGGATTTCGTCGAGCACGACCAGCGTAAGGCGATTCGCCTGTACATGGTCGATGATCTCCTTGATCCGCACAAGCTCGGCATAGAAATAGGATTCGTTGTTGGAGAGGGAATCCTGGATCTTGATGCTGGAGAGGATGTCGCAGGGGGTGAATCTGAATGCCTTCGCACAGACTGGGGCGCCGTTCATCGCCAATATGAGGTTGACGGAGAGGGTGCGCAGGAAGGTGCTTTTGCCTGCCATGTTGGCGCCAGTGACAATCATCACGCGTGGTGTACCGGCGAGGCCGAAGCTGTTGCAGACCCTGTAGGATGGGTGGAGGAGCGGATGTCCCATCTCTGTTGCCTCGAATGTGAACAGATCTTCTGCGACTTCCGGGTACGATACCGTCTCACTGTTGTTGAAAGCATAGACAGAGAGGCTCACTAGGGCTTCGAGTTTGGAGAGTGCCTCAAACCAACCGTTTACCTGTTCTTTGTGTTGTGCTTTCCATTTGCCGAGTCGCAGCCAGATCTGAATGTCGTACAACAAGAAGGCATTCAGGAGCAGGGCTACCGGCACATTGAGCCTGAAATCGAAAGCATTAAGGAGTTTGAACAGGGAGGTGAGCGCGTCGCCGGCTTTGATGCCCTGGTAGGAGAGCCGGCTCAGGAGCCGAGAGAGATAGCCGGACTTGAATGGTTCCGCCTCCATCATCCGGATCACCGCAGTATAACTCTTCAATGTCCCGGTAGTTCTGCCCAGCAGATGGTGCGCCCTGTTCACCTTCTTCAGGTTAAACCCAACGATGGAGAGACTTGCCAGGATGGGCATCACAAGCGAGTTAAAGGAGAAGACACCCATGATGACCAGCACAAGCCAGGAAAGATTCAGCAACGGGATCAGCAAGCACAGGAACGGCAGAAGTTTGTTTTTTTCATCTGTTTGATCCAGCCATTCCTGAAGGCTACCCATCTCGTTGCCTTTCTCCTTGATGAACATCCCTTGGGCTTGAAAATCAAGAGCGAACTCGTTCTTGTCTGCGAGTTCACGGATGGCCTGCTGTTTTTCTTCTACAATGGTTCTTTCCTGCCTTGACTGACAGAGTCCTTCGGCAAGTTTCTGTTTTCCTCCCAAGGTGGAACAGCGGTTGAGGTATTGGAAGAGGGAACCAGGGCCAAAGAGGTCGAAATCGGCGGCAAGATGGGGATTCAGGGAATGAAATGCGATCCCTGTTTCTCGGTTGGCATACTGGTGGTCGAGGATCTTCAGCTCGTTACGGCATAGCAGAAGTTGGTTGGCGGTATATTTTTCGAGGAAGGCGTATTTCAAATCGAGTTTGATGGCCAGAAGGAAGGCGGCGAGGGACATGAGGGAGAGAAGTAGGAAAAAGGAAGCGGTATTTGACCGGATAAAGAGAACCAGCAGGGTGACAAAGGTCAGAAAGGCGATCAACCGCAACAGGTAGAGGCGGGAGAGCACCCTCCGGATGGATTTTAACTCGGTTTCGAGGGCAGAGATTTTCGAAGTATAATGGGCACCGGCTGACTCTTGCATGGAATAATCTGAATTGAAATACCTAAGGAGGCATCAAACCTCCGGGAAATTTTAATTTGTAATCTGTAATTCTTAATTCATCAATGTCTGCAACAGTTCCGTTACTGCCTCCCCTGGGGTGGAACATTCGCCCAGCAGCTGGATGAACTTGCTTCCCACGATGGCACCATTGGTATTTGCAGAGGCGGCTTCGAGGGTCTCTTTGTTGCTGATGCCGAAGCCGACCAGCAGCGGATTACGCAGCTTCATGCCTGCCACCCGAGTGAAATAGGCCTGTTTGCTGTCGTCGAACGATTGCTGCGCACCGGTGGTGGAGGCACTCGAAACGAGGTAGATAAAGCCTGTAGTATTTTCGTCGATCAGGCGGATGCGCTCCTCCTCTGTCTCGGGTGAGACCAACATGATCATCTTCAGGTCGTAGCGATCGGCAATCTCCTTGTAGTGGGCCAGGTAGTCGGCGAAAGGAAGGTCGGGAATGATCATCCCATCCATGCCAACTCCAGCACAGGATTGGCAAAATTTCTCAAAACCATATTGCATGATCGGGTTGAGGTAACCCATCATCACCAGTGGCATCTTCACGGTAGTGCGAACCTCCTTCATCTGTTCGAAGAGGAGCCTTAACGACATGCCATTGTGCAGCGCTTCACCTGCCGATTGCTGGATCACAGGACCATCCGCCATTGGATCACTGAAGGGAATGCCCACCTCTGCCAGGTCGACCCCCTGCCTTTCGAGGGCTTGTAAAATTGGCACTGTATCCGTGAGTTTTGGATATCCCGCTGTGAAGTAAACGGAGAGAATCTTGTGTGTCTGATTTTGGAACAGGTAGGTCAAACGGTTCATGGGGTGTCGGATTTGATTTTTTGTACAAAAGTAGTCAGTATTCCGGTATTCTTGATGCCGGGAGCCGTTTCGAAGCGACTGTTCAGGTCAATCCCGGCCCACTTGCGGTGCTGGAAACGATGCAGTGCGGTGATACTTTCGGGACCGATCCCTCCGCTCAGCAGGAAGGGGGTCTCACCGGAGTAATATTGGAGTATGTTCCAGTCGAAGGTGCGGCCAGAACCCCCGTAGCCGGTTGTGGATGTATCGAATAGGAGGTATTCACAGTGTTCTTCGTACCCGGAAGTTTGTAGAATGTCTTCTTCAGTTTTGATGGAGCAGGCCTTGATTATTTTGATACCGGCAGGCAGCATCGACCTGAGTTTGGCCAGGTATTCAGGTTGTTCATTGCCATGAAGCTGGATGCATCCGAGTTGGTATTGGAGACATTTTCGAACGATCACTTTCTTTTCTTCATTTACAAAGACGCCTGCCGTTTTCACGGTAGTCAGGGAAGCGACGGACAGTGCGGTTGCTTCAGAATCGACAAAGCGTGGTGAGGAAGGATAGAAGATCAGTCCCACCATGTCGACGCCGGGAATGGCAGCCACTTGCCGAATGTTTTCGGGATCGCGGAGTCCGCATACTTTAACCAGCATGGTGAATTCCTTTGATGAAGTTGGAAAGTGTTTCGCCGGGGGTTCCGCCCCGCATAAATGTTTCGCCGATAAGAAATCCGCGGAAGCCTTTTTGGCGAAGTTCGACCAATGTGGAGGGCAAGGAGATACCGCTTTCCGAGACCAAAAGAACATTGCTGTTTGCCTCTCGCATCTTCGAGGCAAGGTTGAAGGAGTGGTCGAGGGTGGTATGGAATGTGCCAAGGTTGCGGTTGTTGATGCCGAGCAGATCGATGTAAGGGTTGACATGACCAAGCTCTGTCTCGTCGTGTATTTCGAGCAGGACTTCCAGATGCAACGCCCGTGCTGTTTGTGCAAGGGTGAGACACAATGCAGGGGTGAGCACAGCAGCTATCAAAAGGATGGCATCGGCACCAGCGACCCTTGCCTCGATGAGCTGGTAGGGATCAATGATGAACTCCTTGCGGAGCAGCGGCATATCAACCAGTTTCCTTGCAGTGACAAGATCTTCAAGCAAACCTCCAAAAAAATGGGAATCAGTCAGGATGGAGCAGGCAGAGGCACCGGCTTTTTCGTAGGCAGGAACCACCACCTCCACTGTTGCATCCGGAAAGATCCATCCTTTGGAGGGGGAGCGGCGTTTGAATTCGGCAATTATCCCGGTAGGAGAGGTTTCCAGTGCCGCCCGCATGGAACGGTCAGGCAAATTTGGTGCCGCAGAAAGATGCGATTCCAGTTGTTGTTGCGGAATGCGTTTTTTCTGCATTGCCACTTCGATGTGTTTGTGGGCGATAATCTTTTGGAGTATGTCTTTCATGAGTTCAATTCCACAAATCTTACCAATTTTTCCTTTGCTTTCCCACTGACAAGCGATTCCCTTGCCTCGTTGAGGCAGGCAGCGATCTCTTTCTCCGGACAGATGACCCTAATGGCAAAAGCCGCGTTGGCCAACACGCAGTCGGTCTGAGCCGAAGTGGCCGAACTACAGAGAACGCTGTCAAAAATCGCAGAAGCCTCCTCCACCGTATTTCCGCCAAAGAGGTCGGTCTCGCGGGTGCGTGTCAGGCCAATCTCTTCAGGAGTGTAAATATGTTCGTGTGTGCCGGTAATCACCTTGAAGGAGTCGGTGAGTGAGATCTCGTCGTATCCGTCGAGGCTGTGCACTACCGCGAAGCGGTTGCCATGATGCTGGAAGGAGTAGCTGTAGAGCCTTAAAAGCGGAAGGTTGTAGACGCCAAGCAGCTGTTTGCGCGGCATGGCCGGATTGACCAGCGGACCGAGCATGTTGAAGAAGCTGCGTACCCCCAGGCTTTTTCTGACACCTGCCACTGCCTTTAGTGCCGGATTGAAGATCGGGGCATGGAGGTAGGCCATGTTCGTTTCGCCAATGGAACGACGCAATTTTTCGATGTTGGTGGTGAACTTCACGCCATGGTGTTCCATCACATTGGAGGCACCGCTCACAGAAGTTGCGCCGTAATTGCCATGCTTGGCTACTTTGTATCCGGCACCGGCCACCACGAAAGCGGCCGTGGTGGAGATGTTGAAGG
>CAZGSQ010000102.1:0-13957 GCA_964528535.1 uncultured Tangfeifania sp. | reverse complement strand
ACTCATATCTCATAACTCATATCTCATAACTCATATCTCATAACTCATATCTCATTTTTTTCTTTTCCCAATGTTAAGATTTTGTAAATTGTGTGCGTACACGGAGCCATTCTTGGTGCGCCAAAGGCTGAAAATTTCTAATATTGGATCGCCAAACTAGAATGCTATATGGCTGATCGTGAATTGTTCAGACTCACAATATAGTTACATTGTTACATATTTGCAATTTTTGGGCGATTTTGAGGATTCTTTCCGTTGTATCTGGAAAAATTTGTATTAACAGTATTATTTAACCGCTTCTATTATGAGTAAATACCTCTATTTATCCGTTACCCCTGAAGCATTGATTGCTTCGATGCTACCCCCTGCCGAGTTTGGGGAATACATGGCCACGGGAACAAAGAAAAGCAACAAGGGCCAGATGATCTTTTTTGAAGTAGACCTTGAGCAGGTCAAGGATCTGGTTGACATGAATTACATTGAAAAGAACTGTGTGCGGCATCCGGAAGGTACGCCCAAGCATTCGGTTTACCTGTCAGTGTACCGTGTGCTGGAAACTATCCCGCTGAAAGCGCTGAAGAATCTTTACCTCACCACCGAGAATGGCATCGTCCTCGAATTGAAGCCGACTCCCTACGACAGGTCATGCGAAGAAAAGGAGACGCTTCATTTGTACCAGGAGCTGTGCCCCGTGTCTCCGAAAGTAGTAAGCGATTATTGTCCGGCTGCTTTTATGAAGGCGTTGACAGACGGATCGCGCCAGTTTAAATTGCCTAAACTCTTTTTTGTAGAGATGAAATTGGGAGAATTGGCCACCAATCCTGCTACCGGTTCGGCAGAACACCTGCCCTATACCCACGTTCGGCACTTGCGCGATTGCCTGTTGGCCCTCGCTGGCTACGAAAAGAGGATGAAGACGGTGGTTCGTTCTTACAACGGATCACTGCTTTACAGAACTGTAGCCTCCGGTTTCTATGTTGGTTCGGCAGATGACATGATCTATTACCGTTATCCTTCGATGTCTGAACTGGAGGAGCTGAACTACGATTTTTTAGCCACATTGTAAAAATCAAACAACTTAAAATAGACTCTTATGATTAGTTTACCAGGTGCGAGTTCCTTTGAAGTGATCGCAATTTGGAGTGTTTTGGTAATCGCTTTCTTCGGATTGGGATATGCCTTGCTGCTTAGAAAGCAGGTAATGGCCTGCGACACAGGAACACCCAAGATGCAGGAAGTATGGGGCGCCATCAGCGAAGGTGCCAATGCCTATTTGAAAAGGCAGTTGAAAACCATCATTCCGCTTATTTTCGTCTTTACCATCGTATTGTTCTTGTCGGTTTATATTGTTCCGCCTACTGAATCATCCAAACTTCGCTTTGCAGGTTATTCTGAAGAATCGCTGAAGTTGATCATCGGTTTTGGCCGTGCCATGGCCTTCGTGATGGGTGCCGTCTTCTCGCTGATGGTGGGTCAGTTTGGCATGCGGATGGCCGTTCAGGCCAATGTGCGTGTGGCTTCTGCCTCGCGCCGCAGCTTCAGTGAGGCATTGAAAATTGCCTATCGCGCCGGAACTGTAACGGGTATGTTGACGGATGGTTTGGGCCTTCTCGGAGGTACCTTGATCTTCATGGTTTTTGGTGTTGCTTCTCCTGATACCTTGCTTGGTTTTGGTTTCGGCGGAACCCTTCTGGCCCTGTTCATGCGGGTTGGTGGTGGAATCTACACCAAGGCAGCCGATGTTGGCGCCGACCTCGTGGGAAAAGTAGAAGCCGGTCTGCCTGAAGATGATGAACGGAATGCTGCCGTTATCGCTGACCTTGTGGGCGACAACGTAGGCGATTGCGCCGGTATGGCTGCCGACATCTTCGAGTCGTACGAAGTGACCATCGTCTCAACGTTGATCCTGGGTGTGGTATTGTTCATGTCTACCCACGAACTATCGTGGATCATCTTCCCGCTGCTTGTCCGTGGAATCGGGGTACTCTCATCGATCATTGGTACTTACCTGGTGAAAGGTGACAAGGAAGCCAAGACAAACAACGCCTTAAAAGCCATCAACAAAGGTTTCTATACTTCAGCTGCCATCAGTATCGTACTCTTCGGTATCGTCTCCTATTATTATCTCCACGACTGGAAATCCTTCCTTTCGGTGGTGATGGGTATCATTCTGGCCATCGTCCTGGATGAGATCACCAAACATTTCACAGATGGGAACTACCATCCTGTCAAGGACATTGCCAGGAATGCAAAAACAGGTTCCGCAACTTTGTTGCTCAAGGGTTTAAGTTATGGATTCGAAATTGCAGTTTGGCAAACTATCGTGATTGCACTTACCATACTTTCTGCTGTTATCATTTACAACGGAATGCCGCTTGTCTATGTGCTCTATGGAGTTGCCATGACAGGTATCGGAATGCTTACCCTGACCGGAAACAACGTAGCCATGGATGCTTTCGGTCCGATTGCTGACAATGCCAACGGAGTGGGTGAGTTGTCGCACCTCGACAAAGATGCCCGCAAGATCATGGATTCACTTGATTCTACCGGAAATACGACCAAAGCCATCACCAAAGGCGTCGCCATTGGCTCGGCAGTTATCGCCGCTGTTGCACTTTTTGGATCCTTTATTACAGACGTAAGCAATGTGCAGATTCAACTTGGTTTCGAGAAGAGCCAGCAATTGATTGAGACGGGTATCCGCATCTCCATGCCGATGGTTTTCATCGGGATGCTTATCGGAGGAACCATCCCATGGCTGTTCTCTTCACTCACCATCAACGCTGTGACGCGTGCTGCTGCCCTTATCGTGGAAGAGGTTCGCCGTCAGTTCAGGATTCCGGGAATCATCGAACGAACCGTAAAGCCTGATTACCAACGCGCAGTAGACATTTGTACCATTGCTGCTCAGAAAGAGTTGATTCCACTGGCTTTGATCGCGGTACTTTCACCTATTCTGGTGGGGAGTCTGCTTGGTGTGGAGGCCCTTGGCGGATTTTTGGGTGGTGTGATCCTGTCCGGACAGTTGCTGGCAGTTTTCATGGCGGGCTCAGGTGGTGCATGGGACAATGCCAAAAAAACGATTGAAGATGGTTTGTATGGGGGCAAAGGCTCCGAGGCACACCATGCAGCCGTTGTTGGCGATACCGTTGGAGATCCATTGAAAGATACCGCCGGACCTGCTTTGAATCCAATGATCAAGGTGATCAACCTGGTCTCGTTGTTGGCCGCACCGGTGCTGATTGCCTACCAGAAGCCAGGACAGTTCTCCTTCGGACTGGTTTTGACTGGGGTGATTTGCCTGGCTATCATTACAGGTTCAATTATTGTTTCTAAACGTGGCGGATTCAAACGCCCTGAAAGAATCATCTAAAAAATAAAATTCAGGAATTTCATAGACTTCTGAAAAGTAGCGTTTAAATTTGAGAAGACCCTCTCTGCACCAGCAGGAGGGTTTTTTTGTGGTAGAATCTCCCTAATCTCCTGTTTCGCCATCCTCCTACCTTCTCATATACCCAATCGTCTGAGACTTCCGATCACATTTTCTCAATTTCCCGTCTCCACCTCTCTACATGATCTAATTTAGTGTATATTTACGCACTATTTATAATAGTTCTTAATAAAAAACACAATACGTGCGTCTTTCAGAGGTTGGTGAAAATAGGACAGTAGTCATTTCCAAGGTATTGGGACATGGATCTTTTCGCAGAAGGATCTCAGAGATGGGATTTATTGCAGGGAAAGAGGTCTCCGTACTTAAGAATGCCCCCTTTAAGGATCCTGTAGAGTACCGTCTGATGGGCTACAATGTTTCATTGCGGCGCGTCGAAGCCGGACTGATAGAGGTGGTCACACCCGAGGAGGCGCTTCATATTTTGCCACAGAGCTACGATGGAACGATTGATCTGGAAGAGCTGAAAATATCGGCCAAGGAAAAAGGGCGGATGATCAGCATTGCGCTGGTCGGGAATCCAAATTGTGGGAAGACAACGCTCTTCAACCGTCTGACCAACTCCAAGGAGCACGTAGGCAATTACAGCGGTGTCACGGTAGGGGCAACCAGATCCACCCTCGAAAGGGGAGGCTACCATTTTGACATGACGGACCTTCCGGGTACCTATTCCCTGACAAGCTACACCCCAGAAGAACTCTATACGCGAAATTTTATTCTTCAGGAGATGCCTGATATTGTGGTCAATGTGGTGGATGCATCCAATCTTGAACGCAATCTTTTCCTGACCACGCAGCTGATTGACATGGACATCAAGGTGGTGATAGCCCTAAACATGTACGATGACCTTCTGGCGAGTGGTTCTAAATTGAAGATAAAAAAGCTGGCTCGTCTAACCGGTATCCCGATGGTTCCGACCACTGCCTACAGTGGAGAAGGATTGGAAGAGCTGATGCTCGAGTTGATTGAGGTCTATGAAGAGCGCGATCCGATTGTGAGGCACATTCACATTCATTACGGAGAGGAGATGGAGAAGTCGATCTCACGCATCCGTTATGAGATCAAGAAAGACAAGCCGCTCACTGCCACTTTTTCATCACGTTACCTCTCCATCAGGTTGCTGGAGAAGGACTCTGAAGCCCTGAAGGTACTCGAAACATCATCCAACTATCAATCGATCAAAGAGATTACCAACCAGGAGACAATCAGGCTTGAGACCCGGCTAAGTGACGACACCTCTCACCTGATCACCGATTCAAAATATGGATTTATCGCAGGCGCCCTGAAGGAGTGTTACAAGCCTGGTGTCATGAACCGAATCGTTACTACCGAAAAGATAGACAAGGTGATGACAGGGAAGTACATTGGATTCCCGATTTTTATTGGGATGATGTTCTTTACCTTTTACGCCACTTTTGCCCTTGGGGCTTTGCCCACTGAGTGGCTGATGAAAGGGGTTTCGATGGTGTCGGAAGGATTTTCAGCCTTGATGCCGCAAGGGATGCTGAAGGATTTGCTGGTAGATGGAATCCTCCGCGGTTTGGGTAGTGTCATCGTTTTCATGCCGAACATCCTGTTGCTTTTTTTCTTCATTTCGCTGATGGAAGATACCGGCTACATGGCCCGCGCAGCTTTCATCATGGACAAACTGATGCACAAGATGGGACTTCATGGGCGCTCCTTCATCCCCATGGTGATGGGCTTCGGCTGCAATGTGCCGGCCATCATGGCAACACGTACCATCCGCAACCGCGGTGACAGACTCCTTACCATGATGATCATCCCTTTCATGTCGTGTTCGGCCAGGTTGCCTGTTTATGTGGTGCTTATCTCTGCATTTTTCCCGAGATATCCGGCGCTTATCTTTGTCGGGATTTACCTCCTGGGCATCGCGGTGGCCATTTTATTTTCCAAGGTATTGAACCGAACAGTTTTTAAACGCAAGGAGACGCCGTTCGTGATGGAGCTTCCTCCCTACCGGATGCCGGTACTCAAAAATTCACTTCTTCACATGTGGGACAAGGCGAGCCAGTATCTTAGGAAGATTGGCGGTACCATCCTTGTTGCCGTTGTGCTGATATGGGCACTTGAATATTTCCCGCGAAGTGAAAAGTTGAATGGTCAGCCTGTTACTGCAACTACCGTGAAAGTCCCGGTTCAAGGGGTATCTCAAATGGAGCAATCCTATCTTGGGCAGATTGGCCATGTCATTGAGCCGTTGATAAGACCTCTTGGTTTCGACTGGCGGATGGGCGTCTCGCTGATTGCCGGCATTCCCGCCAAGGAGATTGTGATAGGAACCATGGCCGTTTTGTATGGAACCCAGAACGACCAGCACAAAAATGAGCTGCTGCAAACCAGGTTGCAAAATCAGCGCTACGAAACCGGACCAAAAAAGGGAGAACCGGTTTTTAACCAGGCCGTAGCCCTTGCCTTCCTTGTCTTTGTGCTGCTCTATTTCCCTTGCATCGCAGTAATTGCCACCATCAAAAGGGAATCGGGTAGCTGGAAATATGCATTGCTCACGGTGTTGTATACGACGGTGGCGGCTTGGCTCGGTGCTTTTGTTGCCTATCATATTGTTTTATTTTTTATATAAATAATTATGCAAGAGATTGTTGTCTTTGTAATGGTGCTGTCTGCCTTGCTTCTTGTGGGCTACAAGGGCTACCAGGCAATCCGGAATATTACCCACCCAGATCATTGTGGGGGTTGTGGAAAATCGTGTGAAGGATGTCCTGTCGCGCCAAGGAGGTGATGACTCCGAGGACTGAGGGACTGGGAGACGAGGGGAAGAAGGGGAAGATTTGACAATGAGACGTGGAATCATGAAGATTGAGGTGGACAAGGATAATGTTGGAAAATTGGCGAGGGATGTCAGGGAGGAGAACGAGCGGTTTTTCAAGCGATTGAAAAGGAAAACTCCCGGAAATCTGGACGAGGTAGTGCGCGATTTGCATGAGCAAGCCTTCGAAATTTTCGACTGTCTGACCTGTGCCAATTGTTGCAGCAGCATCAGTCCGATGATTTCAGACAAGGATGTGGAGCGGCTTACCAAACCGCTCAGAATGAAACCATCTCAGGTCATTGAGCAATACATGCACCTCGATGATGATCAGGACTTTGTGTTCAATCAGGCGCCTTGCCCATTTCTGATGGATGACAATTATTGTTCGGTATACGAACATCGGCCCAAGGCTTGTCGTGAATATCCGCATACCGACAGGAGAAGGTTCAGTCAGCTTTTAAACCTGACCATCAAAAATTGCGAAATTTGCCCCATCGTTTTCACGGTAGTGGAGGGGCTAAAGGCAAAATATGGCTAACCAGCCACGGATGATTTTTTTCAATTGAATTTTTCCTAATATTGTTGGTTTGAATAGAACCAATGAACCGAATATTCCCCACTATAATTGCCATGATGTTTGTACTCCCGTCGCTGTTTGGGCAGACTGGAGGTGAGGGAGTGTATGATTTTCTGCGTCTTTCAAATTCTGCCAGGAGTGTTGCATTGGGTGGCATTCAGGTTGCTTTGCCCGACGCAGATCCGGGGTTGGTGCTCCAGAATCCGGCACTTTTATCGAGGGAAATGAGCAATAGCATGTCAGTAGGTTATGCCAATTACCTGGCTGGAATAGGATTTGGATACGGAGCCTATGCCAGAGATTTGGAGAAAGCCGGAATGGTTGCCATTGGAATTCAGTTTGTCAATTACGGAGAGTTTGTTGCCGCCAACGAGACAGGAGTTGTGACAGGAAATTTCAGTGCATCAGATTATGCCGTAAACCTATCCTATGCAAAATCTTTTGGAAGTCTCTTCACGGCAGGTGTGTCGTTAAAACCTATTTATTCGCATTTAGAGCAATATAGCTCCTTCGGAATTGCCGCAGATTTTGGGATTGTAAGGTGCAGTATGGACCATTTGTCCAATATTGCGCTCTGCGTTAGCAATATAGGCACTCAATTAAAGTCTTATTATGACGGGGGGATTCATGAAAAGATGGCTTGGTCCATTCAATTGGGATATTCAAGAAGGCTCGAGCATGCTCCTTTGCGCATGAGTGTCACAGCATATGATCTGAACCGTTGGGGTGGGCAGGTAACGAATACTGATCCCAATGGGGTCAATAGCAATTATTCAGCACCAACACCATGGTCATCAGTGATGCGACACCTCTGTTTTGGGGCTGAGATTTTTCCGGAAAACAGATTAACTTTTCGGATAGGTTACAACTACCGAAGGCATAGCGATCTTACTTTAACCGATCAAACTGGTTTGGCAGGTTTTTCGGCCGGATTGGGTGTCAATCTTACAGCTTTTCACATCAACTATGCTTTGTCCAGTTATTTTCAGTCGGGTCTGGTACACCAGTTTTCCCTTTCGGCCGATCTGGCCCGATTCCTGAAGTAACTTTTCTTTGGCTTATCTTGAATGAGTATCTTTGTCTCAAAGTAAAATAGATGATAGATCAGAACGAAAAGAAAATCATAATCGCCATCGACGGATACTCCTCTTGTGGGAAAAGTACAGTTGCAAGAGAGATCGCCAGGAAACTCAATTACATTTTTATCGATTCGGGTGCGATGTACAGGGCGGTTACCCTATTTTGCCTGCAAAATGAACTCGTTTTCAATGGACAGATAAAGCGGCAGTCACTTTTGGTTCAATTAAAATCCATCAGGATTTCTTTTGAAGCCAATCCATTCAACGGACACAACGATATCCTCCTCAATGGGAAGAATGTTGAACAGGAGATCAGGCAGCTGGATGTTGCACAAAATGTAAGTCAGATCGCTGCGGTAGCCGAAGTAAGGCAATTGTTGGTGGCTCAGCAACAGGAGATGGGGATTGTTAAAGGAATTGTGATGGATGGTCGCGATATTGGAACCGTGGTTTTTCCAAGGGCAGAACTCAAAATTTTCATGACTGCCGAAGCATCCATTCGCGCTAAACGCAGATTTGATGAGATGACAGCGAAAAATGAACAGGTAGATTTTGAAGAGGTACTTGCCAATATTACTGCAAGGGATCGTTACGACGAAACCCGGGCTGAAAGTCCGTTGCGAAAGGCTGATGATGCCGTCGTGCTGGATAATAGCTACATGACAAAAGAGGAGCAGTTTGAATGGATTTTGCAAAAGGTTGAGGAGAAAATGAGTTATGAGAGATGAGAATTGAAGTTGACAAGGGTTCGGGGTTTTGTTTCGGTGTGGTGGAAGCCATCCGTCGGGCAGAAGAGCAATTGGTTGAGGATCAGCCGTTGTATTGTCTTGGCGACATCGTTCACAACAATTCTGAAGTGGAGAGGTTGCGCAGGAAAGGGTTGACCACAATTTCGCACGAGCAGTATTTTTTGATGCATGACACCACTGTTTTGTTACGGGCCCATGGTGAACCTCCAGAGGTGTATGTTCATGCTGAAAGAAGCAATATCCGGCTTATTGATGCCACCTGTCCGGTGGTGCTGAAATTGCAGAAAAGAATTTCAAAGAGTTATCAAAACGGTGACAAGGACCATACCCAACTTGTCATTTATGGCAAAAAAGGCCACGCCGAAGTAAACGGGCTGGTTGGGCAGACGAATGGAGAGGCATTGGTGGTTGAAGGGCTTGAAGATTTGTCTCTGTTGGATTATTCCCGGCCGATTGTATTGTATTCCCAGACCACTAAGGGGTTGGAGGGTTTGCACCTTTTGACGGAGGAGCTTAAAATAAGGGCAAGCAAGGTTCCTGTCAAGGTTCACGATACCATTTGCAGGCAAGTTGCCAACCGGATTCCAGGCATCAAGAAATTTGCCTTGCGGTACGATCTGATCCTGTTTGTGAGTGGGAAAAAGAGTTCAAACGGAAAAATGCTTTTTGACATCTGTTCCAATGTCAATTCAAATACAAAATTTATCTCCGAGTTAACTGAAATTGAACCTGACTGGTTCCAAAATGTTGATTCAGTGGGAATTTGTGGGGCAACATCTACGCCTAAAAATCTTCTCGAGGAGGTTGCCGGCTTCCTGCACCAGTTGTTGGAGCAGAAGAAAATTTAGAGAAACTTAACCTAAGATTCGATTTACACCCATTTTCATTGCTAATTTTGCAAAAAAAAGCATGGCCAAAGAATACAGATCCCCGCTACCTGAAGACTATTCGGATAATCCGATAAAAAAGATTGGCGTTCTTACTTCCGGAGGAGATGCACCGGGAATGAATGCTGCTGTAAGGGCAGTCGTCCGTACTGCTATTTTTTATCATCGGGAAGTTGTCGGTATTCACCAGGGATACAAGGGGTTGATTGAGAAAAATTTCAAGACCATGGTTTCAGGCGATGTCAGCAACATCATTCAATTGGGGGGTACCATCCTGAAATCGGCCCGTTGCAAAGAGTTTCACCTGAAGGAGGGTCGTGAAACTGCTTTCCGGCATCTTCGGGAAGAGGGAATAGATGCCCTGGTTGTCATCGGCGGAGATGGTACTTTTACCGGTGCAAGGATTTTTGCTCAGGAGTTTGGCATTCCAATTGTTGGCGTACCCGGTACCATCGACAACGACCTCTTTGGTACCGATTTCACCATTGGTTATGATACGGCATTGAATACCATTATCGAAGCAGTAGATAAAATCAGGGATACGGCCACTGCCCACGAAAGGCTTTTCTTCATAGAGGTGATGGGGCGTGATGCAGGATTTTTGGCACTCAACGGAGGCATTGCCTCTGGTGCTGAAGCTGTCTTAATCCCTGAGACTGATACAGATATCACCACGCTCGAGAAATACATCAAATCGGGTTACCGCAAGAGCAAGAATTCCTCCATCGTGCTGGTTGCGGAAGGGGAAAAGGCTGGCGGAGCTTTCAGCATCGCCAAACAGGTGGAAGAAAATTTTCCACAGTACGATGTAAGGGTAACGGTTTTGGGTCATATCCAGCGTGGAGGCTCTCCGACGGCTTACGACAGGATTTTGGCCAGCAGATTGGGTGTGGCATCTGTCGAAGCGCTGCTTGATGACCAAAAGAGCGTGATGGTCGGAATTTCGAATGACTCTATTGAGCTTACCCCTTTCAACAAGGCCATTAAATACGATAAAGAAGTGAATACCAAATTATTGGATACAATTCACATTCTTTCTTCCTAATGTAAAGCCGGAGCACTAATAGAAATTGACGATCACCTCTTTGAAGAATTTCTCTTCGAGCAGTTTTACGATCCGCTTTACCACAAATTTTCTGATTTCCATCTCTACTGGTTGTTCCGGATCGTGGTGCGCCCAGTTGATACGGGTGCCAACAAGCACTACAATCCGGTCGTGAAGCATCAATTGTTTGACGATCTCTTCGGCAGCCGAATTTCCATGACTCATCTCATCGTCGTAGATGTGCAACAACTCTTCCACTTTTCCGATGGTGAGGATGCCCTCGGTAACCAGGTGAAATCCGGGTAGGGTGTAATTTGGCAAGGCGTAGGGATTGCTGAGGGAGATCTCCGTTTCGATCTCCTGGTTAAGCTCCCTGGCAATAATCTCGGCAGTGGTTCCCCCACAAACAATTTTTATTCCTCCATAGTCGTGGATTCGTTGGGCGAAATCCTTGTCCTTGATCTTAAAAAACGGAGGACCTGTGACCAGTAGCATCTCGCGGGGATCTCTGAAATAGATCACGCCGCAGCTTGAATCGTCCTGCAAATGAAATCCATCGTTCTGAATGGCTTTGTTGAGCACCTTCTTTGCCAGGCGTCGGGCAGATACATCACTGCTTCGGGCCAATTGTTCAACCACATACGATTCAACATTTTCCTGTCCCCAACCCATTCTCATCTTCTCATTACCCATGCCAGACTGGGTAATACCGTCGCTCATGAATACGATACGGTCCTCTTTCTTTGCCTGGAATTCGCGGCAGCGCAGCACTTTTCCAACATTCTCCACGCCGGTAATGTTGAGGAGGTATTCTTTTGTGGGTGTAAAAGGCAAACCATTTCTTACGATGACACTCTTTGGGTTGTCGTAATTGACGATCCTAACCATACCATCGCTTTCAAGTTCGATGATGGTGAACGTGGCATAAGTGGTGACACCTTCACTGTCGCGAGGCAGGGCCTCCATGATGATGCGTGCAGCTGCTTCGGGTCGTTTGTACAAGGCCGTGTAGTTGAGGGCCATGGTGGCGGTCATGGTTGCCAGCACATTGGCTTTTACACCATGGCCGACGCCATCGGAGAGAACCAAGATGGTGCGCCCATCTTCTTTGATCAATTTGGAGATGAAGACATCTCCGCATACGATCTGTCCCGAAGGCTGCTTTTGTGCAAAATCTATCTCAATGTGAAACTCACTCATCTTTTCTCTCTTCCCCATATTTGTAAGCGGCTACGATCGAATTGAGCATGTCTTCCGTCTGTGCGGCATTTTCGGCCAGGAGTGTAGCTACCTTCTGTACCATCTCTATATTTTGTCTGGTCACTTTCATGGCCCTGCTGATGATCTCTTCCCTGACCAGTTTGGGAGAGGAGAGGTTGCGGATGATGGCGCCAACCACCCTGTTCTTGTAAATGGTCACTATTGAAATATGCAACAGTTTGTTCTGATGAGTCAGATCTCTTTCGAGCAGCTCTTCACCGGTATGAAGCAGACCCGCAAACATTTTTCCGACAATCTCGGGTACGAGCTCCTTTACATCCGCACCCTGCAATCCAGGAATCGCATCGTACAACTCCTCGGCTTCTTCGCCCATCAGGCTGGCGAAGGTCTTGTTGCAATCGATTACTTTCATGTGGTGATCGACAATCACGATACCTCCCCTGATTTTCTGCAGCATGGCAGATGCAATAACGGAGGCTTCTTTTGCCTTTTCCGACCTGATTTGGGCTTTCCGGCGGTCAGATACATCGTAGAGCGAGGAGAGGATCCCTTCAAACTCGCCGGCATTGTTCCGTATTGCTGATTTGTAAATCAATATTTCGTGAACCTTTCCATCCGGGGCCTTGAAGGGATGTTCGTACACGACATCTGTCTGGGATTCAAGCACCTCTTTGTCCCTCATCTCGATCATGGTATCGACTTCAGCGGGTTGAGACTCCAGGTAGGATTTTCCAATCAGCTCTTCGCGGCTGACTCCCAGCAATTTCTCGAAGGCTTTGTTGCAGGTAATGTAATAGCCTTCCGAATCACGGTAGTTGATGGGAAAGGGGAGCGAATCAATGATTTTGTAAGACAATTCAGGATCCTTGATGAATCCGGATAAAAAAGCATTCTGTTCGTAGATCATGGGTGAAAATGGTAGAACTGGTAAAAAACAACGGAGCAAGTTACAAATTATTAATCATTTTAGCGATTTACGATGAATTGAATTATTGTCTCCAAAATTGTAAGTTTTTTCAACAATCAATATTTTCGGAACTCCTTGTTTTGAAAGATTTTAAATAATATAAATCGTCACAAACGATTTTTTTCATTCGTAGGTTTTTCGGACATTTGAACAAAGTTTTTCAATAATAAAATTTAATGTTTATTGTTGATTAAAATATTGATTATAATGAAGATAGAAAATATCATCGAGCTCCTGAATGCAAAGATTCTGTGTGGGCAACACCGGGTTTCCGATACCATCTTGAATGCATTCAGTTCGGATTTGATGAGCGATGTTTTGACCTTAGATGCTGAAAATATTGTGCTCCTCACCGGACTTGCCAATGTTCAGATCATCAGGACTGCAGAAGTGGCTGAAATTCAATACCTCGTCATTGTAAGAAACAAAAAGGTCTCTGAGGAAATTGTTGAATTGGCAAAATCTCTCAACATGGTGCTCATCGAATCACCCTTTTCTATGTTCAAAGCCTCCGGAATCCTTTTTGCCAATGGTCTCAATCCGCTTTATTGACGATGATAGAGCTTAAGTTCAAGATAGAAGGAGGCGATTTTGACAGGGCGGGAACGGCTTCGAGTCAGACCAAACAAGTTTTGAAACAGTTGAATATTGATCCAAGAGTTGTCAAGCGAACGGTTGTTGCCTTGTACGAAGGGGAGGTAAATATTGCAGCCCATGCCTTTCAGGGTGAGGTTTTGGTAACCGTGAGTGACCACAAAATAGTTGCCATATTGGTTGACAAGGGTCCCGGGATACCGGATATCAACCTGGCGATGCTGGAAGGATTCTCAACTGCCTCCCGAAAGGTTCGGGAGATGGGTTTCGGAGCAGGAATGGGACTCCCGAACATGAAGAAGAATGCCGATGAACTGAGGGTGGAAAGCACACCAGGAGTCGGAACTACGGTGACATTAATTTTCGATTTTTAATTTTCGAATTTCAATGGTGCATTATAGATTTTTGAACCATGAACGAATTGTAACAACATAGAATTTACAGCGAATGATCCTTAACGACTTCCACCATGCAATCCAGATCGATGATGCCAAGTGCGTCGGATGTATCCATTGCATGCGGGTATGTCCGACAGAGGCGATCAGGATCTAAAACGGATTTTATTCCGACATGTCGGAATCGAAGATCAACGCAGTTAA
>CAZGSQ010000101.1:0-13985 GCA_964528535.1 uncultured Tangfeifania sp. | reverse complement strand
TTTTCAGCAATTTTAATTAAATCCATTACAATTGTATTTTACTTGTTTGACGAACGCAATGTAAACAGTGTCCAGTTGTTTGCTGCCAGAGATTGCGTACGGAAATAGGGTGCAAAAATAGTTATTTTTTCGCTTGTTGTGAAATTAATCTGTAAAAATATTTACTGCTTTTGACGCCACCTAAAGATCTAAAATCCAAGCTTTTTTCTCAGTTCTTCTGGCACGGCGTTTTTGTGAACCAGAATTGCGGTTGTTTTATATTGAATATAAGGTACTGATGCATAGAAGTATCCATCGTAACTGTTGTATGGACCCCAGGAGTTTTTGATTTTATAGTAGGCTGTCCCATTTTGGTCTTTGGCACTCCCTATGATGTGCATGGCATGGTCGTCTGTCGTCTCCTGCGAATCAAATGCTGCCTGGCGAATCTCTTGCGTGATCATTTTTTCTTTGCCGGGTTTGTCCATTTTGTAGAGTTCCTTCTCTTTTTCAGTCTCAGAGAGTTTTTCAAATTTTCTGATTTCTGCATCTTTCATCTCTTCCTTGTTCACCTCCGGAACAATGGCAACACCCTTTTGGGAAGTTGCGAATCCCTTTTCGCTGCTGTCGGCTGCCCAACCCACTGTATAGCCATGCTCAAGGGCAAAGTTGATAATTTGCGTCAGATCTGCCAGTTGAACATTGTAGAGCTTCTCCCAAAGCCAGTTGTCGGGGACTTCGAGAACAAACTGCTGGTAGAAAGGATGGTGTGAGAAGGAGGTGATTTCGACATAATCATCGGGGTTGATGCCGCCACAGAATTCTGATACAAAAGTTTTGGGTGAGTATTTCTTTCCTTCATATTTAAAGTTGTCGGGGAGATCTCCGAAATAGGCATCAGCACTCTTTTGAAAAGCAGTAGTCCAGGAGGGTGTAATTTTGCGGTTTCTATTTTGAACGACAGATGTTACCAAGCTCTTGAGAAGATTGTCAACTTCGCCGTGTACATGTTTTTTCTCCCCATAGTTCAATCCGGGATAGACAGATTCGGGTACCAGACCGTAATTTTTGATCACGTATATAATATCGTGGAGCAGACCACCTCCGCCAAAGTTGGTGTTGCCCTGCATTCTGACATATCGGTCGGCTTTGTCGCGGTAGCAATGGTTAACGAGGAACATTTCGGATAGGTTTACTTCGGGCTTGCCCATTCGCAAGAGTTCAGACTCAATGAATGAAGCACCCGCAAAAGACCAGCAAGTTCCTGAACGGTACTGATCCTTGACAGGTGTGTGGGGCATCTCTTTGACGAGCGTGAATCGGTAACTCGAATCCCTTTTCTCCTGTGATTGAACAGTCAGATTGGTTAGCAACAGCAATCCGGCGATGGTCAACAAACGCATTGTCTTCATGGTTTTAATTTTGAGGATGGATGTCCGGATAATTCATTCGGACATGGTAAATATTGATCAATTTTTCTATAAATAATTCTTTGAGGATTCGAATATCCTTGAAGGTCAAAGGAGCATATTCGAATTGCCCTAATTCGACCTTTTGACGGAAAATATTTTCCACCAAATTGCGGATATTTTCAGGATTTTTTACAGCAAGACTCCTTGAGGCAGCCTCAAGGCTGTCGGCCAGCATTACGACAGTAGTCTCTTTCGTTGTCGGCAAGGGTCCCTTGTAGGTGAACTTGGTCTCATTAACTTCATTGATACCCAAACTATTGACGGATTGTTGGTAAAAATAGCCCGTTTTGGTAGTACCATGATGGGTCCTGATAAAATCAATGATCTGTTCGGGAATTTTGTGCCTGCGTGCAATTTCAACTCCTTTGTCAACGTGGCCCATGATAATAGCGGCACTATCTTCGTAGGTAAGCTGATCATGAGGATTGATGCCAGGAGTTTGATTCTCTATGAAATAATGAGAATTTGCGATTTTTCCTATGTCATGATAAAGTGCTCCAGCCCTCACCAGCAAGGAATTTCCGCCAATCTTGGAGATTGCCATTTCAGAAAGATTGGCTACCTGAAGGGAGTGGTGGAGCGTTCCAGGAGCCTCCATGGCCATTTCTTTTAAAAGCTTCTGGTTTGAGAAGGTGAGTTCAATGAGTGTGATATCAGAAACAAAACCAAATGATTTCTCAAGGAGATAGATCAAAAGGTAAGTTGTTAAAGTCAGGATGGCATTAACGGCAAACCACTTTACTTTTATCCATTCGATTCCACTTAAATTTGCCTCCTGAATCAAGGAAATTCCTACGAAAAGCAATGAATAGGACAAAAAGATGATAAGTGCTGTGAAGATAAGCTGTTCTCTTTTTTGCATCTTGTTCAGGCTGATTACAGCGATGCTTCCAACGGTAATCTGCAAAAGGACAAACTCATAACCATTGGGTACCATAAAACCAACGATCAATGCGGCTATCATGTTCACGAAAATTGCAACCCGGGTATCCAGAAATGTTCGAATAATGAGTGCAAGTGCCGCAAAAGGGACAAGGTAGATGTCGAAGGATCCCGACCTGATAACCAGTGAGCAACATAGAACCATTGTGGTTAAGGTGATAAGGATAAAGGAGATATCCCTCTTCGACCGCATCAGTTTTCTTCGGATGTTCAGAAGGAATAGGTAGAGCGTGAGTAAAAGCACAACAATCAGGATGACTCTTCCCAAAACAAACAGGATGTATTTGGCGTTTTCGCCTCGGTTCTTCTCAAATGAGATTCGATAGGATTCGAGGATGGTAAAGGTATAGGCCGATACAATGTCACCCTGAGAAATGATCCTTTCTCCCTCCTGCACAATGCCATGGTTGGAAGAGATATTTTCGAGGAGCTTCTCCTCCGTTTGCAGGTTTTTTTCCTGGTCATAAATCAGGTTGCTTGAAAGGAAACTCTCGGCTTGAAAATCATCGATCATTGATCTCCAGGCTGGGTGTGCACTCTTAAGCTCCTCCAGTCGGCTGGTTATTTCGTTGTAGGCACTTTTTAAGGAGTAAAGTGATGAGATGGGGACCTCCTTGCCTGTGTTGTTTCTCAGAATTTTTAAGGTAATCTTCTTCGAATAATTTGGACTGTTGATGAAATTTTGTTCCAATATTCCCTTGGCATAAAGTTCTGTATAGATTCCCGAAATCTTTAGTTTAATTAAATTTAATTGGTTGACATTCATTGATTTACTGGTAGCTAACAACTCCAGATTCTTGTTAAGCCTAGCCAGTTCCCGAAGTATGATTGTATCCGCAAATGAAAAATAAGGGGTCTGTTCCTTGAGCAGCGAGTCCTTCTCATGTGCCATTTCAAGATCTGATTTTACAATGGCAAAATTGTAAGGAGCAAACAAAGTGGCATGCATCCAGGGTCGGCCTTTCTGGTATTCGTAGCGAAACCGTGCCTCTTGTGGCAGCGCAAAGTATAGGGCAACACTCGCGATGAGAAAAATGGAGACAAGAAATATCCTGTGCCATTGCTTTGGGCCGAGCCTTTTTCTTATTTTGGGTATCATCGATTTACGCGCGTCATAGCTAAGTCAGAACACAATTAATTTCTATCTTTGGGAATAATCAAAAATAGTAAAATTTTAATGAGATACGGAATCTCTAATCTGAGTATCGTACCGGTTCGGACAGATCCGAATGAAACCAGCGAAATGTGTACCCAAATACTTTTTGGTGAGCACTATACCATCCTCGATGAAAACAAGAAGTGGTGTAAGATCAAATTGAATTTCGATGGATATGAAGGGTGGATAGACCTGAAAATGGTTCATGGGATTGAGGAGAAAACCTTCCTTCAGCTTTCCCAACAGCCATTGGTCGTGACGACGAATCCTTTCAATATTGTGCAACCCGAGAATGGTTACAGCAATTTCCTTATCGTCGCAGGTAGTTCACTCCCTTTTTACAAGGCCTCCAACAATAGTTTCAGGGTAGGTGAGGAGTCTTACACCATGCAGGGGGAACGGATCGCTCCAGTAAAGAAACACATCAGGAATGTTCTGATAGAGAATGCACTCAAATATTTTAATTCACCCTATTTGTGGGGAGGTCGCTCTCCGTTTGGGGTAGATTGTTCGGGATTTACACAGATACTCTACAAAATGGTGGGAATAAAAATCCCCCGCGATGCAGGTCAACAGGCCCTGGTGGGAGAGCACCTTACCTTTGTGGAGGAGGCTCTGCCCGGAGATCTTGCTTTTTTTGACAACGAGGATGGCAAAATCGTCCATGTGGGTGTGGTCTGGGAGAAGAACAAAATTATTCACTCATCGGGAAAGGTTCGGATCGATAACCTCGACCATTTTGGAATCTTCAACATAGATACTGGTCGTTACTCGCACCAAATGAGATTGATGCGAAGAATTATCGGTGTAAATGAATGAACAATCCCGAGCAATTTGGGATTGTTGATGCACTTGAGCTTCGATGAGCATTTCCTGCATCTGATCCCAAAGATTCAACACAATTCTCCAATCCCGGATCCCTCTTCACCTGCTTATTGAGCTCCTGAGTACATCAATGGACATCGGCCCTTCGTTGAAAAGAAGATCCAGGATACTTAGATTAGGGGAAAAACCAAATTTTTCCTGAAAGACCTGCATGTAGACAGCTGGGGTAAAATGCTTGTCATCGCCCATACGGCTTGGTTTTGGGTCGATGGTGTATCTGAAATCATCTCTTCCGGATGGCAGTTTCCCGGTAGGGCAATACACTTCTGTTAAATTGATTTCGACCTTAAGGTTGAGTTCTCCTAACATGACTGCCTGAATCTCACTGTTGAAATCTGCCAGAAAATGAAACTTTTGTTGCTGGTAAAATGGGGCCAGGCTATCCGCATAGTACTCAAAAAACGGGGCATTGTTGTAAGCCGAAAGGAGGGCCTTCCAATGCAATTTCTGCCAATGGTGATCATAGGAAATTTGCACATCCTGAATGATCCGTTTGGAATTGGAGCCTTCGGTCACCGGAACAGTCAGGATTTGGGGTCCGTTTGCGGTAAGAATGGTGCAACGATTGCGGTAGGATTGTTTGAGGAAATGCTCCCTCAATTCAATCCAAACCTCATCGTATTGTATTAGTTTACAGTAGTATTGGACAGGTGCAAGATAGGCACTGCTCAAGATTACCTTTTGGTTACAAAATTCCATTCAGCAAATCTGAATGAATTATTTGACGCCCATAAAGAATCTGTTCCAACGGATCTTTGCCAGGAAGGATTTGTTTTTATCCAACGAAAGCCAGACGAATGAGGCTTTCCCAACGACGTGATCTTCAGGCACAAATCCCCAATATCGTGAATCGGCAGAGTTGTATCTGTTGTCTCCCATCATCCAGAAATAGTCCATCTTGAAGGTATATTCCTTTGCAACAGCACCATTGATATAAATCTCGCCATTTTTTACTGCGAGTTTATTCTCCTCATACACCCCGATGATTCTCTTGTAAATTGGCAAATTCTTGGTGGTGAGCTGAACGGTAACTCCTTTTTTTGGTACCCAGATCGGACCAAAATTGTCGAGGTTCCAGGTGTATTGATCGTCGCTCGGAAAAATGTTCGGATCACGGTCCTCTTTGGGCCATGTAATCCGCTCCTTGCTGGTGATGAATTTCATTCCATCCAATTTTCTGAACTTCTCGGCTGTAAGCGAGATAATCATCCTTGATCCTGAACCTTCAACGTCCTCAGGTGTGATGTCAAGCTTCTCCATGGCACTGGAATTAAGCGAATTACCTTGAATTGTCACAAGGTATTTGAATTGCATGCCTGAAATCTCTTTTTGGGACTTTCCATTCACATAGACCTGACCATTGACAATCTTCAGTGAGTCGCCAGGGATTGCAATGCATCTTTTGATGTAGTTTTCCCTTTTATCTACAGGGCGGTAGATGATGTCACCAAAGGTACGCTTGTCGGTATTCACCCGTTCACGACCATAACTTCTGACCATTTCATAGTAGCTGCGCTCCTGCATGTTAGTGGCCACTGAATCCCCTTCCGGGAAGTTGAAGACCACCACATCGTCGTTTTTGATTTTTCCAAAACCACCGAGTCTTTTGTATTTGTTGTGGATAATTTCGGAAAAGGACTTTGTAGAAGCAGTAAATGGCATGGTGTGGTGCACGAACGGAAATGCCACCGGAGTATTCGGCATTTTAGGTCCGTAAGCCGTTTTGCTGACAAAAAGATAATCGCCAACCATCATCGATTTTTCCATCGACGAAGTGGGTATGGTATAGGCTTCAATAAAGAAAAGACGGATGAAAGTAGCTGCAATGACTGCGAAGATGATGGCATCAACCCATTCTACCACCTTGGTTTGCTTGCCATCCACCGGATTCCTCTTTTTCCAGAAGGTCCAGTTAACCTTGCCGGTGATGTACATGTCAAAAATGACCACCAAACCAGGCAGCCACCAGAAATTGCTTAGCCAGATTACCCACAAAAAATATAAACCAGCAACAACGCCAAATTGAATCCATTGGCTTCTTGAAACATTTGTAAACATATTTTATTCAGTTAAAATTTTAACATATCCGACATCGTGAAAATACCCTTTTTGCCAAGACTAAACTCGGCGGCCAGAACAGTTCCCAGGGCAAGACCTTTTCTGTTGAAAGCATTGTGGGTGATCTCGACGAAATCCACTTCCGACTCGTATTTAACAGTATGAAGTCCCGGAAAGGGATCTTTTCTAACGGCATGGATGTAAAGTTCATCCTTCGATTTGGGCGTTTCGATGGTCCATGATTTTTTTGATCCGTTTTCTTCCACAATCCCTTCTGCCAGGGTAATGGCAGTGCCACTTGGAGCATCTAATTTTTGGGTGTGATGAATCTCAGTCATGGAGACATCGTATTGCGGGAAAGGCTTCATCATGCGCGCCAGAATTTTGTTCAACTCGAAAAAGAGGTTGACACCCAGGCTAAAATTGGAAGCATAGAAGAAACAGCCATTCCTGGCAATGCACTCAGCTTCGATCGAGGGTTTGAACTCCAGCCAGCCTGTGGTTCCGCTGACGACAGGAACTCCTGCCTCGAAACAGATCCGGTAATTGGCAATGGCGGTGTTTGGGGTCGTGAATTCAATGGCCAAATCGGCTTTTCGAAGATTTTCGATGGTAAGCTCCTGCTGGTTGTTGATGTCAATTTTCAATACGACCGAGTGCCCACGACTGATGGCAATCTGCTCGATCTCTTTCCCCATTTTCCCATATCCGATCAATGCAATTTTCATCCAATAATCTTTCTCAATAAGTACAACATTCTGCAAATATATTACAAAAGTAAGATTTCAGCATAAAAAGATTGCGCAGCACTTTTTTAGGCTGGCCATCTTCCGGATGCCTGACGGGTCACCATCCAACCCGGATATTCGGCTGTTAAAGCACTGGCTTCATTAAGAAGGTTGTGTTCATCGGCAGTTAGCACAAGATCAACTGAAGCAATGTTATCGTTCAATTGTTGAAGGTTTTTGGCGCCAATGATGGTGCTTGTCATTCCGGGTTGCCGAATGACCCAGTTGAGCGCCACATTTGCGACCGATACGCGATGACTTTTACCGATCTCGGCCATCAGGTCGATCAGGTCGTAGGCTTTTAATTTGTTGATTGGGGGAAAATCAAAGGTATCGCGGCGGCTGTCGCCAGCTAACTCGTTGTTACGGGTATATTTCCCGGACAGGAAACCTCCTGCCAAAGGACTCCAGGGCATAATGCCTATGTTTTCACTTGTGGCCATTGGAACGATTTCCCGTTCGATGTCGCGACTGGCAATGGAATAATAATTTTGGGAAGCTACAAATTTGGTCCAGCCCATTTTGTCCGCGAAAGCGTTTGCTTTCATCATCATCCATGCCGGATGGTTGCTTATTCCAATGTAACGAACTTTTCCTGAGCGCACTACATCCTCCAGGCCACGCATGGTCTCTTCGATCGGTGTAATGGGGTCAACCCCATGGATGTAGAGCAAGTCGATGTATTCGAGTTGGAGTCGTTCAAGACTGTCGTTCACTGAATCAAGGATATGCATCCTCGACAAGCCTACCTGATTGGCACCTTGCCCCATGCGAATTCTTACTTTGGTGGCAACGAAAAGTTCTTGTCTTGGAATTGAAAGCTGTTTGATGGCTATACCCAGCATCATCTCAGACAATCCTTCTGAGTAACCATTGGCAGTGTCTATAAAGTTAATCCCTTGACCAACAGCTGTTTTTACGATTTCGTTCACTTCTTCCTGTTGAACTTTCCCAATGGCCTCCCAGTATCCTTTTCCACCGAAGGTCATGGTTCCAAGGCAAAGTTCTGACACCAGGACACCCGTTTTTCCTAATTCGTTGTATTTCATAAAATTTAAGCTTAATCTCACTTTTCGCAAAGATAAGAAAATAAAACAAGCTGTTTTGTCAATGATTAAGAGACACCTTGCTTGTTAAAAGTACTGAAAGCGAATAAGAGAGCTGATTGAAACTTCTTTCTTGAATATTCAATACTCAATCAAATTCCCGCGTTACTCCGCCAAAATGCTACGCTGGGGAATTAAATTCACGATTGACGCAATTTTTACGATATTTGTGTACCAGCAAAACCAATTAACCATGATCAAATGTGTGATTGTAGACGATGAAAAACCTGCCAGAGAAGCTCTTGCATTGATTCTTTCCAACTATTTTGGTGAAAAATTGGTGGTAGTGGGTCTGGCAGGATCGGTCAGGGAGGGTGTTCTCCTGGTATATGAACACAAACCACAGCTTGTTTTTCTCGACATACAGATGCAAGGGGAGAATGGGTTTGAGTTATTCAACTATTTTCAATCGGTTGATTTCTCGGTAATTTTTGTCACAGCTTACCAGGAATTTGCGATCAAAGCCATCAAGGTCGCTGCGCTGGATTACCTTTTGAAGCCCATAGGAATTCAGGAGTTGAAAGAAACCATCGGAAGGTATGAAAAACTCCAAACGGCAGGAATCTCAAATGAGCATATCGAGAAACTAATGAACAGCCTCCATCCGGGTTATTCCAGCAACAAGAAGGTAGCATTGCCAACATTCAGTGGCTTTCAGTTTGAAAAAATGAATGAGATCATCTATTGTGAAGCAGATCAGAATTATTCAAAAGTTTTTACCATTAACGGCAGTGAACTGTTGATCTCCAAGCCACTCAATTCTTTACAAAATCTACTTTCCTGTGGTAGTTTTTACAGAATTCACAAATCTCATCTTGTCAACCTGGACTACGTCAAGAGTTACAGCAGGAGTGATGGTTTTCATGTGGTTCTCGAAAATGGCACCAAATTGAGTGTTGCGACACGTCGCAACGAGGATTTTATCAAAACACTGACAAACAAGTAGTGACAAACTATTCGATACACTTCAACCGTGCTGGTTGTCAATTATTCATAGTCTGAAGAGGTATGGCATTTGCAGTAAAAATGATGGAATTTTGCCGTGCTGGCCTTGGCCGGTGGCTGTTGCTGTGGTGCTGTATGCTCCCTTCTTTGCTCCATGCACAAAATTATCCTACCCGCCATTTCACCATGCGCGATGGTCTTCCAAGCATGGCCATCCGGACTATTTTCCAAGATAGCAGGGGCTTGTTGTGGATTGGAACAGACGCGGGTCTGTGCAATTTTGATGGAAATTCTTTCAGAATATTCAAGTTTTCAGAAGGGATGACCGCCAACATGATCTGGGCAATCGCCGAAGATGAACAGGGCAACATGTGGTTCGGCAGTTATGGTGAAGGTCTATACAAATATGACGGAAGGAAGTTTAAAAGATTTTCACAAAAAGATGGTTTGATAGGCGACCGGATCCGAACCTTGTGCTGGTCCAGAAATTTTCATTGCCTGGTTGTTGGGTCGGAAGGTGGCATTAGTACCATTTGGAACGATCGTATAACAAATTCGCATGACGAGATTTTTACCAGGGGAAATGGGGGCACTGTCACCGGTCTGGCCGATGCAGGGAAATTCATTTACATCACGACCTATTCAGCCAACAATCCCTTGCGTTATTATCCGGATAAGAATCTATTCGTTAACAATCTGGACAAAAAGATCTTGAATGGAAGCGGCAGCTTCTCAGCTTACATCAGCTTGAAGGGGGACACAGTTTTTTCCTGTTGGCGTGGTGTAAAGATTATCAAACAGGATGGCATTGCACAATGTGATTCCATGGACCAGGTATTCGGGATTTCCGAAGACAAAAGGGGCGATCTCTGGATGGCCAGCTGGTCTTATCCAAACAGGGGTATGACGGAAGGAGTTTTTAGGTATGACGGAAAGTCGTTTAAAAATTACAAGGAGGCTTTTGGAATTACAGACAAGGAAATCTGGACGGTCTTTTGCGACAGGAAGCAGGATATCCTTTGGATAGGCACCCTGAACGAGGGCCTTTTCATGGTGCCGCATACAGCATTCGAAAATTTCCCTGCTGCATACTTCCATCTCCAAAATCAGAAGATCAATGACATTTTTATTGATTCGAAAAATTCAATCTGGATTTCAGGCAACCGCGAATTGATTCGCATGTTGCCGGATGGGAGCTTTTCTTTCATGAACAAACATCCCATGCTCCTATCCCTGAGACGGTTTTGGAGCGACAGACAAAAGAAGAATTATTCGGGGTTGGACACAAAAGCCAGTATGGCCCTCAAGCTCGGAAATACACAACTACCTAACTTCGAAAAAGTGACCGACTTTGAGTTCAAAAACGTCATTGAAGAGGCTGGAAAATCGATCTTCTTTACCAATATTTTTGGGCTGTTCAATTACCATGAAGATCATGAAATGACAGATTTTATAGGTCCGGATGGTACTTTTGGCGACTTTGCCTTGTTCGGTCGCGATACGCTCCTTACAACACAATGGGGATCGACCCGGATGATGCCGGATTTCAGGAATAGCCGCACGAACATCGTTGATTCACTTTTCATTTACTTTTCAAAGGAAACTGAATCAATGAAAAAGGGCGACCCCTGGAATGTAAACCGATTGGTGAAACATGGCAACCAATTTTGGTATGCCACCCTACAGAGTGGTTTGTGGATGAGCGAAGGGCTGAAACTGATCCATTTCAATGAAACCGACAGCACCATCAGTAACAATCTGAACGACATCTGTTTCGATGAATTTGGGCATGTAATTTTCGGCTCCAATACGGGTGAAATTTGCATCGCCACATTTGCTGACCAAAAATTGAAAATTGAGTACAGGATCGGCAGCGATCAGGGATTACAGGGTAGCAGCATCTCGTGGCTGGTAGCCGACCAGAAAGGAAGGTTGTGGGCAGGCACCAACATGGGTTTGAATTGTATTGATCTCAACACAATCTACAACAAAGGAAAATTCCTCGTAAGGTTTCTCGATGAAGGAGAGGGTTATGCCGGTCATACTGCCAAAAGAGCCGTCTTGGACCGGCAGGGCAACCTTTGGATCGGTGCAAGGGAACAGTTGATCAAGTTGAATACAGGTGATTATTTCCTCAATCGGCAAGATTCCGGCAAAATTATTCTGAACTCAATTGAGATCAATCATGTTCCTGTTGACAGTCTGCTGAAAAAAAAATTAGATCCCTGGACATCGCTTCCGGTTCAAAATATAAAATTGAAATATTCGGATAACAACTTCACCTTCTATTACGACATCTTGAATTACAACAATCCTGATAAGGACAAGTTCAGGTACATGCTCCGTGGTTATGACAACGATTGGAACGAAGGAGGAGCCGGCAGGAAAGGTGTATATACCAATCTCCCGAGCGGGAAATATACGTTTACGGTTGAAGCGGTCAATTTGAGTACCAACACAAAAGCGGAGCCATTGAATTTTGAGTTTACCATCGATTTTCCTTGGTGGAAGCTCTGGTATGTTGATAGTTTTGGGGTTTTGCTGATTTTAACAGTGAGTCTCTGGATTTTACGCAGATACAGCGAAACAAAGAGAAAGAAGTTATTGGAGAAAAGCGATGTCGAAAAGAAAATTGTAGAACTGGAGATGCAGGCGCTCCAAGCCCAGATGAATCCCCACTTTATCTTCAATTGTGTGAGTGGTATTCAATATTTTATACTCGCCAACAAGAAAGAGGAGGTCCTTGAATACCTATCGGATTTTTCGAAGATTGTCAGGGAATCACTTGCCAACGCCACACTACGGATGATTCCACTCGAACAGGTGATCGGATTTTTGCGCAGTTACATCAGGTTGGAGCAGATGCGGTTCCCGGATAAATTTGATTGTTCAATAAGTTTTCGGGATGGACTGGAGACGGACTTTGTTCGGTTGCCACCCATGCTGGTCCAACCTTTTGTCGAAAATGCGATCAGCCATGGATTTACTCAGATGGACAAGATGGGGCATCTTTCGATCCTATTTGAAACTGCAGGCCAGGACCTGCTGAAATGTACCATCACCGACAACGGTGTGGGACGCGGGAAGACAGCCGTCAAAAGAGCATTCGAGGCAGCCAATGATCGCCTGCACAGTGGTGCCATCACCGAGACCCGTATCAAACTGTTCAATCCACCAGGAACCGCCGACAAGTACAAAATTGTCTACACTGACCTCTTTGAAGATGGAATCCCAGTTGGCCTGCAGGTGGAGCTATACTTGCCGATGGAGTTTGGAGATGCAGATTTGTAAAACCTTATTTCTCATGCTAAATTCTTGCAATATTTTTATAATTGACCAGTTTGTTATCTCCAATCATTTGTTCCGTTTCGCCTGAATAGCAAACAGTTGTATTCTTTATTTTTTGAGAAAGAAGTTTTCGTTTATGGTTCACTCCTTTTAAAAAGCTGGTACGGCTCGGTTATCCCGGAAAGAAATGCCGCCAAACCCACATCGTAAAAATAAATTTTTGGTGATTTGGTGAGTCGTTTGTTGAGGTTTGCATGGAACGGACGGAGCAAATAGACAATATGGAAGGCTTCCAGGATGGAAAGCCACGTTTGGATGGCAGGAACCGTCACACCAACCTCATTGGCCAGGTTATTCGCCACAAAAACCTGGCCGACCCTTCCTGCGCAAAGGCGCACAAACAATTCGAACTGCCTTAAATCTTTTACATTCAGCAGCTGGCGCAGGTGGCGGTCGATATTCGTTTCCAGGTAACTGTTGCAGTAGCGGGTAGGGTTTACAGGAGGCTATTAGCTCGTTGTAAATCTAAAATGTAACTTTAAAATTGCATAAAAAAATCAATATTATGATCAATATTATGTATAATTAAAATTAGACTTTAAATCTGCATAGATTATTCTTTTGATCCCTTGTCCCACCCTTTCTTAAACTCTTTTGCGGCCTCCCTGGTCTTTTTGATGGCACCATCGAAGTATTTTGATGCGGTATCGAGCGCTGCTTTTCTGGCGGGTTCGGTTTTCTTGAGATAGGTGTTGACTTTTTCAGTCGCTTCTTTGCGCACAGGTTCAGATTTCTTCCAGGCTTCTTTGGCCACTTTTTCTGTTTGGTGAATGGCCTTGTTCACAGGACTGAGGGAATCACAGACAACATTTTTGGTCTTCTCAAGTGCAGACCGGGATTTCTCGCCCAGGTTCTGGTAGGAAGACTGGGCATGAGTTGCGCTGGCCAGTGAAATAGCAATCAGTGCCAATACAAATATTTTGCTGTTTAGCTTGAATAATTTCATTGTCCTCATTTTACGCAATATATTCGTTCAAATCCTTGCGAAAGTATTAAAATTTTTCTATTCCGGCAGGGAAATAAGCTTTCAAATGTTTAGCAAAAAGTAGCCTTCGGCAAGCTTCAAGTCCAGGTAGAGATGTCCGGCGGACGTCTCCTAAATCAATCAGGCTTTTTTGTACAGCCACCCGGTGGGCGGCTCGCAAGATCTCCGATTGAATTTTAAAATGGCAAAAAATTTGGAAATGGGATGCAGAGCCGCCCACGGAGATGCAGCTGGAAAGATGCAGAGCCGCCCACGGAGATGCAGCTGGAAGGATGCAGAGCCGCCCACCGGGATTCAGCTGGAAGGATGAGGAGCCGCCCA
>CAZGSQ010000100.1:0-14119 GCA_964528535.1 uncultured Tangfeifania sp. | reverse complement strand
CAAACCGGCATTCGTTGCAGATAAATTCCTCCAACTCGCCAAATTGGTCTTTTCTGCCTGTGATTCGATAGACCTCTTCCCCTCTCATCCAGGCAGTTACCTTACCTGAACACTTGCTGCAACTTCTGCTTGCGTTCATCGGCTTCAGGAACCATACCCTGTTTTTAAATCGGAAAGTCTTGTCAGTCAAGGCACCCACCGGACAAACATCAATCATGTTGCCTGAAAAATCGTTGGTGACATCATTTTTGATGTAGGTAGATATTTCGGCTGTATCTCCCCTGTAAAGGATGCCGTGAGATCGTTTGTCAGTAAGCTGATCAGCAGTGTACACACATCTGTAACATAGGATGCAACGGTTCATGTGCAACTGAATTTTGTCGCCGATATCCACTACCGTGAAGGTCCTCTTGGCCTCTTCGAAGCGCGATCCTTCTTTTCCATTGTCGTAACTCAGGTTCTGAAGATCGCATTCGCCGGCCTGGTCACACACCGGACAATCAAGCGGGTGGTTGATCAGCAAGAATTCGACAATTGCCTTTCGGGTATCAACAACCTCTTGTGAAGTGATATTTTGCACCACCATTCCGTCGGCTACAGGAGTCCTGCAGGATGCCACCAGCTTGGGCATCGGCCGTGGATCCCTTGCCGAACCCTGTGCCACTTTCACAAGGCAGGTGCGGCATTTGCCACCCGAATCCTTCAGTTTGGAGTAGTAGCACATGGCAGGAGGCACGACAGCTCCGCCAATCATGCGGGCTGCCTGCAGAATCGTCGTTCCTTCCTCTACCTCAATGGTATGGTTGTCTATCGTAACCTTCAACATCTCAATCGTACTATTTTTATTTTAGCTCTCAATTTTCGATTTTGGAATTTGGATTGCTCCAAAATTCTCATTCATCCATCAACACATCAGCTAATTACCGAACTGCCGAAGTATCACATTTCTCGGGATGCAAAACATGTTCCTCAAATTCTTGTCTGAAATGACGGATTGCACTGGCAACAGGCCAGGCAGCCGCATCTCCCAGCGGACAAATTGTATTTCCTTCAATTTTGGCAGCAATACTTACCAGGAGGTCGATGTCTTTGACCCTGCCATGGCCGTGTTCAATTCTCTGGAGGACGTTTTCCATCCATCCTGTACCTTCCCTGCAGGGTGAGCACTGGCCACATGATTCGTGGTGGTAGAATCTGGCCAGGTTCCAGGTATTTCGGACGATGCAGGCATCCTCGTCAAAGACGATGAATCCACCCGATCCGAGCATGGTGCCGCTTACGAAACCGCCTTCGGCCAGCGATTCGTAGGTGAACAACCGCTCTTCACCGGCAGCAGTTTGCAAAATCAGCTTTCCTGGTAAGATCGGGACCGAGGAACCACCGGCAATGACGGCCTTGAGTTCTTTGCCGTTTTTGACTCCCCCGCAATATTTTTCACTGTACAAAAATTCACGGACTGTCAATCCAAGTTCTATTTCGTAAACACCCGGATGGTTGATATTTCCGCAGGCTGAAATTAATTTGGTACCCGTGCTCTTGCCTGAACCGTACCTGGCGAACTCACTGCCTCCGTTGTTGACAATAAAGCCAACATTGGCCAGGGTTTCCACATTGTTCACCACTGTTGGACAGCCGTATAGACCCACAACCGCCGGAAATGGAGGCTTGATGCGGGGGTTACCCCGCTTTCCTTCGAGCGATTCCAGGAGGGCCGTCTCTTCTCCACAGATGTAGGCTCCGGCACCAGAATGAACATGAATGTCCAGATTGTATTCGCTTCCCAATATATTTTGACCCAGGAAACCGTTTGCATACGTCTCCCTGATGGCTTCGTTCAAGATGCCAATGATGTATTTGTACTCTCCTCTGACATAGATATATCCCGTATTGGCACCCAGGGCATAACAGGCACAAATCATTCCCTCCAGCAGCAAATGGGGGATTTTTTCCATCAGGTATCGGTCCTTGAAGGTTCCAGGTTCGCTCTCATCGGCATTGCAGATCAGATAGCGTGGCCTGTCAGATTTTTTATCGATAAAACTCCATTTCATCCCGGCAGGAAATCCGGCACCACCCCTGCCACGCAGTCCTGATTTTTTGACCTCCTCAACCACTTCATCAGGGGTCATCTCCTTCAAAGCCTTTTCCACAGCGATGTATCCGCCGGTTGAGCGGAACACTTCAAAAGTTTCTATCCCGGGAACATCAACGTATTTTAAAAGAATTTTTCTTTCCATAATGATTTTTCAGGCTTCTCTTCCTTTGCTTTCGCTGTTAAATCGGCAATGATCAGATCGATTTTCTCTTTTGTCAAAAATTCATGAAAAATGGTATTTATTTGCATCACCGGTGCCGATCCGCAGGCACCAAGACATTCAACCTCTTTTAGAGTAAAAATTCCATCGGGGGTTGTTTGGCCACTCTTAATGGCCAGCTTTTTCTCAAGATAGGATTGAATGGCCTCTCCGCCTCAAATGGCACAAGGACCTGTCCGGCAAACTTCAATCACATTTTTCCCGACAGGGTCTAGGTAATATTGTGAGTAAAAAGTGGCAACCTCATAAACTTCGACAGGTTGAATTTTTAGCAAAGTCGCAATATAATCCATCACATCGACACTTAAAAATCCCCCAAACTCCTCCTGAGCAATGTGCAACAGGGGCAACAGAGCCGATTTTTGTTTTCCTGATGGATACCGCGCAATGATTTGATTCACCTTCCCGAGTGTCGCCTCAGAAAAACGAATTGCCTCGTCTCCCTTTTCATGCAAAGTATGGTTGATCCTCTTGTCTAACATATCAATTATTACACTTTAATAACAAAGACCTTATTTTCCCTTTTTCCCTTTACGCATCCAACTCTCCGGCAATCACATTCATGCTACTCATGGTTAGGATCGCATCCGAAAGGAAAGACCCTTTGACCATCTCAGGAAAAGCCTGGTAATAGACGAAACAGGGACGCCGGAAATGAAGCCTGAAAGGAGTTCTGCCACCATCACTGACCAGGTAAAATCCCAATTCACCATTTCCGCCCTCGACCGAATGGTAGACCTCCCCTACCGGGACCTCCACCTCGCCCATTACAATCTTGAAATGCCAGATCAAAGACTCCATTTTACTGTAAACATCTTCTTTGTCAGGCAGATAAAAATCAGGCACATTCATGTGGTAACTGCCTTCGGGAAGGTTCTCGAGGGCATTTGTGACAAGTTTTAAACTTTGCCAAATCTCCTCTTGCCTGACGCAAAAACGGTCATAAGTATCACCATGTATTCCTACCGGGATGGTGAAATCAAAATCCTGGTAGGAGGAATATGGGTTCATCACACGCAAGTCATAATCCACTCCAGCCGCTCTCAGACAAGGCCCTGTAAAGCCATAATTGAGGGCACGTTCGGCCGAAATGCCGCCGACGTTGATGGTACGGTCCATGAAAATACGGTTTCGTATGAGAAGGTTTTCGAACTGTTTGATCACTTTGGGAAGGTTCGCGACAAAATCTCTGATCTTTTTGATCACTGAAGGAGTGAAATCCCTTTCAAAACCACCGATCCTGCCGAGATTTGTTGTCAGCCGTGCACCGCATATCTCCTCATAAATTTCATATATTTTTTCCCTTTCCTGGAACACGTAAACAAAGCCGGTCAAGGCACCGCTATCAACGCCGATCACACTGTTGCATATCAGGTGGTCAGATATTCTGGCAAGTTCCATGATGATGATCCGCATGTAATCGATCCTTTTGGAAGTTTCTACTCCCAAAAGTTTTTCGACGGTCATTTGCCAGCCAATGTTGTTGATGGGCGATGAGCAATAGTTCAACCTGTCTGTCAGGGTAGTGATTTGGTAAAAGGCGCGGCGTTCGGCCAATTTTTCGAAGGCCCGATGTATGTAACCGATGGTCTGTTCGGTGTCAATGATTGTTTCCCCATTCATGGTCAGAATGTTCTGGAAGATACCATGGGTAGCCGGGTGCGTCGGACCAAGGTTCAACGTGCTGAAGTTTTTGTCGTAATCTTCAGGTCGTATTAAAATATGTTCTTTGCCTAAATGTTCCATAATGAGCTATCTTCCAAAAAAGCGATCGTCTTTGTCTGTCCTGGTTTGATCTTCCAGCGGATACTCCTTGCGCAACGGGAAGTAATCAAGGTATTCAACATTCAATATTCTGATCAGGTTAGGATGGCCAACAAAATCGATTCCAAAAAAATCATAGGTCTCCCGCTCCATCCAGTTTGCAGCAGAGAAAACTGTTGTGAGGGTATCCACCCGGGGATCTGAAATTGAGGCAAAAGTCTTGACCCTAATTCGTGTATTCGATTGAAAATTATGGAGATGGTACACCACCCCAAGCTGCAATTCCCTCTCCGGATAATGGATACCGCAAAGGTCAGTAAGAAATTGGAAGCCCAATTCCTCCTTCAGATGTTGCATGATTGCCACAATTTGCTCTTTTGAAACAGTGACGGAAAAGATATCCGAACCTTCATCGAACGCAACCATCCCGTCCTGAAATTTTTCCTGCAGACTATTTTTTACGAACTGATTTTCCATCTTTACCTTATTCCATATTTTTCGAGTAGGGCACGGTATTCCGGAGAGTACCTCCTCCTCAGAGATTCATTCCCAACGAGCTCCTGGATTCTCATGAATCCGTCCAGTATTTGTTCCGGTCTGGGCGGACATCCCGGCACATAGACGTCGACCGGCACTACTTTGTCAATACCCTGAAGCACGCTGTAAGTATCGAAGATTCCACCGCTGGAAGCACAAGCACCGACAGCAAGTACCCATCTGGGCTCAGCCATCTGCTCGTAAACCTGATTGACAATGGGCCCCATCTTTTTGGCAATGGTGCCCATGACCATCAGCAAATCGGCTTGTCTGGGGGAGAAACTGAGTCTCTCCGAGCCAAATCGGGCCAAATCATAATTGGCACCCATGGTGGCCATAAATTCTATTCCACAACAAGAGGTAGCAAACGGGAGTGGCCAAATTGAATTCTTTCGTGCCAGACCTACCACTTTATCGAGTGAGGTAGCAAAAAAACCAGGAGCCGAATATCCCTCCGGCGGATCTACTAGGTTATATTGTGACATGATCTAAGCTTTAAAAATAACTATTCATCGTTGTCCCATTCCAGTGCACCCTTTTCATAAATGTAATAAAAACCAAAAAGGAGTAAGGCGACAAAAAGCAACATGGCAAAGAATTCCCTCCATGCCATCTGAAGGAAATTAATGGCCCATGGATAGAAAAAGATGATCTCAACGTCAAAAAGCACAAAAAGGATGGCCACCAGAAAGTATTTCACAGAAAATGGGAATCTTGCATTCCCTTGAACCTCTATGCCACACTCAAAATTTTCGTCCTTCCGCAACGTTCTGATTCTCTTCCGCTTACTTGAAATGAAATGGGTGGCAAACATCGTCAGCGCGACAAAACCAAATGCGACCAACGATTGGATCAGAATTGGTACATAATCAGCGGGAACATATATTTTATCTGTCATTCCAGTTAAGTTGTTATCAACAATATTGCCTGAACTACCTTAACAATTTAGGGTTAAACTTTGTTCGTCAACGTTCAGAAATATATTGTTTAGTACGAATACAAGTGAAAATGGTTTATTAATTGGTAGATAATCTTTTTAATTGCTGTTTGGGATACTCTTCATCCGGTTTGAGCGAATTGGCTTTCTGGAAATAGAAACGGGCAATGGCATAATTTTTTTGAACTACTGCTTCATCCGCTTTTTTGATGGCATCAGCATACTGTGCATCGATTCCATTTACATCTGTGGAAGATAGTAATTTTTCGATCAACTTTAGCTGTTCTTTCGGATAATTTTCCCAAGGCAGTATTTCCGAAGCCTTACCAAAATAGAAACTTGCCGAACTGTATTTTTTGGACTGAAGATCCTGATCGGCCCGTTTCACAGATGCGGTATATTCCTGCATCTTTTCTGCGGTTATGTTGCTATCGATCATCTTCTTGCAATTATCGACACGCTCCAGGGCATATTTGTCTTCCTTCTTGTATTTCAAGGCTTCCTGGTAATAAAATACAGCCACCGACCACAATGATTTTGAGAAATTAAGGTCGCCTGTTTGGATATTTTTCAGGTAACTGCCTTCGTCGCGGAGTTTGGCAAGTTCAGCGGCTTGTTGCTGGGCCAGCAATCTTTGTGCCTCTTCTTTCTTCAGCTTTTCCGCATTAAGTGCGGCAAGTAATTTTTCTGCTTCAGCCAGTTTACTTGTTGCACCAGGATCTCCGGCTTTGATCACCAAAGCACCTTTGTAATCGAGGATTCCCTCCGAATACTTTTGCGCGGTTACCTGTAGCCCACCATCGGCCATCAATCGGATGAATTCGGCTTCGAGTCTCTCTTTTTCTGCCTTCAGCTGTGAAAGTAACTGTTCGGCATTGGCCAGTTTGGCGGCAGCCACCTGATCTCCGGCTTTGATCTTTAGCGCCAATTTAAAATTCTCGATGGCATCGGGATATTTTTGGGCAGTAACCTGGATGTCACCGGCAGCAAGCAATCGCTTGAATTCTGCCTCGATTCTGGCTTTTTCCGCATTTTCTTTGGCGACAAGCTGCAAGACATTGGCCAGTTTGGCAGCAGCAACCTGGTCTCCGGTTTTGATCGTTAGCGCTGCCTTGAAATTGTCAATGGCTTCGGGGTACCTGACACCCGATACGTTGGCATCACCTGCTGCAAGCAAGCGGTTGAATTCGGCCTCCAGTTTGGCCTTGTCGGCATTGAGGCGGGAAAGTAAATTCTCCGCATTGGTGATTTTTAAAAGCGCCGCCGGATTGTTTGCCTTGATCAACAGTGCCGCCTTGAATTTGTCGATAGCCTCAGAATATTTTTGACCTGTTACCAGGAGGTCGCCGGCAGAAAGTAAACGCTCAAATTCGGCATCTTGCCTGGCTTTTTCGGCATTCTGCTTCGCAATTAGCTGAAGGACGTTGTCCAGTTTGGCGGCAGCAACCTGGTCTCCGGTTTTGATCGTTAGTGCTGCCTTGAAATTGTCAATGGCTTCGGGGTACCTGACACCCGATACGTTGGCATCACCTGCAGCAAGCAAGCGGTTGAATTCGGCCTCCAGTTTGGCCTTGTCGGCTTTGATCCCGGCCAGCAAACTCTCGGCATTGGCAATCTTTGAAAGGGCAGTTGGATTGTTGGCTTTGATCACCAATGCCGCCTTGTATTTGTCAATGGCTTCCACATATTTTTGACCGGTTAACAGGTTGTCGCCGGCAGCAAGTAAGCTTTCAAATTCGGCCTCTTGCCTGGCCTTTTCGGCATTTTGCTTCGCCACCAACTGCATGACGTTGGCTAGTTTATCGCCGGCTACCTTGTCACCAATTTTGATATTGAGTGCTGCCTTGAAATTGTCGATGGCTTCGGGATACCTGACGACGGAAACATTGGCATCACCTTCGGCAAGAAGTCGGTTGAATTCGGCCTCCCGTCCTGCCTTGTCGGCATTGAGTTTGGCCAACAAATTTTCGGCATCGGCGAGCTTGGCCATGGCAACCGAATCACCTGTTTTGATCTTCAGCGCGCTCTTGTAATGATCGATGGCTTCAGGGTACTTCTGGCCAAATACTTCCGCGTCCCCGAGTGAGAGAAGGCGATTGAATTCTGCCTCAAGCTTGGCTTTTTCGGCATCCATTTTGGCAAGGAGTTGTACTGCATTGGTCAATTTGGAAGTAGCCAATTTATCACCTGATTTGATGACCAGGGCGCTCTTAAAATTTTCAATGGCTTCGGCGTACCTCGCAGCAGAAACACCGGCATCTCCAGCAGCAAGCAAACGGTTGAATTCGGCATCCATTTTGGCCATGTCAGCCTTCAAACCTGCCAGGAGCCGTTCTGCATTGGACAACCGCGCGGTTGCTGTTGGATCGCCCGTCCGGATGGTCAACGCACCCTTGAAATCTTCAATAGCGGCCTGGTACTTTTGCGAGGTCACATTGTTGTCGCCAGAAGCAAGCAACCGGGCATAATCTGCTTCGAGTTTCTGTTTCTCGGCATCAAGCCTAGCCAAAAGCTGCGTTGCATTTGTCAGTTTCGATGTTGCCAACTGATTTTCAGGCTTTAAAACGAGTGCCTGTTTAAAAATTGCAATGGCTTCGGGGTATTTTTGCGCAGAGACACCGGCATCTCCTTCGGCAAGTAATCGGTTAAATTCGGCGTCCAATTTCGCTTTTTCAGCATTTGCGGCAGAGAGCATTTTTTCGGCCGCAGTGAGCTTGTCAGATGCCCTCTGGTCGCCCGGCTTGAGCGACAAGGCTGCCTTAAAGTTGTCGATGGCTTCGGGGTACTTCAATTTGGCTACATTGTCATCACCGGCAGCAATCAATTTTTGAAGCTGTGAATCAAGCAGTGCATCTTTTTCCAAATTTTTAAGGTCAGAAGCCAACTCCCTGAGTTTTGGTTTGATAAACTTATCATTCTTCCTGAGTGCCAGGGCCTCTTCATAAGCCTTGACTGCCTCTCTGATCTGGTTCTTCTTTTCAAACTCGACGGCCTCTGCCATCTTCCTGTTAAATATTTCATCCTCCTTTTCCTGAACGGCCCTGTCAATCTCACGTCTGATCTCTTTGTCCTCGATGTATATGTCGGCATCCAGGTTGTCATACTTTCCCTTGGGCGAGTAACGAATTTTGCCCACAGTCTTGCCCTCAAAACTCAGGGTTACATCAGGAACTTTCTTGTATATTGTTACAACAATTGGGTAAGGAGGAAATATGCTGTCCTTCTCCCATATCTGCGAAGGGATCATCGTAGAGACATCAATATCCTTTGTATAATGGCCCTCTTTGACAACCGACATCTTAAACTCCATGAAAAATTTAAGATCAAATTCAAATTTGCCGGTATTGGTGAGGGTTACACTATTTTCGATCGTTTTGGTTGTCAAATTGGATAAAGTGACAATGGCTCCGGTTGGGTCACCATTCTCGACACGGATTTTTCCCGAAATATGGAAATTTCCGTTTCCCTTTTGGGCCGAGGCTACCAAGGCTACCAAAAGGAAGATTGCAATCAGTTTGAAAATGCGGAGGGTCTTTGAGATCATGTTCTGCAGATTAATCCTTGTTATTATCAATCATACAGCAATATTACAAATTTGATTCAATTCTAACCGAAAATATCAGTCGAAATATCCCGACAACAAATGGAGAACCAGAAAATCCGGCGGCTATTTAACCTCCACGGGATTTGAAGAGAGCTTTGAATGGAAGATTCCATAACTAAAATAGAGCAGTAACCCAATGATCAGCCAGACCCCAAAGCGTGCCCAATTGGTGATTCCCAGCTCACTCATGAGGTAAAAATTGGTCAGAAGGCCGAGCACCGGTACAAACGACCAGGATTTCACCAAAGCCAATACTGTGATCACCACCGTGGTCAAGCCAAAAAGCAAATAGGGCAATGAATGAATGGAGAAATTGGTCAAATACCGGCTGGGATCAGGAACTCCGGCATTGACTACATAAAATATCCAACCAATTACCAGCAGGAAGGGTGGTACAAAATACCTGCTGTTCAGATAAGGCACAACGAAACTACTATTTTTACCCTCCTTGCTTCCATGTGGGTTGATGATGAGGATGCCACCAGAAACAAGAATGAAGGCAAACAATGTGCCGATACTTGTCAAATCAGTCACCTCGGTAAGGTTCATGAAAAGTGAGGGCAATGCAACGATGATTCCTGTCACAATGGTTGAAAAACCGGGAGTCCTGTATTTTGGATGCAACTTTGCAAAGATTGGAGGCAGAAGACCGTCGCGGCTCATGCTCATCCAGATTCTCGGCTGGCCCAGTTGAAAAACCAGCAAGACACTGGCCATGGCCACTACTGCACTTACCGCAATGATGCCTGATAGCTTGGCCAGGTGCAATTTGGTAAAAACAAAAGCCAAGGGATCGGCCACACCAAGCTGATCGAAAGGAACCATTCCGGTTAAAACCAGACTGACAAGAACATACAAAACTGTAGTAATCAGCAGGGCATAAAACATCGATTTCGGCAAGTCATCTTTGGGGTTCTTGCACTCCTCTGCCGTGGTGGAAATGGCGTCGAATCCAATGTAGGCGAAGAATACCCCCGATATTCCCTTGAGAACGCCGGGAATTCCATTGGGCGCAAATGGTGACCAATTGGCTGGATCCACATAAAAAGCCCCTGCAGCAATGACCAAAATAAGCACACCTATTTTGAGCAAGACCATCATGTTGTTGGCCCTCTTTGATTCCCTGATTCCGATGTAACAAATCCAGGTAATGGCAACGACCACCATAAACGCAGGTATATCTGCGATAATTCTGAAACCAAATAGCTGAGGGGCTGTGGTCCAGGCCAGGTAAGCTTCATTCAGGGAGGGAGATAAATTTAAAATCGAAGTCCCTTTTTGAAGGAGTAACAGCGCTTCGTGGAAACCCCTTGAGGCAGTGAGGTAATCAGTGGTCAGGAAGGAGGGTATGTGCAGTCCAAATCCATCCAGTAATCCGGTAAAATAGCCCGACCAGGAGATGGCTACCGCGATATTTCCAATGGCATATTCCATGATAAGGTCCCAGCCAATGATCCACGCCACCAGCTCTCCAAAGCTTGAATAAGCATAGGTGTAGGCACTTCCGCTGATGGGAATGGAGGAGGCAAATTCGGCATAGCACATGGCAGACAAACCGCATGCAATTGCTGTAAAAACAAAAAGCAGCGAAACAGCCGGACCTCCTGTTGCAGCAGCATTTCCAATGGTACTGAAGATACCTGCACCCACAATGGCCGCCACGCCTAGAGCCGTCAGGTCAACCACGCCAAGTGTTCGCTTCATCCCTGTACCATGAAGCGCCGAATCGGAAGAATCGCGCAGAATCATGGAGATGGATTTCTTCCTGAAGAGGTTGCCGGTTTTCATGGAGAAAATAACTAAAGTGACTGAAGTGAACTAAAGTGACTAAAGTAATGGAAAAAATGATTTATTTGTTCGCTTTGGATTGGATAAGTTTGCCACTCAGGCGAAGCAATTCTGTCTCCGATTTTTTCGCCTCGAACTGGGCCGAAAGCAGACTATTCTCGGCTTCAAGCTCCGAAAGTTGGATGTTGCGAAGCTCATAATCACTCATCTCTCCTACCCTGAACCGTTCGAAGGATATTTTGGAAGTCTGCCTGGCCACCTCCAGATTGGCAGTTTCTAACGTAACGAGTTTGATATTGGCGGAATATTCGTTGTAAACCTGCCAAAGTGAAGATTCAGCATTCTTGAGAATTTGCTGGTACTCCAATTGAGTTGATTCAAATTCGAGTTTGGCATTCGCCGAAACTCTTTTTTTGTTGAATCCATCAAAAACGGGTATCGAAAAATTCAAACCTGCCACCGGACCACTGCTTTGAATCATTGCAGAGGATCCAAAGTTGTAATTGGAACGCGACAAGTTGTAATCAGCGAAGAAGGCAACTTGCGGATATTTTGGCGAATTTGTCAGCCTGTAATCGAGTAAAGAGATATCGACGGCACGCCTTGCTGCGTTGATCTGACTGTTGGCTGCAACAAAAACTTCTTTTAAGCTATTGAAATCCATTATTTTATCAAACTGAATAGGAGACGTAACATCAAAATCATGGTCTGGCTGTAAAACCAGCAGCATGTTCAATTTTGATTTTGCTTTGGCTAGCCCGACCCTTTGCCGCAGCAAGGAGGCACTGTCTGCATTGAGATCCGTCGACGATTTCAGAAATGCCAATTCGGAAGTAGTACCAATCTGTAATTTTTTCCTGGTTAAATCATAGCGCCTGTTGGAGAAGTCAATGGCATTCTGCAATACCTGGATGCTATTTTTTGACTGTACCACGGCAAAATAGGAGACTATTATTTCAGAGACAATGTTCTCAACCATGGCACGATGGTAGATCTCCTGTTGGGCCTGAAGAGACCCAAGTTTCTCTTTCCTGATGAACATTCCCATGCCATTAAAAAGGGTCCAATCCAGCGCTATGGCGAGGTTGGAGGTGCCTGTTTGCTGGTTGTTGCTCTCGGTAGTGATGCCATTTTGATCACGGACAGTGCTTGTCAAATTATTTTTTCTAACACCTCCCGTAACATTCAGGCTCGGAAGCAATCCGGCGTTTCCGGCTGAATTGTTGTTGCCGGCAATTTTCAAATCATTGCCGGCAATCTGAATCGAAAAATTATTTTTCAGTCCAATCCTGATGGCTTCGTCCAGGTTCATGGAGCTACCTTGACCATTTGCCATTGAACATGCACAAAGAAGGAGAACTATTTGAAATTGAATCTTTTTCATTGAAATTTTATGTGTATTAATCCTCCAGATCAGCTTGTAAATCAGTAGCATCATCTTCTCTTTTCAGCTTGCCAGAGATCAGCGTATAGAGTGCCGGTACGATGTACAATGTCAAAATCAGGGAAAACATCAACCCACCAATGATGGCAATTCCCATTGGCACCCTACTCTTTGCAGCGGCACCCAGGGCCAAAGCGATCGGAAGGGCACCGAGCATGGTGGCCAGGCTGGTCATGAGAATCGGCCGTAAACGCAAGGTGGCTGCTTCCAGCACAGCCTCATCGAGTGGTAAGCCAGCGCTTTTTTTCTGGTTGGCAAATTCAACTATTAAAATACCATTCTTGGTTACAATTCCAATCAGGATGATGACCCCGATTTCGCTGAATATATTGAGTGTCTGGTTGAATAGAATCAAGGAGATGAGTGCCCCAGCAATGGCCAGCGGAACAGTTAGCATGACAATCAGTGGATCACGGTAACTCTCGAACTGTGCTGCCAGCACCAGGAAGATCAGTATCAATGCAAAGATGAATGCATAAACCAGGCTGCTGGCATTCTCATCGAAGTCGCGCGAAGAGCCAGACAAGGAGGTCGAGAAATTTTCGGGCAGCACCTCTTTTGCAATGGCTTTCATCGCAGCAATCCCTTCACCAAGTGTTGTTCCTGTTGCCGGCTGTGCGGAGACGGTGGCAGAGACGTACCTGTTGAAACGATAAATCTGTGGTGGATTGCTCTGGTTGGAGATCCTCAAAACATTGTCGAGTTGAATGAGTTTTCCGGCATTGTTCCGCACGTAAATAGAGGAGAGGTCCATGGGATTGTCCCGGTTGGATCTCGAAGCCTCCCCTATCACCTGGTACTGTTTGTCACGCAAAACAAAATATCCATAGCGCTGCTGACTGAAGTACAATTGAAGATTTTCTGCAATGTCGCGGATGGTGACGCCAAGAGTCTTGGCACGGTCCCTGTCTATATCGATCCGAAGCTCAGGTTTGTTAAATTTCAGATCCACATCGACCACCTGAAAGGCCTTATCTTCCATAGCTTTGTCCAAAAATTTGGGCAATACTTCCTTCAGGCTCTCAAAATCCGGAGCAAGAATGACAAATTGCACAGGCAAGCCTGCTCCCCTTCGTGTTGTTGCAATGGTCTGTTCCTGGGTTGCATATCCTCTGGCAAAATTGTTTTTTCTCAAAATCCCATTCAAATAATCGGCAATTTCCTGTTGGGTTCTATTCCTTTCATCCGGATTTACAAGACCAATTCTTGCCATTCCTCCATTCGTTCCAGACATTCCAGTCATGACCATCAGCGTCTGTTTTTCGGGAATAGTATCCAGCACGTCTGTCAATTTCTGCATGTAGTTCTCCATCGACTCATAAGCAGTTCCTTCGGGTGCTGTGGCCGTAATCCGGATCCTGCTCTTGTCCTCCATGGGAGCAAGTTCTGATGGTATAATTCTACCAATCAGCACAATAATAAGAATCGAGGCCAACATGATCCCTACGGCGATCCAACGCAGTTTGATGAATTTTCGCAACGATTTGTGATAACCCTCTGTCATTCTTTCAAAGAATCGTTCACTTTGTCGGTACATTTTAGATTCGGAGCTGCTTTTCTTCAACAACCTGGCGCACATCATCGGGGTGAGGGTCAGGGATACAAATGCTGAAATCAATACGGAGCCGGCCACCGTAACTGCAAACTCACGGAAGAGCCTTCCTGTGATTCCACTCAGGAACATGATAGATCGGAAGAGCACACGTCTGAACTCCAGTCACCTGAAGCTA
>CAZGSQ010000099.1:0-14351 GCA_964528535.1 uncultured Tangfeifania sp. | reverse complement strand
AGGCGAAAAGGCAGTTATGCCAGGACCGGCACCTGCGAGCGAGGCTCCTTCGCCCAAAACAAGTGGCTAAGCGAATGGTAAGGTAGTCAGATTGGTTAGACCAGCCCCACCATCTACCCTGATAAAGCTTGTACCTGTTAATGATCCTGTAACCAAAAGCGTGCCTGCACTAATCTGTGTAGAACCTGTATAGGTATTGGTGCCGCTTAAGGTTGTAATGCCGGTTTGCGTTTTGATTATGCTCCCTGCACCAGTAATATTGGCTGCAACCGTGGCAGCAGTGCCCAATTCTATGGTAAATCCACTGCCAATCAGAGCTGTAGAACCGGCGCCAGGTCCTCCACTAACTGAAGTATCCCAGTTGCCGGTATTGGTATATAGTGTGGTAGTGCCCGCGCCAATCCATTTGTAGGTAGGAGTAGTCAAAGCAGTAATTTTCACATAACTTTTACCCGACACCGTTACTACAGTTCGATCAAAAAAAGCCGGATTTTTCTGCTGCACATTGTCGATATATACTAAGCCTTGATTTATCCGTGTGTACAAAGGAGCAAATCCACCTGTACCGGTAGTAGAAACAGTAGTACCTTCGATGTATAGCGCTGCATTGCCTCCACCGAAATTGAAGCGGCTATTTGTACCAAAAATAGAAAATGCAGATGAAGTATAAAACTCACTGTTTCCACTGAAATTAAAAATGGCAGAAGTTGTTCCCGAGCCGAGTTTAAAACCATCTTCATTCACAACTTTCCCACCGGTCATATTAAAAGTACCTGCCTGCATAGAGAATGATTCAGTTGCACTATTTCCCGATAAGTCCCACAGGCCATCCGACATATTCACGGTTACATCTGTATTGGCAGTAGCAGCAGTAACAGCAAAAAAAGCCGCAGTACTTCCTCCGGCTGTAGTCCAACTTCCTTTAGTATTCCAATTTAAAACGGCAGTACCTGCCAGGCTAATCTGCGAACAGGTCATCGAAGCGTTGTTATTAAAATTCAGTGTTGTACCAGTACCAATGGCTACCGACGAAACACTATTACGCAACAGTTTACTACCATCGTTGAATGTCAAATTGACACCATTGGGTATCATGGTCGAAGCAGTAATTCCAACCACATAACTACTTCCAACAGTTGCAATATCACCATTACCAGGTCCTCCGGTTGGAGGCGTAGGACTCCAGTTAGTAAGCGTTGTGTAAGTTGTATTTGCTCCTCCTCCTGCACTCCAGCTATAATTTATTGCCTGCATTGAGGTGCATAATAGCATTAAAATGAAAATTCCTGTTTTTTTCATACGGTAATGATTGATTTTTTAATGGTCGTATGGAACCTGTCTGCCGACAGGCAGGCTCGCACATAAACATCTCCTGTGTGTCAATACTATCTTGTCGTACTCGTTTCATTTACGTGTTTTTTATTTTTAACAACCGACAACTGAATCAATTTCATGCAATTCAGGTATCAAGTATTGATAAGGTATATAACCAGTTGTGCGAATGATTTAGTACTAAGATAAAATAGTCAGGCTCACAACTGGTTATAAATTGTTTTTTAGGTATGTTTCAACGTTAGCGTAATCGTTTTTCCTGCCGGTAAAGCGAACCTTCCGTTTCCAAGCAATTTCAGACCCAGTTTTTCATTTGACCGTCGACAATGCACCCCACCTTTCTGAGGGGATACGTTACGTATATTAAAATTCGGGTAACTATTCAGCGTTCAATGCCCACTCAAATCTTCGAATATCGCAATCTGCCGGCTTATTTTTGCTCCCCTATATGCGAATAAACCACATATAACATTCCCTATCATTTTAAGAAATCATCCCATATACAGCCCATTTGCCATACATCCACTGATTCGAAATTCGCACTGCTACGATCTGCAAATAATGTATAATTCAATTTATCCGGTCGGGGAAACTTGACATATCCGGACAGAACATATCCATTGTTAATAAAAACTTCGCAGAGTGCGCCATCCATATAGATTGTCATATCGATTTTCTCGTTCATTTTCAACTTTAACGGCGCCTGAAATAAAACTGTTTTTTTGTCATGGCTAATCTTGCCATCTTTGGCATTGTGTGTCATTTTTTCATCATTGGGCAAAATCAAATCCATGGTTTTGTTTGCCAGATTATAGCTGATTCGTATTTCATGCTGATTATCGCCTATGAAAATACCCGACGCGTTCGACTTACCCGGATCATATATCATCTTAATACAATATCGACTTCCTGAGATATCCGGCAGTTTTTGCAGCCCGGTGACAATCTTCTGATCGAAATGCTTGTAATTTTTTCTTAACCCTGCAAGTTCTTTCAAGGGTACTGCTCCCAAAGAAGAGTCCGCACGTACAACCACTTCTCTCGGACATACAACTGTATTATATCCGGACTTTAGATTCTCTAAATGAGATCCAACGTTACGTCCACTCGGTATGCCGATCATGAAAAAACTCAAAACTCTGTCATTGTCAATTTTTGTAATAGGACAAATCCCACGCCAACTACTTATGCCACAGGTGCCATGGTCAAAAGGCGTATTTATCTCTTTTTCCTTAATAAATCGATAATTATCGATTTTGCCAAGGATATACCTCCCGCCGGTATCGACTGGCCCCGGTGAAACTAGATATTCGTTTCCCTTCAAATTAATTGTCCATTGCATTTCGTTCCATGATACTGATTTTGAAATATTATTCCCTTTATAGAATAATCCTTTGTAATCATAGCTTAGCAAATCTTTGGATGTAAAACAATGAATATTCTTTTCTCTTGTAATACATTCAGTGACCAGCAGCGTCCATTCATCTCCGTGTTTAAATGCATGCACATCCTGCAACAAGCCGGAAAGAGAATCCGGCCAGGACCGAAATACGATTTGACGCTGATCCACTTTTTCCCAGGTAAGCAATTTTTTATCTTTCGCTCTAATAATACGAAATGGTTTATCATCCTCTTTCACGAAACCGAGTAAACCCAGCACCCCTGAATTGGTGGACAGAAAGCACCCGTTAGCGTGGTACTGATCCAGCAAAGGTTCGGGTTTGGCAATATGCCATTGCAACAAGTCTTCAGAATAGAGATGAAGTCGATTACCATTCATCCCGAACTTTGGATCGCTTAATCTGTAAGACGGAGTCCAGCATAAAAACATATGATAGACCCCATCATGATAAAAAGGAAGATTGTCCTCGGAATTGGCAGGAACAGCGATATGATAATGAGGGAACCACGGATCATTTTGCAGTTTTTGCTTCATAAACTGTTTGATTTTCTTATGCATCAATGTATACAATTCCGAATCCGGCACACCAGGCAATAACAGGTCAGTAGCCAATACACCTCGGTGGCGAGGTTTCTTATACCTGAAAATCGAGTCAACCTTTGATAATCTCATAATATCGTTGTCATCGAGGGCATGATCCCATATCGTGACTTGAGCAAAAGCGCCTTCAAAACCATTCCATCCATCCTGATTGCCACCAAGAATGATGGTGGTATTTTTATCTAGCCCCAGACTCCAAGAGCTGTAACCGAATTTTACTAATCTATCGTTGACAGTAAAACGATAGAGCGGCTCGGTTAAAAACTCCCGTCCATTCAAAAAAAGACGATAAGTGCTGTCTGTCTTTACGAATACAACATCATTCCATTCGCGGATTTTCAGCGCAGTGGTGGGCGATGCAATTATCTGCGGCATCAAAAATAACTGATCGTTCCACGGCTGAACGGTGATCCGTGTGAACAATACTTCTTTCCCATTTTTGGGTACAATTGTTAAAAAATGAGCGTCTTTTTTATTATCCGGCCGCACGCGAAAATAGATTGAGAATTCTTTGGTCAAAGACTTAGATACACTTGGTTTTTTACCTGTAAGCGAATCAAGATAGTGCGGCGTTTTTTTAATTTCCTCGTTTCCTTGCCAGTGGAACACTGACTTTTGAATCAGTTCTTTCTGGAAGGGTGATGTGTTTTTAGAAAATAGTATTTGGGTTATTGCAAAAAAGAAAAGGGAGAAAATTAGTGTTCGTTTCATTTTGTTTAACTCTATTTAAATTGAAGGTATTTCGTATCCGCTCAAAAAAGGGTGGCAAGTTGACTTGTTTACTGAGTAACAGCCACCCCTTTTGAGTGAAACTTGTTTTTTAAGTATGTTTCAGTGTTAGTGTAATCGTTTTTCCGGCCGGTAAAGCAAACCTTCCGTTTCCAAGCGATTTCAGGCCCAGTTTTTCCTTCGGATCCACCACCAATATTCCCTCTTCGTCGACAGGCAGGGTGAGGGTCAGCTTACGGGCACCTTTATTTCCCTTGGCAAGGAACTTAATCTCCCCTTTTGGAGTATAAACGGTAAGGGATAAATCGGGCAGATCGGCCAACTGTGGGCGGATTTCATATTGCTTATAACCCGGCTCTATCGGCTGGATACCGGCCAAACTCATCGTGGCCACATAGAGTGGGGCTACGCAACAGTGACTCCAGTTCTCCTCCTTATCGGGTTTACCACCATAAAACTCCTGAATGGTATTGTTCTGCCGGATGGAGGGCATTGTTTCATACCACTCACGGAAATCTTTCAACACCAAATCCGCACGACCCCCTTTGATCAATGCCCACCAACCCCATGCAACAGGTTCGGTAGAGTTGTCGATACCCAGGTTTTTGGGTTTTGCAATGATCAATTCGATACTTTTACCGATTTTACCCTCTGGACAGAGACCATATTCCACTGCAAGTCCCAGGGTCATGTCGCTGAAGTGTACCCCTCCGTCTTCTTGGTACCAAGGGAGGTTGTCCACAAAGGCTTCATGCTCTTTGCTCCAAAAGCGCTTCTGGGTGGTCTCCAGCACCTGTTTACCGAGCCGATCAAACTCGTCGGCCAGCTTGAAATCACCAAAGGCCCTGCAGATCGGCGCCATCGCCTGGGTCAGACTGGATGCCCAGAAGAGGTTGAAAGCGCACTGGCGATCCCTGTTGTTTGGATAACTTTTTATAAATCCAACATAAACGATCGGGAAACCTAAAATATCGGGATCCACAGGCAGCAATCCATCGGGTTGCATGATACTTTTTAAGTAGTCCTGCTGCTTGAGCAATCGGGGATAAGTATCGCGAAGTGGCTCTAAATCACCCGTGTATTTATAATAATCCCAATTGTCAAAAGTGAAGCGCACACCGATATCCAGACTGGTACCGCAATGGTGTGCATCGAGCAGGCGTTGACTCAGTCGGGCAATCCGATCCATCGAAGGCCAGTTGTCCATAAAATAACCCTCTTTGGTTTGCCCCTGACTAAAACTCTTGAGAAAACGGGCCACCTGTTTGGTTTCACCCCCCAGCATCATAATGGGGAAACGACAGAACGACATCCCGCCCGAATACTGATTACGCTCCCGGCTCATCCCGTCCACAAAGGTTTCCTGTGCTGCATTGCGCAGGGTGTTGGTGGAGGCGTCCAATACCCGTTGGATGACGGTGTCGGAAGTCACAACGCGTGGCTCGTGCGGCCAAGGGTATTCCCTTTCCAAAATACCGACATTGGAAACCACCACTTTACCGTGTCCTGGATGTATATGGATTTGCATCCAACGAAAGCAGTCAAAATCGAACTGTTGAAAACGATTCACCCCTTCGCGGCATGTAAAGCGGGCCCATTTGTAATGACAATTCATTATCGCCGGCCCACCGATGGCATGCGCATCTTCGGTCATGATTTCAATGGTAGTCCCGGCCGGTGCGTCTATGGTCGCAGCGGGCCATCCGACCATCTGTTGTTTCAGGGCAAAAGTAAGGATGGTACCCCGTTTCGGATCCAGTTCCAGCTCCCAGCTTCCATTGCCCAAGGGCTTCACCTCCGTCGTTTTTTCTGCCTTATAAGCATTGATTGTCAATAGATTAAAATATTCATCAATGGGTCGAGTCCATTGGATGCGGTATTGTTCGGCCAGGGTGGGAATTCCAATCCAGGTTTCACGCATCATCGACTCACCACGGGGGCGCATGTCCATCTTGAGTGTCGATTGATATCCGTAACTAAATTTTCTAGGGCCATGTATTCCGGTAAATTCATCGCGATCTGGGTTGGCAAAAATAGGCAAATTGGCAGCACAGTTTAAGACAATCGGTTGCAACCAGTCGTCATTTTCTACGAAACTCTTTTCGGTCCACCCCTGTGGCTGCAAACGGGCATCGAAATCTTCCTGCAAGGAACCCATAAACCAGCGACGATAATGACCTGGTTTCCAAGCATTAGAAACTTGACAATGCCAGGTGGTGTTGTCCGAAACGACCGTTTCCTTGGTTCCATCTTCATATTCTATCTCCAATTTAAAGATAAAACCAGGTCTTCCCATGGGCCAGGTCGAGTCGCCATGCCCGTAATAGAGCACGGTGGTACCGATTACATTCTCACCCGCTGTCAGCTGAGCGGTAAGATCCAATGGGTCAATTTCAGGCCATCGTGGATCGTTGGGAGCAGGACCCCATTGTACCCGTTTGCCGTTCAGTTCGAGCAGGTAACGGCTCTCGCCATGAATCCAACCCGTGGCTTTTCGAGGTTTGGATTTAAGATTCAGCACTTTGCGAAAGAGTATAAAGGTGTTGGGCAATACCCGCTTACCGGGATACCAGATCCATTTGGCCGGGGAAAGATTGAGGGTTTGGGGCTTGTAATCGGATCTTGACACCGCATTATCGGTCGTTGAGGCGCTATTACGCTGGGGTAGGAATTGGGCCTGCAATAGCATTTGAGTGATTGCTAAAAAGCATAAGCTGAAAATTAGTGTTCGTTTCATTTTGTTTGATTATTTCGTTCATATATTTATTGCTCGGATTATCCTAAATTCAAAAGGTCATTCTCAGCACTTCGGCTAGTTATTTTTCCTTCCTGTTATTCTATCGGACTCAAAATAACTTTCTTGAATCGTATGCCCGAGGATTTGAAATCTTTTTTGAGTTTAAAAGTGATCTTGTTAAGATTCTTTTGGTACAGACTGATTGTTCCGACTTCAAAAACCTTATATTTTCCACCGGTTGGCTGGATAACACCTTCCACCTCCTCATGAGCAACGGCACTGGCTGACTGCATGACATTGAAAGGGTCATAATCCGCCGTAGAAGAATCGTAATCCTTTACCACAGCGAAAGGACTACCGGCCATCGCATCATCGCAGGCGTACTCCACCGAAACCTTATGTTTTCCAGCTTTGTAGGGATAGTGATACCACCACAACTCATTATAAGGAAAACTGGTGGCCTTGCAAAATCCGGTCATGGCAAAATCCTCTTTTAAGATCCTCATTTCATGTCCGGTAATGCGACAATCCACCCCATTGAGGCTATAGTCCTTCTGCACATCTTTATAACGGAAGCCCGCTGCAATAACAGGTACCTGATCAGCGATATCAAGCACCACTACGGTATTGAATTCGTCTAACTGCGACTTTTCTATCGTCAAGGTCACTTCATTTGCCTGCTGCTTGCAGGCTATCGTTTTTCCATTCTTGAGCAGAGCGGCCTTGGTAATTTTCGATTCAAGTCCCTGGATTCGAATCTCCCCGTTCAAGGTATGAAAAACATGAATATACATCTTGCCCGGTTTTACGGTGCATTTCCAAGAGGTAGTGGGCATGTAGATTGGACTCTTTTGGGTACCGTAAATAGCCTCTCCATTCACAGAGAGCCATTTCCCCATGGTTTTCAATATTTGCTGACACTCAACAGGTATTGCCCCTTGGCCATCAGGTCCTATATTCAGCAGGTAATTTCCCCCTTTCGAAACGATATCGGCCAGTCGATAAATTAAATCGTTCGGATTCTTCCAATTATGGTCATCCTTTTTAAATCCCCAGGTATCATTCAGGGTTGCCGGACTCTCCCAAACCTTCCAATCGTACACCAAGGGGGGAACGGCGTTGTCACCCATTTGGAAATAATCTCCCTGCTCAAAACCAATTCTGTCGTTCACAAGACAATTGGGTTGATACTTTTTCACTAGCTTTTTCAAATCCACCACCTGTTCTTTCGTTAAAAGCATCGGGGTATCAAACCAGATAAGCGCCAGTTTACCATAATTGGACAGAATCTCCTCTACCTGGGGAAAAACTTTATTGGTGAGATACGGCAGGGGATCCCGCTTTTCAGGGAAATCCCAGGTATTACCCGCCGCATTGGGTTCATTCCAGTCTTGGGACTGTGAATAGTAAAACCCGAATTTTATATCGCGTTTTGCATTGGCTTTGGAGAGCTCGGCCATAGGATCCCGCTTGAAGGGGGTGGCATCCACAATATTGTATTTTGATGCCTTAGAATGATACATCGCAAACCCGTCATGGTGTTTGGAGGTGATGACCATATATTTCATTCCCGCATCTTTGGCAAGTTGAGACCATGCTTCAGCATTAAATTTCACAGGGTTAAACTGTTTGGCCAACTGAGCATACTCCGCTGCCGGTATCTTTTTATTTCTCATGATCCATTCACCCAACGATCTGTCGGGACTCCCTTTCCACTCACCTGCTGCAACTGAATAGAGACCCCAGTGGATAAACATACCGAATTTTAAATCTGAAAAAACTTCCAGGTTGGCCTGGGTTGACAACGCTGTTTCTTGCTTTGAGGTTGACGACTTGGCCATCAATTGCATCTGAACTATCGCTAAAAAGCACAGACAGAAAATTAGTGTTCTTTTCATTTTGTTTGAATATTTAATTATATATATTAGATTTTCTATTCTACTATTATCTTTATCACCCCTTTTTTAATATGACCATAACCGATACCCGGTGCATGTACATCCTCGGGGAAAAAGACGACAAATTGACCGGCTGAAGCCATAATATAGGTATCCACAGAGTCTTTGTAAAAAATCAAATCCTCTTTACTGTTGATTGAGGTGATAGTTTCGCACTCACCTTTATCAATCCAACCGAAAATTTCTCTACCTACAATAGTAAAATGAATCTCTATCTCCTTTGAGTGGGATTCCCGTGTTGCGTTCTCGTGTTTTTTACCTTTATACTCGAACAACAACAAGTAAACATGGTCCTGAACTATTTCTATTCTATCGGAAGATGACTCTAATTTACTAAAGTCTGTATTTCGAATATAATCGAATGCCTTTTTAAAAAAAGGATTGATTTTTTCGATATAAATGGTACTATTAAGTGATCCTAAAATCATACTACTTTATTTTTTAATTACTAATTTCGATTAATTCTATCTATTTACCTTTTGCAGAGGTTGGTGTTTTCGCTGCCTTCCGGCCGTTGATGGTCATTTTACTAACCTAATGACCTCTCCTATTTTTGCATTTCCACCGACTGAAATCGGATTCGGCACCTCGGTGGTCATTATGTTATCGAGTTGGAGTTGCCCTATTTCGCCATTATCGTGCTGAACCAGGCTACCAATGCGATTGGCACTGACATTTGAAAGGTGGAGACGGTTAATTTGTGGCTTGCGCTCAAGACTCTGCATCGCGTCTGGCCAGCCGCGTCCATCTACAGCCCATGGATAGGTAGCATTAAGAACCGACCGTCCAATACTGAAGTATTTCTTCAACTTGGTTTTATCAGGATCGGTGCGAATCAATGTACCGTCAACGGGCATCTCCTTAGGGCGATAAAGCGTTACATCATTCACCGATAGCAGGTCGATATGGCCGTCTACCTGAATGGCCGGTGTTTGGGCAGCGTGCGGATTGGTCTGATACAGGCTCATCCCGTCCACGCGAAACACGCCAATGTCGGAACTTGGCTGTACCCACACCACAGGACGACTATCCACGGGCAGGTGGCTGCGGATATTACGCAGGGTGAGTTGCTCGACATTTCCCTGAACCAGGAATACAAAGGGCAACGGCCCGAAGTCGGGCTCCAGCGGGCGCAGGTCGATATTTTCAAAGGTGATATTGCCAAGGTTGCCGCCGGGCCTCCAGGCCGGTGAGATAAAGAAACCATACTTGCTAAAAGTCCCTTGTACATTGCGGATGAAGACACGATCCACACGGGAAGCGCGGGAAAGAATGCGGATACCGTTGTGTCCGCCGTCAATAAACACCCCGTCGATGTCCACATCTGTGATTGGACCAAAACTAACATTCGGGCCAAAAATATCGTTGCCGGTAAATTCCCCTTTTTTATTCCAGTCACAATTGTAGTCATCAGCATTGAGGGCGATGATGTCATCGCCCGGATTACCATGAATATTTCGCATGGAGAGAAACTGACCCGGTCCCTGAAATTGAATACCGCACTGGAGCGGCTCTGGTTTTTGACTCAGGTGAATGAAGACATTCTGACAGGTGACGTACCGCCAGTTAGAGAAATGCACGGCGAAGGTGGTCATATCCACAATTGCTAGGTCGCGCATCGTAACCTGCTCCACGCCATACATAGCGATACCGACGGTCCAGTTCTTTCCCGGTGGCAATTTTGTTGACAAAGTGATGTGGGTCTGTTTGGCAGAATTTCCATTATAGGTCCCCCCAATGAAGGTGATGTGCTGGTTCTTGCGCTCCGTGGCCGATTGATCCGCATTGCGAATAATCGGCTGGTCGGAATTGTCCGCCAGGAAGAAGCCACAATTGCTGCCAAGGCATTCGATGGTGGTGTTGGAATGAACTTTCAGCCCCTTCACAAGAATCGCCCCATCCACCACCAGCTTCAGCGAGCCGAGTTTCGGGGCACGGTCGAGAATCTCCTGAATGATTTGTGTGTCGTCTGTTCCACCACCGGTGGAAACATCACTATCAAGGTGCGCGCCAGCCTGACTGGCATACACAAAGTGAGGGGTCGTTTTGGCGGCTGTGACATGAGCCATTGAAATGGATAGCAGCAAGAATAAAGCAAAATGCTTTAACTGAAATGGAACGGTGGTTTGAAATGCGTTTTTTCTCATTTTTTTTGATGTTTTAAAAAGTATATTATTTCTGTTTAAGTGTACTGATGTCGTTTATGCACCAGACTGTCTGGCATCAATTTTGGCGGTCGTACGTTTAGCCATTTGAACTGATAGCAGAGTAGTGCGAAGGATGTGCTGTTTCATGGTATGGTTCGGATTGCTCAGTGTTTGAGATATTTCGCTGCGATGGGCTGCTTGGACATGTCGGGACCTTGCCATTGGATGTCCAGTGAGGAAGTTTCCGAGCTCTTGGCTACAATTAATTCAGGTTCCGCCGCTTGTCGCCATTCAGCGCTCGGGCCGGTAGGTTTCGTCATGTAAATACACTCGACGCGCAGTTTATGAAGTCCCTTGGATAAGAGGCGGCGACCCTGCATCTCTACCACACCTATGTCGGGAGGCATGCTTCTTCCGGATTTATTGATGATCAGCACATCGTCGATAAACAAACGGCTCTCATCGCCGACTTTGACATGGAAGGTGTAAAGCCCGTCGGTGGGAACTTCCAGAAAGCCGTTGTAATTCAACGCAAAATATCCGGCCGGAACCTTGCTAGGTAGTGCGATGGTCTCCGTAATGCTCTTGGTGGATTTCTTAAACTCGTAGGTGCCCTGCTCCCACTTGGCGTCATTGTTGAACGACAGCTTAATTCCTTCACGCAACTCGCACTCAAGACCTGGTGCGGATGCCGCTGCGGAGTTCAGATTGTTGGCCGGTTGTTTGGTAAAAACAAAGGTGGAGATCGTACTGGCCTGAGTGCCCGCAAAAACCCGGGTGCAGAGCGTGGTGGTCTTGGTTATCTCTAATGGCTTACCATAGCGCGGCGACTTTTGGGTAGGCTTCATCTTATCGGTCGTGTAATGAATCACCGCTCCGGGGGTGCGACTGCTCAGTAGGGCGGTGTATTTGTTCAAAAAGCTGAAGTCCTCGCTCTTAAGCTCGGCGGCCCAGACCTGCGGAACTTTTGCAGAAGCGGGTTCCACGATGAGCATAGCCCACGGCTCAGGCGAAGGTACTTCCACTCGTGCCTGCCAGCCATCGCTCAGGATTACAGGTTCCTGTCCGGGGCGCAGTAGCGTGAGTTTTAATCCGCGGTTGGGGAAAAAGCGCTCGGGCTCCAGCGTTACAGCCAACCTGGAATGGGCGTCATTTTTCCAATTGACCAAATGGATCACAACAGGGGCATCGGCCTGACTTGGTCGGGCGCGCACGAAGGCATACACCGATTCCGCCGGATCGTCGATTCGAACGGGTGCCTGCCCCTGAAGGGTGAGTGGATGAACAATACCGTTGCCCAGCACATAGGCTTCCTCATAGCCGGCGAGGTAAGTTTTTCCCCAGCGGTGGACAAAGTCATACACATCGGAATAGAGGGTGGGATCTGGATAATACCGAGGCAGATTGTTCTTGAGATAAACAGCATAGGGGGTGAGCATGTGCGACCCCATGGCATAGGTGAGGGCAATCATGGTCTTATTCTCATTGGTGTCGGATGAGCCAAGTGTGACCACCAGCGCTTTCCCCTCACCGCGGAATCGCTTGACCTTGGCGTAGAGACTCCACGGGTTCCCAATGCCGAAATAGGTACCGCTGGGCTGGAGTTCAGAAATAGGCCAGTCGGACCAGTCAACCGCAGGGGTTGTCTGGATAAACGACCCATGATTGGCGGTAAACTCGACGTTGGGTCCAATGAATTCCGCTGCCCACTTCCGCTGCTGCTCATAGTGGCTTCGCAAGGCCTTCAGTCGGAAATCCTCCCAAAGACTCTTCAACTCTTTGGGCACCGTCTTGCCATCATTGTGCGACCGGATGTATGCCTTAAGGTCGAAGGTCTTTGGTTCGCCAATCTGTAAAGCCTGCAGCGTCTGAGGGCTACACGTTGCCAGATAGTCATTAAACTGAGCGAGGGCATAGGGATTGAAATCCCAATCCTTATATTTCCAATCCGCGTCGTCTTTGTGAATCCGCTGGGCACCGAATTTTCCCAGAAGGCGGAACCAGTTTTTTTCAACTTCATTGAAAGCCGGATCATGAAAGGATCCAAGCCCGTCTTCCACTATTTTGCCCTCGATATCGAGCGCACGGCCAATCGTATAGTATTCCGGCCTGGCCTTAAAACCGTGAGGCCCTTTTTTCAGTTCCGTCTTATCTCGACCAGCCACAGAGAGTCCGAGAGAGATGCCCATATCACGAAATTTCTGAAGCATCGGCCCGTCGCTCTCTTTTACATACAACCATTCAATGCGCGTAGCATGAAAGGTCTTGGCCACATCCAACAATTGGAGATTGTCAAAGCCTAAGACGCGCGGCGAAAAGCAAACGTCATCATATTTCGGAGCGCCAGGACTGCGCTTTGTCGGCTGCGCCAGTTGACTCAGCGTGTGCGCGGCAGCATGAAGCCCTGCCAGCGGCGTCAGCAGCAGGGCAGTGAGGAGTGTGAGGGTACGTTTCATGGTTGATTTCATTTTTTTGTTGTTTTGAATCTGTTTCATGGTTGATTTTTTTTGTTGTATTCATTTATAATTTAACTCCCCATCTGGATCTCCACCACCTGCTTCCCTTTAGCATTGGCAGGAATTTTCACTCCCTCCTTGCCGTTAATGGTCATTTTCATGACTTTCTGGCCCTCACCGGTAATGTGGATTTCCAGCTCGGCCTGGCGGTAGGGCAATTCATAGACAGCGACAGGGCTCATCCCTGCCGGAACAGTTGGTTTAAAGGAAATACCATCGGTTTCTAGTTTTATGCCGCAGAGCCCTTGCAACACCATGCGACTATATGCGGTCGAGCTCATGGTGTTTCGCCCGCAGGATTGCCATAGGTTGATACCTTCTTTCCCTTTCATGGGGGTAAATAGTTTTGCTATGGCTTCTGGAGTTGGTTCCCCGGTGCCACCCAGTCGCGCTGCAATAAAGGCCTTCATGCCTGCTTCGTTTCGCTTGGTCATGCCTTCTTGCACTCCTCCATAAATTTCGCCTGTGATGGGGTGGTACATCTCAGCCAACTGGTTGTCGCGACACGCCCTGTCGGCTGTTTTTTTCAATTCCAAGGTAAAGAGATCCGCATGTCCTGCTGAGGCTGCTACTTCAGACCACACTCCATTAATGGCGGGCCAGATAGTATTCCGGTGGCCAAAGGTCATGGTATCCGATGAGGTATAACGGGGCCAGTTCGGCCAGATCACCGGAATTCCCTGCGGGGTGATTTGAATGTTGGCAAACAGACGTTTTGTCTGTTCGGGGCTGGCAATATTAAAAAGAATGGCCAACGTATTGCCCCACCCTTCCTGTTGGTCGCTCACGCATAAAGGACCCACCATATAGCGATATATACCTGCATCTTCCCTCCAGAAATGCTTGTTGATGGCAGCCTTGAGGCGGGCTGCTTTTTCGAGCAGGGAGATCGGAAGAGCACACGTCTGAACTCCAGTCACCTGAAGCTAT
>CAZGSQ010000098.1:0-14475 GCA_964528535.1 uncultured Tangfeifania sp. | reverse complement strand
GATAGCTTCAGGTGACTGGAGTTCAGACGTGTGCTCTTCCGATCTACCCAAAGGGGAAGCAGGGTTTTTACATCTGACAGTTACCTGAATGGGGTTTACATGGGAAAAGACGGCAAGGGCAATGAAGGCAAACGGCCACTGAAGAACCTTGTGAAGGATGGTGCCAACCGGAGGCCAAGTATGTCGGATGGCATTGTTTTGCCGCGCTACCGCCTCCCAACGGAGGCTGAATGGGAATATGCCGCCGTGGCACTTGTGGGGAACACTGATGAAGAGGTTGTGACCGACAGACGCATCTATCCCTGGAACGGCAGCCACATCCGTTCTACAGAGAAAAGCCTGAGGGGCGTGTTCATGGCCAACAGTGTCAGGGGACGAGGCGACTACATGGGACTTGCCGGTGCCTTAAACGATGGTTTCGAGATCACCGCACCTGTCAAATCATTTTCGCCCAACGACCTTGGCCTGTACTGCATGGCCGGAAACGTAAACGAATGGGTTCAGGATGTTTACAGACCCTCCTCTTTTCAGGAAGTCAACGAATTTCAGCCGTTACGGGGTAGTGTTTACACCAAATTCAAGAAAGATGCTTCAGGCAATGTCATGCTGCAAGACAGTGGGAAGGACATTGGGCAGTTGAAAAAAGATACTACCAGCAACTATGTCAATTTCAGGGACGGAGATGTTCAAACGAATATTGATGCTTCTGAAATAAAGGATCCACTCAAGAGTTCTTCATTTATGTACAACGATCCGAAAAATCTCTTTGAAGCCAGGATTTCAGATCATATCAGGGTTTACAAAGGGGGAAGCTGGAAAGACAGACCCTATTGGCTTGGGCCGGGTACGAGAAGGTATCTCGATGAGGCCAAATCGACCAACGACATCGGATTTCGATGCGCCATGACAAAATTGGGAGATTCTGATCAGAAATAATCTTTAAAACCTCATCTTCGGATGAGGTTTTTTTACGCCATCATGAATACAGAAGAACTTTATCAACTATTCCTGGACCATCCTTTTGTTTCGACCGATAGCCGGAAGATTGAGCAGGGATCCATCTTTTTTGCGCTAAAAGGCGACAATTTCAATGGCAATGCCTTTGCCCTTGCTGCACTTGAGAAAGGGGCAGCCTATGCAGTGGTGGACGAGCCAAGTTACGCTGTTCATGAGAAGATTCTTCTGGTAGGGAATGTGCTGGAGGCGCTTCAGAATCTGGCAAGGTTCCACCGTCAGAAATTGGGGATTCCGATTCTTGCCATCACCGGAACCAATGGCAAGACAACAACCAAAGAATTGATTGCCAAGGTACTATCCAAAAAATTCAACCTCATTTTTACCAAAGGAAATCTCAACAACCACATTGGAGTCCCTTTGACCCTACTTACCATGAAGCCGGTCACCCAGCTGGCTGTCATTGAAATGGGCGCCAACCATCCTGGAGAGATCGCCAACCTTTGCGACATCGCCTTGCCTGATTTTGGACTTATCACCAACGTTGGGAGAGCTCATCTCGAAGGGTTTGGTTCTTTTGAAGGTGTCATCCAGACGAAGACTGAACTATACCGCTACCTGGCTCAAAAGAATGGAACTATTTTCATCAACATGGGGAACCCAATCCTGAAAGTCCATTCAGGAACCATCAAGAAGGTGGGCTATTCTACGGCCAAAACCTCGGAAGGATTGGAAGGAGAAGCCATCAGTGCAGAACCATTTCTGGTGTTCAAAGTACTTTTTCCGAAGGGATGGCTCTACATTAAAACCCGGTTGGTAGGGAGTTACAACCTCGAAAACGCGCTGGCAGCCGTGGCTGTAGGGCAATATTTCAACATCGATCCAATCGAAATTGCTTCAGCCATCGAGACCTATCAACCAGACAACAACCGCTCACAATTGATAGAGACCGAACGCAACAAGCTACTGATGGATGCTTACAATGCCAATCCAAGCAGTACGATGGTCGCACTCGAGAACTTCGTCCAGCTCAACGCTGCCAACAAAGGTGTGATTCTTGGTGACATGCTCGAATTGGGAAAAGTGGCCAAGGAAGAGCATCAGAGGGTGGTTGACTTTCTGAAAGACAAACCGTTGGAGCACATTTTTCTGGTAGGTCCCCACTATTCCGCCTGTCAGTTACCAGAATCTTTTCACCCTTTTTCAGACGCCAATGAACTTGTGGCTCATCTGAACCGAACTAAACTTTCAGGAAGACTCTTACTCATCAAAGGCTCCAGGGGGATGAAATTAGAGATGGTATTGCCAGCTCTGTAAAACGCCCATTCAATTGAATTGTGCCCAAGCCCTTCTTACCAAATTAGAAGATCAGGCTTTCACTTCCCATTTATTGATTAATTTCGCAGGAATTTTAAGTACCAACAGATTGATCATGCCCAAGCTTTTAAATTTAAAAGATCATCTCAAACATCCTGTTTTTGCATTAATAGGCAACATTGCTGATGCAGAAGGTCTTGAAACCTACGTTATTGGAGGTTTTGTCAGGGATCTGTTGATGTACCGTAAAAAAGAGCATTACGACATTGACATTGTCACGGTAGGAAGTGGAATAGCATTGGCTCGACAGGTAGCATTGGCCATTCACCCCAAATTAAAGGTGACCGTCTTCAAAAATTTTGGCACGGCCATGTTTCGGGACAACGGAGTCGATTTTGAATTTGTTGGGACCCGCAAGGAATCTTACCGATCGGACAGCCGGAAGCCTATTGTGGAGGGTGGAACGCTCATTGACGACCAAAACAGGCGTGATTTTACCATCAACACATTTGCAATCTGTCTGAATGAAGCGCGTTACGGGGAGTTGATAGATCCCTTCAATGGGATGGGCGACCTCGAGGTTAAATTGATCCGAACACCGCTCGATCCAGACATCACCTTTTCTGACGATCCCCTGCGCATGATGCGGGCCATCCGTTTTGCTTCCCAACTTGGATTCAGGATTGAGGAGGAAACCTTTCATTCCATCACCCGGCAGGCGGAACGAATCAACATTGTTTCCAAAGAACGCATCACCGAGGAACTCAACAAAATCATCCTCTCCGAAAAGCCATCTGTTGGATTCAAATTACTGGAATTGTGTGGGTTGCTAAAAATAATCCTTCCCGAAATTCAAAATCTGAAAGGCAGGGAAAGTATCAATGGCATCTACCACAAGGAAAACTTCTTCCATACCCTCGAGGTCCTCGACCGGATCAGTGTGAACACAGATAATCTCTGGCTTCGTTGGTCGGCTTTGCTTCACGATGTCGCCAAACCCATCACCAAAAGATATTCGCCCCAACTCGGCTGGACGTTTCATGCCCACAACTTTGTGGGGGAAAAGATGGTTCCCAGGATGTTCGACAGGTTAAAACTTCCGCTCAACGAGAAGATGAAGTTTGTCCAGAAGATGGTCTTGCTGCACATGCGGCCGATTGTCTTGTCAGAGGAGGAGGTGACAGATTCGGCTGTCAGAAGGTTACTTTTTGATGCCGGCGATGACATCGATGACCTGATGACCCTCTGTGAAGCCGATATCACCTCTAAAAATGAGGAGAAGGTGACAAGGTTCCTGGCCAATTTCCAATTGGTCAGAGAAAAACTGAAGGAGATTGAAGAGAAGGATGCCATTCGCAATTTTCAACCACCGGTGACGGGAGAGCTGATCATGGAGACTTTTGGTCTTGGCCCCTGCAAGGAGATTGGCCTGATCAAATCGGCCATCAAGGAGGCGATCCTGGAAGGGGAAATCCACAACAACTACGAGGAGGCTTTTGCAATCATGCTCGCAAAGGGGGAAGAGCTTGGAATAATGGAAAAAGGAGGGAGTCCGGAGATATGAGGGATGAGATATGAGATATGAGATATGAGATATGAGATATGAGGTATGAGATATGAGGTATGAGATATGAGGTATGAGTTATGATATATGAGGTGGAGATATGAGATATGAGGTATTGGGTATGAGTTGTTCATGCCTGAAAAACGTTGACCAAATTAGACAATTTGTTGTTGTTTTTGGTCTTTAAAATCAATGGTTTTTCGCAGAGAAGGCTGTTCTCTTGTGATTGGAGCGTTGTTAACTTTTCCCCTTCTCCTTTTTCCTTTTACTTAACTTTTCACACGTAAATATCATTGTTAAAATACTGAATATCAAATCGTACGTATGGAACTCACAAAATGCATTTGCATCGCCTTTTGTGGGTTTTGCCCATGCTCGTTTCACTTGGAAAGGGATACGGTGAGGGTCTTTGAGGCTTCGTTGTTGGAGGTGTCGAGACAGGTAATGGTGACATCGTAATTCCCCGTGGTGGTCTGGTTTCCGGTTACGGTGGAAGGAATAACAATTTCGTTGTGATTGACAGTCAACGTTTTATTGCCTGGAGCGATGGCCCATGTTTGGTTGAATCCCCAATCGGAAGTGGTCAGTCCTTTCAGGCTTTTGGTGATCACCACCTTGTACGATCTCAATTCGATGTTGTCGCTCAAATCCATCTGCAGGTGCATCGGACTTCCCAGCAGGTATGACTTCCCGGGGGTCGGATCTACGAGGTTGATCACAGGAACAGTGGTGTCGGGTGTGGGCACCACAGGGGCCGGATCGGAATTTTTTTTGCATGAACCTAATGTGAAAAGGATTACAAACAGGCCAAACCACCAAAATTTAGATTTCATTTCCAGTTTCTTTCTTTTGATTCAAGAATATTTTACTTCTTCTTTTTCCGTAAAGGAAATAGATCACCATCCCGAGTGCCATCCAGATAATCAGTCGCATCCAGGTATCAAGAGGCAAAGAGGCCATTTGGGCCAGACAAATGAGCATGCCTAGAATGGGAAAAAGTGGCACGAAAGGGGTTTTGAAAGGTCGCACAGCATCGGGATCAGTTTTTCGCAGGATGATGATTCCGGCACATACGATGACAAAGGCGAGCAAGGTCCCTATCGAAACCAGTTCACCAAGCACGCCAATGGGCAATAGACCAGCGATCAGTGCAGCAAAGGCACCTGTCACCATGGTGGTGATGTAAGGGGTCTTGAATTTTTTGTGTACTACCGTGAAGGCGGAAGGCAACAGACCATCTTTGGCCATGGTGTAGAAAATCCTTGGCTGGGCCATCAGCATGACAAGTACGACCGAGCTAAGACCTGCCAGTGCACCAATCTTGATGAAAGGTCTCAGCCACAAGAGTGAATCTCCCGCTCTGTCAATGGCAAGTGCAATCGGGGCAGCGACATTCAGGTCCTTGTAATTGACGATTCCTGTAAGAACTGCTGCCACAGCGACATACAGAACAGTACAAATGACCAATGACCAGAGTATCCCTTTGGGCATGTCTCTGGCAGGATTTCTGGTTTCCTGGGCAGCTGTGGAGAGTGCGTCAAAGCCTATGTAGGCGAAAAAAATCACGGCAGAACCTGCAAAAATACCTGAAATACCAAATGCTCCAAAGTGTCCGGTATTTTCAGGTACAAAAGGATGCCAGTTCTCGACATGGACAAAGGAAATTCCGAAGCCTATAAAGAGCAGAATGACAGTTAGTTTAATGATCACAATCACATTGTTAAACCTGCTTGATTCGCGGATCCCGATGACCAGCAGTGCAGTAATGAGCACGACCAGTGCAACCGCCGGAAAGTTCAGGATGCTGCCTGTCCGCTCCCAACCCTGACCGATCACGTGGTTGAATGGTGCCGAACAGAGTTCATGCGGGATGATGATTCCGAAATCTTTCAGGAAACTGACAAAATAACCCGACCAGCCCACTGCCACTGTCGAAGAGGCAAAAAGGTATTCCAGAATGAGGTCCCAACCGATGATCCAGGCTAAAAATTCGCCCAAAGTTGCGTAGGCATAGGTATAAGCGCTTCCTGCAATCGGGATCATGGAGGCAAATTCGGCATAACACAATCCGGCGAACACGCATCCCAAGGCAGAGAAAATGAAGGAAAGCATGATGGAAGGACCAGCATAATTAGCTGCTGCAGTGCCTGTTAGAACAAAAATACCCGTACCGATGATGGCTCCGATACCCAAAGTCACCAGGTTTCTGGCGGTAAGTGCACGGTTGAATTTGTGCTCGTCGGTTTTGGCCTCAGCCAGGAGGATTGTGACCGATTTTCTTCTGAAGAGTTGGTTCATTTGCTAATATTAGTTGCCGCCGAGTTCCTCCAGGCACTTGATTTAACGGCAATATTTAGCCATTGTTCAATACTTGCCGTTTGAAGAAATTGCGTCACAAATTGGTTGTATCAGCAAAGATAAAAAAAAAGGGATTGATGGGCGATTTGGGACGAATTAAATTCGAGGACTCCCTATTTCGTACCCGAATAATCTCCTTTCGTCTGAATCACATTTTCAGCCTTACCGTATTCCGATATAAATATCTCTGTTCGGCGGTTCTGCCGGTGTTCCTGAGGAGTACAATCCACACCGTTGGCACATTTGTTCAACAGTTGCGTTTCACCAAACCCTTTGCCCTTGATCCTGTCGGCACTTATTCCATGCGAAACAATGTAATTGACAGCGGATGCCGCGCGCTTTTCAGAGAGTTTCATGTTGTAATCGTCATCTCCCCTGCTATCGGTATGTGAGGAGAGATCGGCTTTCAACTCAGGGTTCTCATTCAAATAGGCGATCAACTGATCGAGTTCTTTGGCCGACTCAGGCAGAATGTCCCACCTGTCGTAGTCGTAATTCAGGTTTTTGAGGACAATTCGTTGCTTCATATCAGGAACAAGCCAAAGTGTATCTGCAGCAGTTTCACCCTCCTTCGAAGCAAGTGCCAACAAGGTTTTTTTGATTTCCTGGTATCCGAATTTTTTTACAACTACCTCACAATCTAATTTATAGACTGGAAACAAGACCACCCGGCCCCCTTTGTCGGAGAGATAGGTTTTTTTATCACAGGCAGTGATTTTTGCATCGGCTATGGGTTCCAGGGTACTCCGGTTGAAGACAAACAACAGTTTCGCAGTCGATTTAATTTCCGGAATTTTGGGCTTTGCCGGATATTTGAAAGTGAACCTGAAAATATCGTCATTGCCAACGGCAGTTCTGTTGGACGTCAGGAATCCAAATTCGGCATCGGGCGGCAGCACCATGGCAAAATCATCTGAAGCACTGTTGATGGGAGCGTCAAAATGGTTGATTTCTTCTCCTTTGAAAGGAAATTTAGTATAAAAAAGGTCCAATCCTCCAAAGCCGAACCTTCCGCTGGAGGCAAAAATGAGATAGGAGCCATTTGTATGGTTGTGGGTCAGAAAGGCAAATTCCTCCTTGCCTGCCGTGTTAATTTGAGGTCCCATGTTGACTGGCAACCCCCACTTCCCATCCTTTCGAATCGAACAATAGAGATCTGTCTCTCCGAAACCACCATGAATGTCACTCGAAAAAATCAAGGTATCACCAGATTCAGAAATGGCAGGATGACCTACCGAGAAGGCCGGATTGTTGTAGGGGAAATCCGTCAATGAGATCCATTTCCCATTCTGCTTCTTGGCAATAACGATTCTTAACCTGATGGTATCGGTCAAGGCAGTCTTCGAAAAATCAGCCGCCGATATGTTATCCGACTGTGTCACAAATAATTCGCCGGTCTTTTTGCACCACGAAACCGGACCATCGTGGTACTTGGTGAAAAATTCGGGGATGGGTTCCCTTTCACTCACCGTATTTCCTTCGACATCAATCTTCGCTTTGTAGAGATCATAAAAAGCATTCTTGCGGAGCTTCAAATCCGTTTCTCCCAAAATTTTATCGCTGTAGGAGGTGAAATAGAGGCTGTCACCAACTATTGCCGGGCCAAAATCACTCCTGAGTGTATTTATTTTAAGCGGGAAAATTTTTACAACAGCGTCATCAAAGATATTGACGGCACGCTCTTGTGGGTAGCCATTAAAATACATGAAGCTAAAGATCAATAGAATACAAATATTTTTTACTTTCATTGCAAGGGTATTACAAATTAATTCAAGCATTTCAGATCCTCCTTTTAAAAATATCTTGGAGAAATAAATCTTCGTTTGTACTGGACGATTTCATAGGAAAGCATGATTTCATGGACGCCCTGGCTGTAATTTCTCATATCTGTGGTAGTGAAATCATGGGCATAACCTATCCTTAAGCTCTTGTCTACAATCCATTGCACCATCAAACTGATGGCATCTCCCGAACGGTACATTCCGCCCAGCCAAAACCTATCACCGAGAAGGAAATTTGCCGAAAGATCGAATTCGAAAGGAGCGCCGGAGACACTCTGGGTCATAAAAGTAGGCTTAAACTTCAGAAAATCAGACATCTTAAAGATCACCCCCCCCGCAAGGAAAAAGTGTCTCACCTCAGATTTGGTAGAAAAATTGTTCACATTCGATTGGAAGCTGTTTTCAATAATTTTGGGCAGTGAGAGGCTAAGAAAATATTTTGGTGAATAAAGATAGATGCCAACGCCAACATTGGGCATGAACCTGTTGGAAATGGTCGACTGAAAAGCAGGATCAACTACGCCATCGGGATACTGTTCGTAGGCGGTCAGGTTGTGACTGTAATTTGTAAATCCCGCTTTTATACCGAACCGCAAATAGGTTTCATTGTGAATGACAACACGATAGGAATAGTCAAAATTGACCGATATCTTCTTCTCCAAACCAACTTTGTCATGAATCACATTCATGCCAATCCCAACATTTTTAGACCTGTATGGCATCTGGAAAGAGACCGTCTCTGTGGATGGATGCCCCTCCAAACCCTCCCATTGAAGGCGTGTCAAGCCCATAAAACCAACTGTTTCCCAGCTTCCTGCGTAGGCAGGGTTTACAGTCTGCAAGTTAAAGATATACTGACTGTACATTGGATCTTGTTGTCCTTTGGAATAGATTGCCCCGAGTAGTATCAGGGTTACCAATGCTATTTTTCTAATTATTTTCATGACCTTTTTTTACTGTCCAATTGACGGTTCATATTTGGAAGAGCGAATCATTGCCGGAGATCCGCTCTTCGATCATTTATTTGTTTAAGTACAGGAACCCTGTAAGCGCCTTGCTGCTGTTGAGTTTCAGGATATAGTAATAAGTACCTATCGGAAGATCAACGTTAGAGACATTCCATCCACTGTTGGATCGGCCGTTCCACCATGCATCTGCCTCGGTCCCCCAAACTGCCACATCACCATAGTGTTCCTTGCTGTAGACCAGATTCCCCCAACGGTTGTAAATCTCAATTTTAGGATTTTCATAGTTGTAAAGGCATTTGACCTGGAAGAGATCGTGGATCCCGTCGCCATTTGGTGAGAAAGAGTTTGGCACATACACTTCACAGTCGATGTTTTTATCTATCTTAATAGTAACAATTGCCGCCGAACAAAGTTTTGGCACCTCGTTGTCACATGTTTCATAGACAAAAGAGTCTGTCCCGATGAAATCAACGTCAGGCTTGTAGGTAAACTTGCCATTCTGCAGCAGTATCAAGGTTCCGTGCAATGGAGCCCTTACCGGTATCGTTGTCACAGACATCAGGTCACCATCCGGATCACTGTCATTCACAGAAACATCACCTTTGACTTCAATGTTCTCCAAACCAGTGAACAAATCATTGATCGCTACAGGCCTGTAATTTACGGCTGTCACATTGATCTTCAGACTGGATGACACTCCACTTCCTGCTCCGTCGCTGATATCAAAATAGACTGTTGGAACAGGTCCGTTGTAATAAAGTGACGGTGTGAAGAGGAAGGATCCATTGGGCATGATGGCAAGTGAACCGATGTTTGAAATCTTTGCCTCAGAGTTGGCCCCATAAATGGTACTTCCTACCGTGAAGTTGGTCACTGTCAATGCCTGTCCATTTGGATGGACTGCATTTGAGAGTACATTTCCCTTCAAAGGAGTGTTTTCTGGCGTGGTTACGATCAGGTCACTGGAAAGGATTGGCTTCTTGAAGTAGAGCAACAACTGCGACTTCACATCAGAACATGAGCCAAGGGCACTTCCTGTTAAGGTAAGTAGGACTGATCCATCCAGAACGTCACTCTTGCTTGGGGTATAAATCGGGTGCAACAGGGTCACATCGTTGAATTTCCCTGATCCTGTGGTAGACCACAACAAACTGCTGTAACTGCTTGCTGTTGATCCTGAGATCGTCAAAATTGCATTCTCATCAATCTCATAATCAGGACCTGCAAACACTTTTGCCTGAGGAACAAGGTGAAGAATCATCACATCGGGTACTCCGGCACAGTTGCCTGCTGACATACCTGTTAACGTGAGGGCTACCGACCCCATGGTGCAATCAGCCTGGCTGGGCTGATAGACAGCATGAAGTACTGAACCATTCACGAAGGTTCCCGACCCGGAGGTGGTCCACTGGTATGAATCAGCATATTGAGCCGATGCTTCTGACAGGGTGAAGTTTATTGAAGAGGTACAGGTAGTGGCATCACTGCCAGCATTCACAACTGGTTTGCGTGATATTCTCAACAACATGTCGTCAGAGACTTCAATAAAAGGTGAAGCGGATGTGGCTTTCAACGTCAAGGTCACAAAACCTTGGAAAATATCAGCTGCACTAGGTACATAAATTGGATGGAGGACGGTTGCATTGTTGAAACTTCCTGAACCAGAAGTTGTCCAATGCAAAGACGAAGCATTCCCCATCGAACTTTCTGTGAGTGAATAACTCGTTCCTTCACATACCGTTGCATCACTGCCTGCAAAGGCCATGGAGGCTGGTTGCAATAACGTGATGTTCATCTGGTCTACAGCTGCCTGACAGGATCCGTCTGATGCAGCAGTAAGGGTGAGCGTAACCACTCCAACCTCGCCAGTACCTGGCAGATAGGTCGGCGAAATCAGCGTGGCATCCTGGATAGTACCAGTGGCGGCTGAATTTTTAGTCCAGATCAAACTTGAATAATTGGCGGATCTGGCATCCAGCAAGTGGTAAGACTGACCTACCGTAACAATGGCATCATTGCCTGCGAAAGCAGTCGTTTCCTTCCAAATCGCAAGAACCATCTGGTCGGTTACATTGCCGCACAAACCGGCTCCGGTGGATTGAAGAGTGAGGATGACCTGACCCACATTGACGTCTGCTGCACTTGGTGTATAGCGGGCGTTCAATTTGGTATCGCTGTCAAATTTTCCCGATCCGCTCGTTGTCCACTTCACGGTAGTATTGGATGTACCATTTAGCGTATAGGATCCGGTCGAACAAATCGAGGCATCTGCTCCTGCATCCACAACAGCCTGTTTGAGGATGGTCAATACCATTTGTCCGCTTGCTGAAGTGCATGGAGCAGAAGATATTGCCGACAAGGTCAGGGTAACTGAACCGATTGCTTTGTCGCTTTCACTTGGTTGATAAGTAGGATGAAGCTCCGTATTGTTGTTAAACGTTCCCGAACCAGAGGTTGACCACAAATAGGTTTTGGCATGCGGCGCAGAAGCTCCTGCCAGCGTGTACCCTGCGGAAGTCAGACAAACTGAAGAATTGTTTCCGGCACTAACAACTACTTGATTGGCAATGGTCAGCACCATATAATCCGACACCGAGGAACAAGGAGAAACTGATGAACCGGTTAGCGTCAGCCTCACTGATCCATTGAGCACATCCGAAATACTCGGGGTATAAGTCGCATTTACTTCCTGATCATTGGAGAAATTTCCCGAGCCACTTGAGGTCCATTTCAGTACTGAAGCATTGGATGCATAAGCACTTCCAAGTTGATAATCAGAACCTTCACAAACCGTGGCATCACTTCCGGCATTTACAATGGCTTGCCTGGCAATGGTCAATACCATGTTGTCCGTAACTGTGAGGCAAGGAGCGGCTGAATAAGCAGTAAGCGTCAGCGTGACTTTCCCGGCAGCCATATCTGCCGCACTTGGTGTGTAGATAGGATTTTGCGCGGTGGTGTTGTTGAAGTATCCTGTCCCTGAACTGGACCACAACACGTCAATAGCATGGCTTGCCGAGGCAGTGCCGAGTAAATATTTTCCTTCAGCCTCACAAATTGTGGCATCGGCACCTGCATTCACAATGGCCTGACCAACTATGGTGAGTTCCATTTTGTCGCTCACAGTTGCGCAAGGAGCCGCCGACTGACCGCTGATGGTCAGTGTAACTTTTCCTACCAGAACATCAGCTGAACCAGGCAGATAGGTCGGATTCAGGGAGTGGATGTTGTTGAAAGTTCCGTACCCGGAAGTTGTCCATGTTATTTCTGTTGCAAAACTGGCAGTTGCACCGCTCAAAGTATAAGTACCACTTTGACAAATCGTTGCATCAACACCGGCATTTACAATGGCTTGTCTGCTAATGTTCAGAACCATATGATCCGTTGCAGAAACACAAGGAGCTGCTGATGTAGCGGTGAGCGTAAGTATGACTGAGCCTGCTGCGATATCGGCCATACTTGGCGTGTAAACCGGATTCGTTGCAGTGGTACTGCTGAAGCTTCCTGTTCCACTGGTCGTCCAGAAAAGTCCGGTTGCATTGGTTGAACCTGCAGCGGAAAGAGTGTAGCTTCCGGAAGTCTCGCAGATAGTAGCATCAGCACCCGCATGAACCGTTGCCTGTCCAAGAATAGTCAGTATCATGTCGTCGCCAACTGTGCCGCAAAGCGTTGGTGAAGACGCAACCAACGACAAGATTACTTTCCCTGCCAATACATCGTTTGCGCCAGGAATGTAAACCGGATTCAGGGAGTGGATGTTGTTAAAAGTACCGTACCCGGAAGTTGACCATGTTACTTCTGTTGCCTGAAGGGCAGTAGCACTTTCCAAAGTATAGGTACCACCCTGACAGATAGTTGCGTCAACACCAGCATAGACAGATGCTTGCCTGTGGATGGTCAATACCATGTTGTCAGTCACAGCAACACAGGGTGCTGCCGAAGTGGCCGTAAGGGTCAGTGTAACTGTCCCCGCTGCGATGTCTGCAGCTCCAGGCGTGTAAACAGGATTAAGCGCCGTCGTATTGCTGAAGCTGCCCGTTCCGCTGCTTGTCCAGGTTAATCCTGTGGCATTGGTTGATACTGCTCCCGATAGCGTGTAATTTCCTGCTGTCTCACAGATCGTGGCATCTGCCCCGGCGTTGACCGTGGCCTGACCAAGAATAGTCAGCGTCATGTTGTCGGTGGCAACTGCACATGGTGCTGTCGACTCTCCCGTTAGGGTCAGAATCACCGTGCCTGCCAGGATATCTGCCGCTCCAGGAGTATAAATAGGATGCAGCGAATGATCGTTGTTGAAGGTTCCCGATCCTGAGGTGGTCCACGTCATCTCTGTCGTGTTAACTGCCGTGGATCCGCTCAGGGCATACGTTCCGCTCTGACAGATCGTAGCATCTGCGCCTGCATTCACTACCGACTGACGGCTGATGGTCAGTACCATGTTGTCGCCCGCCGAAGCACATGGCGCCGAGGAGGTTGCCGTCAGCGTCAGGGTGACCACACCTGCTGCGATATCTGCTGCTCCCGGCGTATAAACCGGGTTAAGGGTTGTGGTGTTGCTGAAGCTTCCCGTTCCGCTCGTACTCCACAACAGTCCTGTCGCATGACTTGCCGTTGCTCCGGATAACACATAAGTAGCCGTCTCACAAATGGTGGCATCCATGCCTGCATTCACTGCTGCCGGATTGGTTATGGTCAATACCATGTTGTCACTTGCATTGGCACATGGAACCAGCGGTAGAGCAGTCATGGTAAGGGTTACCGTTCCTGCCGTGATATCTGCCGCACTCGGCGTATAGATCGGATGAAGAGCCAATGCATTGCTAAATGTACCTGTGCCAGAGGTGGTCCAGTACAAACTGGCATAATTGATGGCAGAGGAACTGCTCAGGGTATAATTGGAGCTTCCGCAAATGGTGGCATCAATACCTGCATTAGATACCGCCAGTCGATTCAGAAGCAGTTTCATCGCATCCGATGTAGACGTACAGGGAGCCGTGGAGGTAAGATTCAGCGTCAAAAATACATCGCCTGAAATAATATCCGCTGCACTTGGGGTATAAGTAGCATGAAGTAGACCCGTATTGTCGAAGGTGCCTGTTCCTGAGGTTGTCCAAACCAGACTGGTATAATGCAGTGCTGAAGAACCATTCAATTTATAGGTAGAGGTCTCACAAATTACATCATCCCCTCCGGCGTTGGCAACTGCCTGACGGCTGATGGTCAATACCATCGCATCGCTCACATTGCTGCACGCTCCAGTAGCCGTCACATTTAAGGTCAGCGTAACACTTCCCGCTGCGATATCCGCTGCGCTTGGCGTGTAAACTGGCGTGAGCGTCGTGCCCGTATTGCTGAAGGTACCCGTCCCACTGGTCGTCCAGAGGTAAGAGGTATAGTTGGTAGCCGTTCCGATCAGGGTATAGCTGCCTGCGCTCTCGCAGATCGTAGCGTCTGCACCTGCACCTGCCGTGGCAGATTTGTGGATGGTCAATACCATGTTGTCAGTCACAGCAACACAGGGTGCTGCCGAAGT
>CAZGSQ010000097.1:0-14491 GCA_964528535.1 uncultured Tangfeifania sp. | reverse complement strand
GAAAACGAATGATCCTTGATTTTTTTGTCATAGGTGAAATATGCCTTGGTATTCAAGTTTACGTTTTGATTGGACTGGTTCTTCAAAGTGGTCATATTCGGACGATAAAAAGTTGCTGATTTATCTAATGTCTGCAAAGCAACCTTTTTTTGAAACATTTTATCAGTACCGTAAAACAGATGTGGAGAGAAAACAAAATTGGCTTTTAGTCCTTTAATTATTTCATAAACGACTTTTCCATTTGCAATCAAATCAGCACCTTTGTATGAATTTTTACCTGCGGAGGAGGCCTCTGAAACCGGATTTATTCCTTGATTTCCATCTGCCAACCGTGTCCCATTTTCATAATAATCAGCATAGATGGGGGCAGTCCGATAAGTTTGGTAGAACACTTCCCAAAAGCCCATTCCCGGTTCCCAACGATCAGACATAGAAGCATTAATGTCCAAACTTATGTTAAGTTTTTTTGACGGGGTAATATCAGAATTGATGCGCAATCCATAACGGTTAAACCCAGTATTGGGCATATTGCCATTTTGATTGATGTAATTAATTGAAGCCAACAAACGTGCTTTCTCATTTCCACCCATGGCCGTTATACCATAAGATTGTTGAACTCCCGGTTCAGAAAAAACCGCTTTAACCCAATCTGTTTCAGGGTATGCATCAGAAGGGTGGTTTTGGGCATATTTAGTCACATAGTCCTGGGTATAAATCGGAGACTTGCCTTCATTCAAATAAGTTTCATTTCTTAAGTTGATATAATCTACGCCACCAACAAACTTTGGCGTACGGGTAAGGCTTTGGACGCCAACATTTGTCCTAACGTCAATGCTAATCTTGTTGATTCCTGCTCTTCGGGTCGTAACCAGGATAACGCCATTGGCTGCGCGTGAACCATAAATGGAGGCAGATGCAGCATCTTTCAGCACAGAAATATTCTCAATATCGTTCGAATTGATATTATTGATATCGCCTTCGATCCCGTCAATCAAAACCAGTGGTGATGAGTTACCAAGCGTTCCAACACCCCTGATATTAAATTTGGCCGTCGATCCCGGATTCCCGTTTTCTTGTGTGACCGTCAATCCCGGTGCCAAACCTTGAAATGCTTGAGAAGTTTGTGACACGGAGCGTTTTGACAACAGTTCTCCCTGAATGGTTGAAACAGATCCCGTCAGATTCACCTTCTTTTGTGTTCCATAACCTACCACCACCACTTCATCCACACCAATGCTTTCATCCAAAAGTTTGATGTTGATGGTCGTTTGATTGCCCACTTTCACCTCCTGGGATTTCATGCCAACAAAAGTAAATACCAGCGAAGCATTTTCCGGCACATTAGCAATGGAATAGAATCCGTTGTTGTCGGTAATGACTCCTAAAGTTGTTCCTTTTAAAACAACAGAAACACCCGGCAGTGTAGCTCCCGAGGCATCTGTGACCTTGCCTGACAGGGATTTTTTTGACTGCTGGGCATTCGTCGGCTCATTGGGGATGATGACAATGTCTTTGTCTACCAGTCCGAATTTAAGATCTGTATCTTTGAGGATATTGTTGAGGATTGATTCAATGGTTTCGTTCTTTGCATCGATCGAGACCCTTTTTTCTGCCGGAATTTGTTCGTTTTTGTAAAAGAAATCAAACTCAGACTGATTCTGGATGAGTTCAAATACTTGTTGCAAAGTTGCATTCTCGACTTTCAGGTTCAACTTCGTTTTTTGGGAATAAACAGAAGCCGAAACATGAACGAGCGAAATGAAAAACAGAAATACTACCAGTCTCATAGTCAGCCAGATTTTATGGATCAATTCCTTGTCATGGGAAAGACCATGAATTAATTTTTTTTTCATACTTTTGTTTTGCTTTAAAAAGTTTTAATTTATTAAGACTTGAATGGAACGGAGGATGGTGGTACATTCTCCGTTTTTTGTTTGGTCAGTTTTAGCTTGTCACCTCCTTCTCTTTTTGGTTCATGATGTAGGTAATTTATTGATTGTCTTATTTGTGAACTATTTGAATTTTGTCCGCATTCATTTCATAGTGGATCGGAACGGTTTGGTTCAGCAGTTCAAGAAAATGGTTCACATCCTTGTTGCGCTTGATCACGCCTGAAAAGTGCATTTTGCTGAAATAATTTTCATCCATAGAAATCTCCACATCGTACCATCTCTCCACTATTTTAAATACTTCCGTCAAATCTTTGTTGTGGAATTCGTAGCGTCCGTTTTTCCAGGAGCTGAAGCTTACTGGATCGACCTTTCCTATTGTTAGTTTGTTGCTGTTTTTATCGAAAATACTTTGTTCTCCCGGTTTGAGCAGGGCAGTTTGGTTACCAGCTTGCAACTTGATCTGGCCGGTTTCCAGGGTAGTTTCAATTTCACCGGAATTGTCGTATGCCCTTACGTTGAAGGTGGTTCCGAGCACCTCGATCTGTTGACCCTTCACCTCAACACGAAAAGGTCGATTGGCGTCTTTGGCAACTGAAAAGAAGGCTTCTCCGCTCAGTTGCACCACACGCTCCTTCGAAGAAAAAACAGAAGGAATCGTGAGACGTGTCTCCGAATTGATCCATATTCGGGTACCATCAGCCAAAAACACCTGATTAACCTGACCTTTGGGGACAAAAATCTCCTGCATGGTAATTTGGACAGGCTGTTGTTCCTGTTTGAAAGTGATAAATTGGCTGGCCCATCCCAATCCGAAAGTAACCAGCAGCATGGCAGCCATCTGCATCATCCGGCGGAAAACCAAGTTTTGCCTGGGTGAGATCACCTCAACCCGTTTCTTGAAAAGTTCAAGTTCAGGAAGGATCTCATATTCTTTTCTGTTGGCATGGAATCCGGCGGTGTCCCAGATATCTTTTTCGGCGAAAAACTGCTTTTCGTTCTCGGACGACTGGAGCAACCATTCGTGAAGTTGCTTGTTTTCTGCTTCAGTGGTCTGATCCTGAAGATATTTCTGAATGAGTGTATCAATTTCCGGCATGGGATGATTTGCTTGTTCAACACTATGATCGGAAGAGAGGCAAAAACCCTACCCGTTTGCAGAAAATAATTTGAAGATTTGAAAATGTGGAAATGTGGAGAGGACGAGTCATTTACTCTTTCCAATGGTTCTGATTCTTGCAGATCTTCTATTCTGGTGGATGATACCAAGAATTACAATTACAGAAGGTTTTATTTTATAGATGATATACCAGCATAGCATACCACTTTTCGGTATATTTTATTTCTATTGGGAATTTCAATGCATTCGGGAAAGGCAGTAGGAATTTTGCCGATGCGTTCAATGGTTTGATACATGGCATCGCCAATTCGTATCGCTGATAAAGGCTCGTGTTTGATATAGGCAATGTACCCAACTATTGAATCAATATTCTTCAGGGCAGGTTCTGTTATCCTTAAAGAATACCTTCCTGAAGCTTCTTTCGTTGTTGTGCCCATCGTTCTTTTGATTCGGTTATGCCAACTGTACCAAAGCTTTCAGAATATTCAATCCATCTCCTAAAATCATCATCACTAATATTCTCACCAGGTAAGGCGTTTGAATTTAGATCTGGTTCTTTTACAATTCGGATCAAATCTTTCTTTTCTAAATCCTGAAGAGCTTCCAGGGAGTTGTTTCCTTTAAGTTCAATTGTCACTACCTGCATCTTATTCGAATTGTATGATATAGTTTTTCTCATGTTTGTATCATGTAAATTTACTATTTCTAATACTAATGGTCTCTAATAAAAGGAAGATTTAAGTGTAGCTGAAAAATAGTTAAAAAGTCAAAATTATTCAATCGGATCTTAATTTTTTATCAAATGGCACGATAAAAACAGCAACAATGGCAAATAATCCTTCATTTCGGAACGGATGGTGGAGAGGGCTTTGGAGATTTGCTTCTCGACGGCTTTTACAGATATATCAAGCTCTTCGGCAATTTCCCGGTTTTTTTTGTTTTCAAACCGGCTCAGAACAAAGATCTGCCGGCAGCGTTCGGGCAACTGTTGGATTACTTCATTGAGTTTATCTTCCAGTTCCTGTTCAATTAAACTGCTCCTTTCATCCATAAAATAGTGCAGTTCTCGCTCCTGAAGCAATTCTTTGACAGATTCCGCATGCTTGTTTCTAACTTTCTGCTTTTCAAGATACTGAAGGCAGCTATTTCGGACCATCGTAAAAATAAGGGCATTGATGGATTGGTTGACGACGATGGCCTGATTGGTCCAAAGCTTCACAAAGGTATCCTGTACGATGTCTTTGGCGACCTCATCGTCTACGAATTTTGCAGCATAGTAAAACAGCGGTCTGGCATATTGTTTGAAGAGTTCATCAAACAACAGGGGGTTTTCACTATTTACCAACAGCCCTTTGTGAATGAATTGATACATGTCGGTAGGAATGTATTGCTGAAGAGTGCAAATATACTACTATTAAGATTATCCCGGGAAGATCCGACATTACTACCTTCTAATTGGTGATTGGGCATTTAAATCCTCTTCTTGTATCAAAGCGGTAAAACCAAGCAAAGCCCCCCAATGGTAATAGTTGTCACCCATCTTTTTAGCTTCGCTAGGATCTTTCAAATTGCCGGTGATGGCATTGTAATTTTCATAGATATATCCATTTAGTTTGACATTTTCCATCATCAGCCGGTTTGATTTTTCAGCCAGGATTTTTCGTGCTTCCGGAAGGTTGTAGTTTTTTAATCCTAGGTAAAGCAGAAAGTTCATGGGTCCCCAGATGCGCCCCCGCCAATAGTCCTGGTCATTAAATGCCTGATCATTGCGCGCTATGGAAGGCATCATCCACTCTCCATTAAATTCATCAGGATTCAGCAAATGTTCTTTGACTATCCGCTCTGCCTGGGCCTGCGTCGCTGCTTTGGCAAGCAAGGGGTAGAAATTGGTCGGAGAAAGAATGAAGCCACCCTTTGTGCAGAATTCAATACGGTAATCGCTCAAGCACTTAATTGTTTTGTTCCGGAGGAAATAAAAACTTTTCGATCGCTCTTCAGATTTCTAATGGAGAAGGCTGAAAACAAACAGTTTAATCTGGTAATTGACGAACTTCAGGAGTTTTACAACATCAACGACTGCATGTACAGCGACATGCAGATTACCTGGGATCAGTATAAAAATAAGACGCGCATTCATCTAATGGTAAGTGGCTCTGTCTATTCACTGATGCAGAAGATATTTCAAAATGCCAAGGAACCATTGTTCGGAAGGGCTGATAATACTATCAAACTTGCAGCATTTGATTTGACTACACTGAAAGGAATCATGAATGATTTCCGGCCAGGTTACAGCAACGATGACCTATTGGCATTGTACGCACTTACAGGCGGAGTACCCGAATATGTGGAGTTATTTTGCGACAATCGGTGTTTAACAGTGGCTAAAATGATTGAATTCATGTTCCAGCAAAGTCCTGGAATCTTACTTTAAGCAGCCATTTGCTGAAAGTTTTCAATACAGGGCTGTCGGATCGTAGTGGGAGCCGAAAAGTGATCGAAATGAAATTGACATTGTCGCACTGAGCCTGGAAAAAAACAAAGCGGTGGTTGCGGAGATTAAGCGGAATAAGAAAAACTTGAAAGAAGAGATTTTCGTTTCGAAAGTAGAGCGCCTTAAAAACAAATTGCTCCCAAATTATTGTATTGAAACAGTTTGTCTCTCTTTTAGATGACACGTAGATCAAAGGTGCCTCGTCGCTTGAAATTTGATCGAACCCTATGAATAAATCAAATATATTTGATTTATTCATAGTAATTAATACTTTTTGCCAACTATCTCATCCTATCTTCTTCCCCGCCAAAGGCCCTGGTTTCAAGGAATGAATCTCTGTGATTTTTATCACCACCACCGCCTTTGGTTTGGGCAATCCCATTTTTGCCGATATGGCAGCAGCCTGCTCGTACAATTCTCCATTCTCGTGACAAACCGGATCACCCACAAATCTGTATCCGTCGAGGATTTCCCGGTTTACAACAGCAATGGCAACTTTTGAACCAAGTTTTACATTGGCAAAAGTTGTGCCACCGGTACCTTCAGTGAAGACAAGCTCGTCGTCCGATAAAACGCGGGTTGATCTTTTTGGGGCAACATTGGGGATTCCATTTGCATCGACTGTTCCCACAAAGCATTGCTGGGAAGCAACCATCTCTTTCATTTCCTGGGTAAGTACTGACATAAATTTGGTATTTTAGTTGGTATAAATCTCCGACAATTTACGAAAATTTTACTTTGGCAAGTTTGGCATTGTTCTCACCCCCTTTGCGACCGGTACCGTGCCGGAGCGTAAGAGGTATGTTTCTTGAATATCCGTGAAAAATAGGATGCACTCCTGAACCCCGTCTGATCAATGATCTGGTTTAGCGAAAGATCCGTTGTGAGGAGCAAGAATTGCGCTCGCTCAATCCTCTTGCTGATGATGTAGTCGCAGGGCGACAATCCAGTGATTGTCCTGAAAACCCTGGAAAAATGATCCCGTGAAAAGCAGGCGATGCAGGCAAGTTCCTCCACCGTAATGTTCTGCTGCAGGTTGTTCCGGATGTGGAGCAATATCGGCTGAATGTTGTATTTCAACATGTTGGCAACCGGAAAATTTTCACCTGATTCCAGAAAACGGGAAAATAGTTGTTTGAGAATTCCGATGGTTTCCAAATGACGTCTTGCCGTATGAAAATCAACCTTTTTGTTCATCCAGGCCTTTGTCTGGTAGACGTTGGGATGGTGGTGCGGAAGCTGCAATCCGGGATTAATCGAGGCTAACTCGCTGAACAGTTTGTAATCCAGATCATTAGCATCTACTTTGTTCGAGATTGAAAACTGACTGTAAGGACTCAACCCATTCGGCTGATCCATGCTGAAATGGATGTAGTAATGGGAAAGTCCTTCCCCAAAATGATAGGTACAGGAGGTAAAACTGGGAATTAAATAGAGGTTGCCTGCAACAAGGGTAATTTTTTTGTTACCAATAACCAGCGATCCGCACCCTTCCGTGATGAGATAGATCCTTGTAAACGGACTGATGATATCCTCATAGTCCGCATCCTGTGAAAAGCTCAAATATGCAACATTCTGCAGATGAAATATCAAGGATTCGCTGATCTGTTCTAAATACATGCTATTTTAAATGAGTTGCTTAAACTTATCGGATTTTAAAAATACAATAATATTGGTTATTATAGTTCACGGAATAGTGCAAATATTTGCCTCAAATGTTCAAAATAAAGTTTGCATTGTTTTGTTAATTTGGATTGACATCTTTGCTGTGGATCCGGGGATCTTTGCCGGTCTGAAAACCAATTAACTAAAAAAAATGAATTTAGGAATCTTATCAGGAATTCTCCTGATCGCACTTGGCGCATTTTCGTCGGGGAGCTTTGCTGTACCTTTTGGAAAGATCAAGGGCTGGAGCTGGGAAACGTACTGGATGGTCTTCGGCTTTGGTGCTTATATCCTGTTTCCACTAATTTCCTGCCTGATTTTTGCACCCGGATTTGTTCAGATCATCCTGTCAACTCCTTCAGGTACCTTGCTAACGGTTTTTCTTCTTGGTGCACTGTACGGGGTTGGAAATCTCTCCTTTGGATTGGCCTTGCGCTTTCTGGGACTCTCATTGGGCTATGCCCTTTCGCTGGGACTGATGCTGGCCATTGGAACCCTGATCCCACCTGCCATCGATGGTCGCCTCCACGTCATGATGCTGGGTAAGGGAGGGACTTTGCTGATACTGGGAATTCTCATCGCCACTGTTGGAATAGCCCTGTCTGCCTGGTCGGGCATCTTGAAGGACAAGATCATGTCGGAAGCCAAGAAACAGGAGAGCATCACTGAATTCGACCTGATTAAAGGAGCCATGGCTGCAGTTCTGGTCGGATTTACCGGATCGGCCATGTCGCTCGGTTTTGAACAGGGAAATCCCTTGTCAGAAATTGCTGCCAAGCAGGGTGTTGATCCGCTTTTTACCATGATGCCCCTGTTTGTTGTTTTGTTTGCCGGCACATTTGTTACCAATGTGGTCTATTGCATCTACCTTGGAAACAAAAATGGATCCTTGAAAAACTATCGTCAGGCTGCCTCTTCCGGTATCCTGGTAAAAAATTATTCTTTCGGTCTGCTGGCGGGTTTACTCTGGTTCAGCCAATTGATTGTATATGGCATGGGCAAAAGCAAGATGGGTCCCTATACCTTCACCTCCTGGGGGATCCTGATGGCACTCACCATCGTTTGCGCTACCGTCTGGGGTCTGATACGAAAAGAATGGAAAGGGGCACCCGTCAAAGTTTTTGTTTTGATGATCCTCTCGTTGCTGATTATCATTGCTTCGTCGTTTTTGATCGGCATAAGTGGTACGGTGTGAAAAGGCTTAAGGCTAAAGTGAGAAACGCTTCAGTCATTGATCGTTCACCTTATTGCAAAGCTGACAGCTAATTAGCTAACTGCTAATAGCCTCAAGCCAAGACATCAGATCAAATAAGTAACTCAAAACTAAATAGAAAAACAATAAAATATGGCAACTTCCCGCGATCGCGTTTTAGCAGCTATCCACCATCAACAGTTGGACAAAGTTCCCGTTGACATGGGCGCCACACCCAGTTCGGGCATCTCCGCGATAGCCTACAGCAACCTGCTCAAACATCTTGGTCGGACAGACCTGCCTGTGCTGGTCTATGATGTTGTGCAGCAGTTGGCGCAACCAGACCTCGCGATCCTCGATCTTTTTGGAATCGATGTTTTGGATGTCGGACGTACCTTCAACGACCAGCCATCCGACTGGATCCCGACCACTTTGGCCAACGGGGCTCCTGCCTTCTATCCAAAATGGTTCAAACCCACCAAAATGGAAGATGGGTCTTTCGTGACCTACGATGACGACGGAAAACGAATATTGTCGCGGATGCCAATTGGCGCCACCTTCTTCGACCAGACCTATTTTCCTTATGTGGATGGATATCCGGATACCTATGAAAATTTGGACGCGGAGATGCACCGGATCATGTGGGCACGTGACGCGCACAGTCCCTGGGACCATTCGGGAGAGGATGATTTCTGGCTGAAACTCCGCGAGAACACGCTCAAATTAAGACAAAGTACAGACAAGGCGTTGCTGATCGTCTGCGGCTGTAATCTCTTTGAATGGGGAACTTTTCTAAGAAGGATGGACAACTTCCTGATGGACTTGATGTGTGATCCGGAAAACGTCGGAAAACTCCTCGACCAACTCCTGGTAAGGCACCTGGCTACCCTCGAAAAAGTTTGCAAGGCAGTGGGCGACATCGTCGACATCATCCGTTTTGGCGATGATCTGGGCATGAGTTCGGGCCCTTTCATGGATGCTGACACCTACCGGGAGTTGTTCAAACCGAGACACAAGATCCTTTGCGATTATGTAAAAAGGCACAGTAAAATGCATACTTACATCCATTCCTGCGGTTCGATCTCTTTGCTGATGCCGGATATGATTGAGACCGGCATCGAGATTTTCAACCCGGTACAGACCAATGCTTACCTGATGCAACCCGATTATCTGAAGAAGGAATTCGGTCAACAGTGTACTTTCTGGGGAGGTGGCATCGAAACCGTAGGAACACTGAATGTGGGTACTCCTGAACAGATCCGCAAACAAGTTCTGGAACGGCTAAAGATCTTTTCTCCCGGTGGCGGCTTCGTATTCAACACCGTACACAACATTTTACCGGATGTTCCTCCCGAAAATATCGTCGCGATGTTTGAGGCAGTGAAGGAGTTTAATAGTAAGTGAAAAATGAAAAGTGCAAAATGAAAAATTATCATTCTAACTTCCAGCAAGATGCAACAATCAGGCTCATTACTTTTTTAGTTTTGATTTTGGTGGCATTCAGCTCTGCAAATGCTGAAACCAGATCGAAGGAAAAACTCAGGAAAGAGTTCAACAAACTGAAATTCGGGATGTTTATCCATTTCAACATGGGGACATTTCACGAAAAGGAGTGGGTCGATCCAGGTCAGAATCCCCTCTCCTTTAATCCGGCAAAGCTGGATTGTTACCAATGGGCGGATGCTGCAAAGAGTGCACACATGAAATATGCCGTTCTCACTACCAAGCACCACGATGGTTTTTGTCTGTGGGACAGCAAAACAACTACTTACGATGTTGCCTCCAGTGGAGTTGCCGGCAGGGATATCGTCAGGGAATTTTGCGAGGCGTTCAGAAGCCGGGGGATAGAACCCCATTTCTATTTCTCTATCTGGGACCGGACGCAACATTTTGAAAAAGAGCTAAAGCCCGGCGACCTCATCGTCATCAAGGCTCAACTGAAGGAATTGCTGACCAACTACGGCAAAATAGGTTCACTTACCTTCGACGGGTGGGGCAATTGCGGAACCATCTGGAAACAATCCGACCGGGATGAAATTTACGCCTATGTCAAATCTCTTCAGCCCGAACTGCTTGTGACGGATCATTACCAACTGCGCAGGGGATTGCCCCGTGACTCCGTTTACAAAAATGTAGATTTCTTCCATTTCGAAGAGCCCTGGAACGATGAATGGGCGCCTCCTGGTAACAAATATGCAGCGCAACAAGGTCCCACCATCCAGAGTGCCTGGTTCTGGAAACAAAAATTCCCGAAGGAAAAGCTAATGTCCGCTGACAACATTGTCAACAGGCATCTTGCTATTTTGAAAAAAAGGAACTGCAATTTACTGCTCAACTGCGCCCCCAACAGCGATGGCCTGATGGACGAGAATGTAGTCAGCCGATTGGCCGAAGTAGGGAAATTGTATAAAAACAGATGAACAGAAAAGCTATTACAAGGAACCAATAGCACGATTCCAAAGAAATATTAACAATTAACTTCAATGGCCAAAAAGGATTGTACGAAGGAGACAAGCAAGGATTAGCTGGGTAATCACTACTTCAATCGACCTTTTCCATTGTTAAATACTTACTGAAATGAAAAAACTTTTTCCGCTGCTTGTTTTGCTAATCGCAATCTTAAATTCCTCCGGACAAACTCCTGCCAACAACAAACAAAAACTGGAAGAGTGGAAAGATGCCCGGTTTGGCATGTTCATCCATTGGGGACCCGTATCACTCAAAGGAACGGAAATCGGGTGGTCGCGTGGTCGCGAGATTCCTGTCGAGGAGTATGACAACCTCTACAAGAAATTTGATGCGCCAAAATTCGATGCCAACAGTTGGGTAAGCGTGGCCAAAGCTGCAGGCATGAAATACATCATCCTGACCACCAAGCATCATGATGGATTCTGTTTGTGGAATACGAGGCAGACCGATTTTAACATTATGAATTCCCCACTCCACCGCGATGTTGTCAAAGAGTTGGCCGAAGCCTGTAAAAAGCAGGGAATTGCCTTCGGCACTTACTATTCCACGACCGACTGGCACCATCCTGATTTTCCACTGACAAGTCCGGGAGGCGAGACCAAACGTGAAACCTACGATCTGGATGCCTACACCACCTACCTCAAGAAACAGGTGGCCGAACTGTTGCTGAATTATGGTCCGCTTTACGTATTGTGGTTTGATGTTCCGCAGCGTTTTGATGCCATCCGCGGACAGGGTGTCATAGACTTTGCGCACACCATCCAGCCTGATATCATCATCAACAACCGCACAGGCGCCAAGGGGGATTTTGATACGCCTGAACAGCGTGTTGGAGGATTTCAGAACGATCGTCCATGGGAAACCTGCATGACCATAGCCGGTCAATGGGCCTGGAAACCCAATGACGCAGTAAAATCGCTGGAGCAATGTCTGCAGAGTCTGGTACGTTCTGCGGGTGGTGATGGAAACCTCTTGTTCAATGTCGGACCAAAACCGGATGGACAGATAGAACCTCTCCAGGTCGAACGGTTGAAAGAGATGGGGCAATGGTTGGGCAAATTTGGCAATACAATCTATGGAACACGTGGTGGCCCATTTAAGCCCACCGACTGGGGAGTCAGTACCCGGAAAGGCAATTTTATTTACCTGCATATTCTGAAATGGACTGGAAACAACCCTAAAATTACACTTCCGGATCTTGGTCAGGAGATAAAAAATTGCCGGCTGGCGGATGGTGGAAAAGTAAAATTGACCAAGTTTGGGAATGGTTTAACAATCGAGTTGTCGGCCAAAGATTTGAGGCCAATTGATACCATTGTCGAGCTTGAACTAGGCGGAAGTGCAATGGGCATCAAGCCAATGGAGATAAGTTCAAATTCACTCACTTACTCGAAACCAGTGGTTGCCTCCTCAAATCCAAAGGGTCATTGGTCCAATCATCAATGGGTTGAATTAAATGCCGTTACCAACGGTGACTGGTCGGGAGCTTTCTGGGAACCGGAGGAAAAAGATGCCAATCCCTGGATAGAAATCGATCTTGGAAAGCCTCAAAAAATAACGCAGGCCATCATTTATGAAAGAGGAACGGCGGTTAAGTCATTTGAAATTCAATACTTGCAGGAAACAGTCTGGAAAACCATCTACAAAGGAAGCTCCATTGGTGCAAAGGCAGAGCCAAAACTCTCTAAATTCACCGCACAGAAAATTCGGCTGGTATTGAAAGAATTTTCGGGTGTACCCGGAATCTACGAAATTGTACTTCTGTAAAAAAATAAATACATTAATTATGAGACGATTCGGACAAATCATAGGAGTTGATCCTGACCTATTTGAGACTTACAAAACCTACCATGCGGCAGTTTGGCCTGAAATACTGGCGATGATCAAAACCTGCAACATCAGCAACTACTCCATTTTTCACAAAGACAACCAGCTTTTTGCCTACTTGGAATATACCGGCACCGATTTTGCTGCCGACATGGCCAGGATGGCTGCCGATCCAAAAACCCAGGAGTGGTGGGCAGTGATGGAGCCCATGCAAAGACCGGTTGCCACCCGTTCGTCAGGCGAATGGTGGGCGAATATGGAGGAGGTGTTTCATTTGGATTGAGAAGTAATTATTTCCCCCAATTATCCGTTCTGAAAGACGGTACCGGTAAACCAGCGGTATTGTACAAAAATCCATTAGTTACCGGGAAGTTCGAAAATGCGTATCGAACTGCTACCGGAGCTTTAACTTTTGGAGACCACACATTGGCCTGTTTGGCCTTGATGGTTAGTTTGGCAGGATAAAAGATACTGTCAGATCCGGCAATTTCGAAACAACTGACCTCTTTGCCAAAAGTGCTAAGGCCAAGTACGAGGTTGTCAAATGAAAGAACCGCAAGCGTATCCTTTACTGCCATACTTGTATAAACAGGTGATTTATAATTGATTCCTTTTACACCATAGGTTTCGGCAAAAGCCCAAAGGGCAAGTCGTTTGGCTACCGTGAATTTTTCGGCAGGATGGATATTCTTCTCCTCGCCAATATCAATGGTTGACGCCATCCCTGAATTGGGGATCAGGGAGATTGCTCTGAGCTGCTCGTCGCGTTGCAAAGCTGAATTGATGGCTTTGCTGTTGTTGTACCAGTAAGGTGCAATCTGCACAAAATAGAAAGGAAACTCCCCGACGCCGAAATCTTTGCGCCAATTGGCGACCATTCCGGCCTGAAGCGCCGCATACTCTTTGTAATTGCCTATATTCGATTCACCCTGGTACCAGATGGCACCCTTGATGGCAAAATTGATGAGTGGAGAAATCATCCCGTTGTAAAGGTTCGAAGCACGCTGGTGGATGGCCGATTTTGGTTGTGTCGACCTTGCGTAGGCATCCGCAAATGGAAGAATCGTTTCGTGGCTCATCCATGCTTCTATGGCAGAACCGCCCCAGCTCGAGCAGATCACACCAACCGGAACTTTCAATTTCTGTTGTAGGAGCCTTGCATACAAATATCCCACGGCGCTGAATCCGGTTGCAGTTTCGGCTGAAGCCACACTCCATTTACCGGTACATGTATCAACAGGATAAGCACTTACTGCTCTATTCACTTTGTAGAGCCGGATGTTGTCGTTGTCAGCATCCGTCATAAAATCGTTGGAACCATTGATGGGCGAATCGCCAAACCCTGCCATGGGCATCTCCATGTTCGACTGACCCGAGCAGAGCCATACCTCTCCAAGCAGAATATTCTTGAGTTCCACCTTCTCTTTAGGAGAAGAAATCGTAATTTTATAGGGTCCACCTGCCTCTTTTGTCGCCAATTTCACCATCCAGTCTCCCTTTTCATTACAGGTAGTACTTACCGGACCGGCTATCCAATCTGCCTTTACAGTGAGTTTTTCACCTGACTTGGCTTTTCCCCAAATTTTTACATCTCTGTTGCGTTGCAAGACCATGTTGTCGCCCAATACAGAAGCCAACTTAATCTGGCCCTGTCCCACCAGGCAGGAAAACAGGAAAATGGAGAAAAAGAGAATTTTGGTTTTCATAAATTTAAATGTTACATCGGATTGAATGCTTAAAAAATATACAAATCAACAGTAGCCAATTAATTGTACTTGAAGAAGTCGGGGTGACAGGATTTGAACCTGCGGCCTCGTCGTCCCGAACGACGCGCGCTA
>CAZGSQ010000096.1:0-14535 GCA_964528535.1 uncultured Tangfeifania sp. | reverse complement strand
AGCCGGCTCTGAACACTCTTTCCCTACACGACGCTCTTCCGATCGCCGATGAAGACTCCGATGGCCCATCCGAAAGTAATGACGATCCAACTACTTTTGTGTCCGTTGGTCTTGTCAAGCGCCACATTTGCCACCACGCCTCCACCCAGCAAAAGAATGATCGCCGTTCCAAAAAATTCTCCAAAGAAAGGATGCATATATGTTCTATTTTAGATTTGTGTTCTACTGAAAAAGTACTTATTCCTCCGCCGCCCATGCCACCGCTGCCCTAACGGCCCTGTGCCATCCTTTGATGAGTGCACTTGTTTCGCCTGCAGGAATCATTGGTGAGAAAGTGCGGTCGAGTTGCCATTGTTTGCTAATATCTTTGATATCTGACCAGTAGCCTACAGCTAGTCCTGCCAGGTAGGCAGCTCCCAAAGCCGTTGTTTCAGTAATTTTAGGACGAACCACGTTTGACTGCAACAAATCTGCCTGAAATTGGAGCAATCCGTTGTTTACAGTAGCCCCACCGTCGACCCGTAACTCACGGATGGTGACTCCCGAATCTTTTTGCATTGCCAGGAGCACATCATAGGTCTGGTAGGCAATGCTGTCGATGGCTGCCCGGGCAATGTGTGCATCGGTCGATCCACGCGTAATCCCGGTAAGGGTACCACGGGCATGCTGGTCCCAGTAGGGCGCACCCAGTCCGGCGAATGCAGGAACAAAATAGACACCTTCGCTGTCTTTTACCTTGGCGGCCAGTTTTTCTACATCGTTTGATTGCAGAATAACTCCAAGGCTGTCGCGAAGCCATTGGACAACTGCCCCACCGATAAAAATACTCCCTTCCAAAGCGTAAGTTACCTCATTCCCAATCTTCCAGGCTACTGTGGTAAGAAGTTTGCTTTTTGACTCAATGGGTTTGTCCCCGATGTTCATCATCATGAAACAGCCGGTTCCGTAGGTATTTTTAACCATACCTGGTTCTATGCACATCTGACCAAATAGTGCCGCCTGCTGATCTCCGGCTATTCCTGAAATTGGAATCGGGGATGGAAACGGCTCTGCTGTTTTGCCGTATATTTCACTCGAAGACCTTACCTCCGGCAACATGGCAGCGGGAATGCCGAATAGATCAAGTAGTTCTGAATCCCATTGCAACGTATGAATGTTGAACAACATGGTCCGCGAGGCATTGGAGACATCAGTTACATGCAATTTTCCCCTTGTCAGGTTCCAGATCAGCCAACTATCGATGGTTCCAAATGCCAGTCGTCCTTTCATTGCCATTTTGTGCGCTCCTACAACATTGTCGAGCATCCACTTTATCTTTGTCGCAGAGAAATAGGCGTCCGGTATAAGTCCTGTTTTGTTGAGAATCATCTGCCCATGGCCATCCTTTTTTAACTGGTCGCAATAATCTGCCGTTCGGCGGTCCTGCCAGACGATGGCATTGTAAATAGGCCGACCAGTTTTTTTGTCCCAAACTACGGAAGTCTCCCGCTGGTTGGTAATGCCTATTCCGACAGTCTGATGTACACTTACACCAGCCCTGAAGATGGCCTCCATACCTACGGCGGCTTGTGTCGACCAGATCTCTTCGGGATCGTGCTCCACCCAGCCCGGTTTGGGGTAGATCTGTGTAAACTCCTTTTGTGCTGTGGCAACTGGCAAACCATCGTGGTCAAAAACGATGGCACGCGAACTGGTCGTGCCCTGGTCGAAAGCCAGGATGTATTTTTTCATTGTTTGGTATTAAATTGAACTGAGAAGTGATAGCGAAACCCGCCTGCTGAATATTCAGTCAAATAGTTTGTTTGAATGAGTGCAAATTACAAATTTTTGTAGAAATACATTCAAAATAAAAATTGAACATTTATAAAATATTTGGTCACCAAAAGCATTCCTTCTCCCAAGCGTATCGTGAATTGCCAAAAGAATTTGAAGTTCAACATGATGAGCGTTACCTCTTCAAACCGATTTATTCTTTCGTACCTGACGGTATTTAGAGATTTGCTCCTTAACGCTTTTCTACCGATATTCTCTACCAGAGGGGACATCTGCTATTTTAAGCGGGTGAATTTCCCTCATTATTCGGTTCAAAATCAAACTGGATTTTATTAGAGAGTTACCTCTGATGCACCTGATATATCCTAAAATAGAACTTTAGGCTATTGAGATTCAATTTTGCATTTCCAGGTATTTCAGCACAAACCTGATTTCTGAGTAGCTGTAGACATCCCCAAGTTTTGCTTTCAGATCGTTGAGTTGCCTGAAATTATTGAGTTCCATACACTCCTCAATTGCCTTCACTTTTCGCGGTTCGACCAGGCGGTCGATGGCGATTTCACCATTTGCGACGTAATTCAAAAGATGACTTTCTATGGTCGAGACAGCCATCTGCCGGCTCCGTGCTATTTCCGGAATGTTCAAACCATTTCTGAAAAGCTCGTAACTCAGCTGTCTGGAGTCCATTCCAGCCCTTTCCGCCTCTTTCTCTGCTTCAGGAGGAACATCCATCCCGTTCTTATCCCGGTAGGTTAATATCATCTCCAACAGCTCCCTTCCGAACTGTTTCATCCGCACACCACCCATTCCTTTTACCTCTTTCAACTCCTTTCCGGTAACCGGCAGGGTTTGTACGATCTCCAGAAGTGTCTTCTGTCCCAGTACCCTGGAAACTTCCACCTGCATCAGTTCAGCCTTCTCATTGCGCCACCTTTTGAGTTGTGTATAAAAATCGGGGTGGGTGGAGAAAGCTGAGTGAGCATCCGTTTTTTTTCTGCTTCTTGGACTCTCCTCTGCCTCAATAGCGGCTTTTGACCTAATTTCAAGAAATGATTTTGTGCTAAATCCAGCCCGGCAATGCGCCAGACAGATTTTTTTTACACTTATCTCCCTGATCAATTTATCGGTGGCATCAACCAGGCTTTTTCTCACGGCCTTGTTGTCGCATTCAAAAGTGGCCTCAGAAAGAGGCAGTTCTATTAGTTGCTCCAGTTTATCCTGAAAAAACTGGGATGCCTTCCTCACACGTTCCTGAAGCAGCGGCTGCTCCTCAGGATTTGGATCTGAAGAGAGGAGTTGTCTTACCTGGTTCTCGAACCTTCCGGCAACTTCAATCATTTCGCTTTTTAGGGGCCCAAGGATACCACGAATTGTAAAACTCAGTGTCCCCATTAGTTGGGAAGCGTGTTCTTCCCATAATTTCATAAGGTATAACAGCTGCCGCTGAATGGGTTTAAAATCGTAGAGCTCATTCAACAGCTGGTGAAGATACTCCTTTCGGGATTGCTCCAATTCGGCTTCACCTGGTTGATTGTGTGCAACTTCTTCGCTGAACTGAACTACTGTGGAATCGTTCTTTACGCTCGAAACGGCGATGGGTGTACTCAGCACCAATCCTTCAAAAGTCTTGCACCGGCTCAGTGCCACGTATACCTGACCGTGGGCGAAGGAGGCACGCGCGTCGATGATGGCCTTCTCAAAGGTAAGCCCCTGACTCTTGTGAATGGTGATGGCCCAGGCCAGTTTGAGGGGAAACTGGCTGAAAGTACCTATCACCTCCTCTTCAATCTCCTGCGACACTTCGTTTAGTGCATACTTGGTGTTGTTCCACACCAATCGTTCCACAATAATTCCGATCTCATCTCCCGGACAACTAACCTCAATCTGTTCTCCATCCAGGTCAGTGATCTTGCCTATCTTCCCATTAAAAAATCGTTTGGCAGGCGACGGATCGTTCTTTACAAACATTACCTGAGCGCCAATTTTCAGCACAAGTTCCGAATCTGTTGGAAAGGAATATTCAGGAAAGTCGCCGGTTACATCTGCCGAAAATTTTGTTGCTGCTGGTTTGAGGAGTCCAAGTTTAGAATTGTTGATCTGTTGTGACTGGTAGTTGTGCGTAGTGAGTGTGATATAACCCTCTTCATCACGCGGATTAAAACCCGGCTGATAACGCCGGTTCAATACTTGCAGAGTCTCAGCATCTATTCGGTTGTCCCTGACTTTGTTTAACAATTCAATAAATTTCTGATCACTCTGTCGAAAGATGTGTTTCAGTTCAATACCCGTAAAACTGGAACGTTTCAAGGCACGGCTGCTGAAAAAATAGGCTGTATCGTAATAATTTTTTAAGATTTCCCATTCATCGTCTTTAACGATCGGCGCAAGTTGCTGTAAGTCTCCAATCATCAGAAGTTGCACACCGCCAAACGGTTTGTATCTGGTACGGAAGCGCCTGAGCACCTCATCAATAGCGTCGAGCATGTCGGCCCTTACCATGCTGATCTCATCAATCACCAACAGGTCAAGACTGCGGATGATGTTGATCTTTTCGCGGCTAAAGCGCTTGACGTTTATTGATGAACCGTCTGAATTATTGAATGTTGACACAGGTTTGTCGGGATCCTGTGGTATCTGTGGTCCGAAAGAAAGCTGAAAAAAGGAGTGAATCGTCACACCACCTGCATTGATGGCCGCAACACCCGTGGGTGCCACCACCACCATTCGCTTTGGTGACTGGAGTTTTAGGTTTTTGAGAAAAGTGGTCTTACCGGTCCCGGCCTTCCCCGTGAGGAAAAGGTTCTGACCCGTGTACTGCACAAAGTCAAAAGCGAGGTCCAGCTGCGGATTGTGTAGATAGGACGGTGCGTCTGAAGTGTTCATAGTTTCCCTTTCTACAAAGATACGGCATTTGCAGGTTAGAAATGAAATATGTGTAGCGCTGAAAATGGAAAGTTGAGAACCAAGAAAATTGGTAAAACGGAATGCGAGCATGTGATCCTTTCAGCAATCGCATTATCAACATATTGTCCAAAAAAATACTGTGTCTGTTTCACTTTCGTGATTGGTGGTATGACCTAACTTCTGTAACGTCTACCTGGATCTTTCGTATAAATATTTCAAACCGAAATACAATATCATTTACCAATTCACTTTAAATCAATGAGGCAGACAATAATCGGATCAGGTGGTGCAATCGGAATCCCCCTGGCCAAAGAATTAAAAAAATTCACAGACGAAATCAGGTTGGTGAGCCGAAATCCAAAAAAGGTAAATGATACGGATGAGTTGTATCCTTTAGACCTCAATGATCTGAGCCAATTGTCGGATGTCATCGAAGGCAGCGAGGTAGTTTATGTCACCATTGGTTTTGAATACAACCTCAAAATATGGCAGAAAAAATGGCCTCCTTTCATGAAAGCCGTGATTGAAGCATGCCAGAAACATGGCGCTAAATTAGTCTTCTTCGACAATGTATACATGTATGCCAAATCAGCGATACCTTTCATGACAGAGGAGTCTCCGATACAACCTCCCAGCAAAAAAGGAGAAGTGAGAAAAGAGATTGCCCAAATGCTAATTTCTGCTATTGAGGCAAAAAATATTACTGCCTTGATCGCCCGTTCAGCCGATTTCTATGGGCCTGGCAATAAAAACAGTGTCCTTGGACAAATGGTGGCCAACAATTTCCTGGCAGGAAAAAAGGCGCAAACCTTAGGCAATCCAAGCAAAAAGCACACCTATACGTATACGCCTGATGCTGCCAAAGCTACTGCACTTCTCGGAAATACACCTGATGCCTGGAACCAGGTCTGGCATCTTCCAACAACCAGGGAACAGATAACCGGATTAAATTGGATTGATCTTTTTGCTTCAGAATTTGGTGTTGAACCTAAGACACAGCACCTCCCCAACTGGCTGTTCAGGTTGCTGGGGCTATTCATACCCATGATGAGAGAATTTCCGGAGATGATGTACCAGTACGAGCAAGATTATATCTTCGACAGCAGCAAGTTCGAAAAGAGATTTGGATGGGCCGCTACTTCTCCGGAGGCAGGCGTCAAAGCGATGGTCTCAAGTATGAATCCGGGAAAATGAAAGAATTCGACAATCAGGCTGTGTTCTGATTGACTGTTAGATTAATTATCTGTAATCTTGCTTTTACTTTTACGATCACCTGAAAGATCAAACCACTTCTAACTCCTAAACCATGATGACCAAGATGACAATCTTCCGCTTCTTTCTGGCATTTGCATTTGTCGTGACTGGATTGACTTGCTTGGCACAAGACAAGAATCAGGCAAAAATCTACCACATCGAAACGACTGATGGCAACACCTATACTGGAAGAGTGGTTTCGGGCGATTCAACCAGGGTGACCATAAGAACAGAGAAACTGGGTGATATCACAATTCTTTATCGGGATATCAGGAAGAAGAGTGCCCTGGATGTAAGTCAGTTGAAGGGAGATAAAATTTGGTTGGAGAACCCTCAATCCACCCGCTACTTCTTTTCGCCCAATGGCTATGGACTCAGAAAAGGAGAAGGGTATTACCAAAATGTATGGGTTTTGGTGAATTCTTTTGCAGTTGGCGTCAATGATTTCATCTCCCTGGGCGGTGGACTGACACCTACTTTTCTGTTTGCAGGTGCTCCAACACCGGCCTGGATTACGGCAAAAGTGTCGGTACCGGTCAGCAGAGACAAATTCAACCTGGGTGCCGGAGTATTAGCGGGAACTGCTCTTGGCGCATCAAAAACAGGGTTCGGCCTATTTTATGGATTGGCAACTGCAGGTTCAAGAGACAGAAACATCACCTTGGGAATGGGCTACGGATTTGCCGCAAACTCGGGTACCAGTTCTCCCATGTTTAATCTCAACGGGATGTACAGGATAGGCCCACGTGGTTACTTACTCACAGAAAATTATCTGTTTACAAGTGGTTCATCAAGTACCCTGATGCTCTCCTTTGGAGGTCGTACCATTATCAAAGATGCCGGCCTGGATTACGGCCTGGTGATGCCACTGGTGCAAGGCTCAGGCATTTTTGCCGTTCCATGGCTTGGAATCACCATTCCCTTAGGGAAGAGAAAGTGACTTTATTATTCAGAATCATTCTACTTAGCCCCTAATTTTCAACGCTTTATTTGGAATGTATGGATATATTTATATATTTGGAATATTAAAACCAAACTTCCAAACTATAATTAAGTGTATGCCTGTACATCTCAAACGTTTGTTATTGACGGGGATCGTGATTGTATTACTTTTCCTGTTGTTAAAGCATGCCCTCACTCCTGAATCCTTTGGCCAGTATGGTCATTACAGAGGCAATTCAATGGGTGAAATAGCAGCTCTTCCCATTCATTTTGTTGGCAACAAGAGCTGTGAGAGTTGCCACGACACGATTGTCACCATGAAGAATGAAGGTTACCACAGTGAAATGTCGTGCGAAGGATGCCACGGTGCAGGTTACTTGCATGCTGAACATCCAAAGACGGAGAAGATGGTAAAACCAAACACAAGGGAATTCTGTGCCAAATGCCACTCCGTCAATCTGGCCAGACCTGAAAAAGCCGTTACCCAGAAAGAGCTAAAAGAGCATCATCCCGACAAGAACTGCGTTCCTTGTCACAATCCCCATCAGCCATGACAGAGAAAAACAGTAGTCTATCCCGACGCAATTTCTTCAAGAATGCGGGGGTTGCAGCAGGAACGCTGGTGGTTGCCTCCACCCTGCCTTCCTTCAATGCTGTGCTATTTGCAGCAGTAAAAAGAAACACGAAGGGTCCATGGTATGGAATCGCCATTGACATCGAGAAATGTATCGGTTGCGGAACTTGTGCAAAAACCTGCAAGATTGAGAACAATGTACCGCAAGAGCCTTTCTTCTTCAGAAGTTGGGTAGAACAATATACGATCAGGAAAGACGGAACCCTTAAGGTGGAGTCTCCCAACGGCGGTATCGATGGATTTTCTCAGTCTGTACCTGCAGCCGAAATTGAGAAAAGTTTCTTCGTGCCTAAAATGTGTAACCATTGTGCCAAATCTCCTTGTGTACAGGTTTGTCCTGTTGGCGCCACCTACGAAACAGAGGAGGGAATTGTTCTGGTTGATGAGAAATATTGCATCGGATGTAAATATTGCATCCAGGCCTGCCCCTACGGTTGCAGGTATTTCCACCCCGAGAAGCATGTTGTGGACAAATGTACCCTCTGTTTTCACAGGGTGAAAAAGGGATTAAATCCAGCGTGCATGGACAACTGTCCGACAAAAGCCCGTATCTCCGGAGATCTGAATGATCCAGAGAGTGCGATCTCGAAGTTTATCCGCACCAAGAATGTGTATGTTCTAAAACCACATTTGAACACTGGTAGTAAATTGTATTACAACGCATTAAATCAGGAGGTAAGATAATATGAACCCGGAATTTGAAAATTTATATCAGGCTCTTTCGAAGGTAGACGGATTTATCTACCCCAACGAAATAGAGCTCAGCTGGTCCATTTTGATTGTATTGTATCCTTTTATTACAGGACTTGTTGCAGGAGCCTTCATCCTCGCATCATTGGAGCGTGTTTTCAACGTAAAATCCTTGAAACCAACCTATGTGATAGCTTTGCTCACCTCCTTTGCCTTCCTGTTGGTAGCAACCATGCCACTTATTTTTCACCTCGGTCAGCCATTGAGGGCCTGGGAAATCATGATGACTCCACATCTCACCTCGGCCATGGCCATCTTTGGTTTTGTCTACTTGTGGTACCTGATGATCGTACTGTTGTTGGAAATTTGGTTCGACTACAGGTATGACCTGGTAATATGGGCGAGGGAATCCACAGGTATCAAAAAATGGTTGTACAGGGCACTGTCATTGGCAAGCGACGATATCTCACCCAAATCGGTTAAATTGGACCAGAAATTAGGGTACATCGTGACTGTGATAGGGATACCTTCTGCATTTTTGCTACACGGGTACGTCGGGTTTATATTTGGCTCCATAAAAGCCAATCCTTGGTGGTCGACGGTGATGATGCCAATCATCTTCCTCTTCTCGGCAATGGTCTCAGGGATAGCGCTCGTGATGGTACTCTACATCGTCATCAACAAAATAAGGAAGCAGCAAATCGACATGCTCTGTTTGGATACCATAGCCAAATACCTGTTCTACATTATCATCATCGACTTTACCATGGAGTCGCTCGACCAGATCCACCGCTTCTACGAAGCTGAAGAGTCGTTCGAAATCATCTCGCTGCTCATTTCGGGTCATCTCAATTTTACACTCCTGATCATGCAGATTGGCATTGGCATGATGCTTCCTTTGGCTACGCTTGGAATCTTGCAGTTTTACAAACCTGCCGAAAAATTGAGAAGAACACTGTACTTTGTCACAGGGATTCTCGTACTGGTGGGTATCTTCTTCATGCGCTGGAATGTGGTCATCGGTGGACAACTCTTTTCCAAGAGTTTCCTTGGTTTCACAAGCTTTAAACTTTCGCTGATTGGTTCCGAAGGATTCCTGATGGCAAGCATCTGGTTGGTGGTTCCATTCTTTATTCTCGCATTCCTATTGTGGCTTTTTCCTCCCTGGAGGAAGACGCCTACGGAACATTGAGAGAAGCACTTAGAGTTTGAGACTCCAATCCAATTGGGTACGCTTCATGGGCACTTCAGCCACTCTAAGTACTTTAGGCATCTTAGGCACTTCTTCAAAAATAACTATTGATCTAAATCCAGGACAAGCATAGTTATGGCCGGACAAAAAATTACCATGAAGGAGATGATGGAACGCATCAGCTCTTTCGAAGAGAGAATCAGCCTGTTGGAGGTGCAAATTAAATCCACCAAGGTTGTCAGTCAGTCTGCACCCATTGCCCTCGTTTCCTCCACAGAACGGGAAGCTGAATTTGCCAATCCATTGTCAGAGTCCAAAGTCTTTGAACACGGTTTGGCATGGATCGGGAGTGCAGTTTTACTCCTTGGGATGATTTTTACCATGATGTTGGTTAACAACTTGCTTGGAGGAATCGTATCTTTTGTCTTGGGAGTGGCCTCTGCCGTCTTGACTTTTTTTCTGTCGGGTATTCTTAAAAAGAGCTTGGCCTACATGGCCTTTATGTTTACAATAAGTGCCCATCTACTGCTCTATTACAGCCTTCTGAGGCTTCATTTCTTTACAGAAAATCCCTTGGTGGGCAATGTCTGGATCGTTCTTTTTCTATTGCTTCTTTCCATTGGATTTCTCTTTTACAGGGCAGACGCCGTCAAATCACAATTAATGGGTTTTATCGCCTATACTTTGCTTATTTTGACGGCCCTCTTTGCAGATCAAACCCAAGCTACCTTATCGTTGCTTGTCCTTGCCACCTTGTCGGTCCTATATTTTTTAAACAAAAATGGATGGGACACTATTTTGATACTTTCCATTTTCATGGTGTACCTTGGTCATGCACTTTGGCTCGTGGGAAATCCAGTCATGGGACACCCGGCAGGAGCTGTGTCCAATCCACAAAATAACGTTTTTTACCTTTTCCTGTATGGTGCCATCTACTCAGTTGTTCCATTCCTAAAACAAAAGGGAAGAATTGGTCCTGAAGTTGGCAATGCGACAGTGATTCTTAACAGCATCGCCTTTTCACTACTTCTGATGCTCGTCGTGCTCACCTTTTACACCAAAAATTACATATTGCTATTTTTGGTCATTTCTGTCCTTTGCCTGATTTACTCCATCATTTTGAACTATCTAATAACCAGTAGATTCGATTCATTTTTTTATGTCAATTTTGGCTTTATGGCCTTAAGTATTGCCGTCTATGGCTATTCTAACCTACCGGGATCCTTCCTCTTTTTAGCCTGGCAGAGTATGATCGTACTTGCTATTGCCATCTGGTTCAGATCCAACCTCATAGTGGTCATGAACACTGTCCTGTACACAACCATTCTGCTTGCTTACCTGCTTACTTCCCCATCCATCGATTCATACAATGCCTCCTTTACATTGATTGCAATAGCTTCGGCACGTATTCTAAACTTGCAGCAGAAAAGACTGGAACTCAAAACCGGATCTATCCGCAGCTTTTATCTGGCAATCACTTTCTTTATCATGCTTTTTACGCTTCACCATGCCGTTGCAAAAGATTATGTGACCATGTCGTGGGGCTTGGCCGCTGTGGCCTACATGGGGATGAGCGTTATGCTCCGGAATATTAAATACCGTTGGCTGGCCATCCTTACGCTTGTAGCCGCCGTGATCAACCTTTTTCTCTTTGATATTTCCAAGATGGAGACCGGTTACCGAATCATCGCCTTCCTATTTGTTGGATTGACCATCTTAGGGGTCTCATTCTACTATACCAAGAAGCTTAAAAGCAGTAAAACTGAGGAGACTTCAGTTACTTGATTTTCGATTTTGGTGCAAGCTGACTTGAGAATTGCCACAAGATTCATTCTTTTTCAAGCGGATCCTATCAGGCGCTTTCGAGGAATCTCTTTGACATTTTCAGTTGATGCGAAATGACAAAAACTTCAAAATCAGAAGGACGAAGGATCGCCAGACCAACTTCTATGTTGATTTTTCCTTCCATCATGTCCTGATCATTCATCGTAAAACCAAGTCCGCATTTGACAAAAAATGCCTGTTGGGGAGTAACTCCCGCCAAAGCACCGGCTTGCCATTTCAGTGTAAGGTATTTTTCAATCATCCTGGTTACATTTATCCAGGTATGTGGTTCATTTGGTTCGAGGACGACCCAACAGGTCGACTTTTTGAGAGAAGCTCTAACCATTATCATGAAACGCCTGACAGAAACATATCGCCCTTCATCTTCCTTTACTTCCAGTGTTCTTGCCCCATGCACCAAAGGGCCTTTGCCCATTGAGGCCCGGATACAGTTGATCGATTTAAAATCTTCCTGATCTGCTGTTCCCAATTCGAAAGGATGATGGTCGACACAACAAACCGGTTCTATCACAGCATTAAGGCAAATGTTGGCAGGTGATTTCCAAACTCCCCTGTATTTGTCGGAAGTCACATAGGCTCCAGCTACTGCACCACTGGCGGGGAGATTGACAAACCTGCTTTTCAATTCGTTTCTAACAAATTTAAAAAGTGAATAATTCATTTTTTTGAGCTGCCCCAAATGAACGACCTTGGCCAAATAGTTTACACTGACATTGGATCCTTCGGAATTTATATAGTAATTGAGCGTTGTTTTGAGATAAGGATAGTAGGCACTTCCACAATTCAGATAGTTGCTCCCGAACAAACCACGGTTAAGGTTTAAATCAGCGATCGCGTTGTCACCATTGTAAAGATCAAAAATGGCAAAGCGATTGCCAAGGGTATGGCATTGCAGCAAAGCAGCCTGAACGAGCACAGCATACTCATTTTCAATTAATTTAACTGCTTCAGGGATTACAATCAGGGATACATCAGGCGTTTCAGCCAGTTTGTTTAAGCCATCCTGAAGTCCGAAATAGTTCGATCCGAGGCTTCCCTTTAAAACAATCTGCTGTGGATTACGGTAAGTACCAACTGCAACAACATAGCAGGCCTCACCACCGTTGTCGAAATAAAGCTTCAGGCTGTAATAGAGCAGATAAGACAAGGATGCTTCGGAAATAGAGGTGCAAACATTTCCGTTCGTATCATCTGTAAATACGGTAACCTCTATATCATTGACAAAAGGGAATCCGAAAAAATTTTCGAACTCCCTCATTGAATTGATCTTGACAGGTACAAGCAACAAATCATCAATACTTTTTCTGAAAGCCTTTCCGGTATATCCCACAAAAGCAGGCAATGCCGTCTCGACCTCAACCACCGAAGGAAGATAGAGATGCATCTCTTCGGGAATGGCCCCAGAATTCATGTGGCTTATCATCGCAGTAGAATTAATTTTCCGGGTCTGAAATTTAAGGGATGCATCGCCGGAATTATCTTCTCCCTACACACAACCATTAATTCCGGTAACTGCCAAAAGGTAACCCCCCCAAACGAAAAAAGTGCAGCTTACGGTAAAAATAACTGAGAGCCAATTGCGAATAACGGTGCAACGATGCTACAATTGTGGCCAAACCTACTTTTCTCACATCTTAAAGAAAATCTTCCCTCACCGGATTGAAGGTATCAATCAATACCCCTTCGTGAACACACAATACGCCATGCAGTACATTCGGCGGAATATAAGTGGCATCACCCTCTTTGACCAACTGTGTCTGCTCACCGATGGTAAATTCGAAGGCACCACTGGCACAATAGGTTGTCTGGGTATGTGGATGGGCATGAACACTCCCAACAGCTCCTTTTTCGAATTGTACTTTTACCATCATCATGTTTTCATTGTAGCCCAAAATCTGACGCGAGACACCGCCACCCAAATTTTGAACGGGGGTTTCACCATTGAAAATATGCAATTTGCTTTCCATCGTTAATTCTGTTGATTTTGGCCAAAGATAGGAATTAAGATTGTCCATTGGCAGACTGCAAAAAGGGAAAATACCATTTGCAATCTTCAGAAAAAATGCTTCTTTTTGTTGGACGTCATGCAAAATATGATTTTAACCAAACTTCCAAATTTTTAGACTTATGGACTTCAAAAAATTTATCGTAATTCCTGTTTTCATTGGATTCCTGGCATGTACTTTTGTGGCACTTGATCAGCTGATCAGTCCTTATCTGCCCATTGCCGGCAACAAAGGGTTCGGCTGGGTTACCTTCCAGGCATGGGCCATGTATTTCATGGCAGGTTGTACACTTAAAGGCGGGGCACGTACATTCCTCGGTTACATCATGGGAATCATCTCCGCCATTTTGATCATCAAACTGGCCGGATTAATCAGTTTTACCGGATTTTGGACGGTACCACTTGCTGTTTTTGTGGTAGTGATCCCCATGTGCTCCATGGAGCGGGCACACGCTTTGATTGACTTTGTCCCGGCTTTGTTTGTCTCTTCGGCTGTCTTCTTTGCCTTTATGAACTATGTTCCGAATGCAACCATGGGCACCTCTGCCTTTGTTATTTTGCTCTATTGTGCGATCGGAATGGTTTACGGCATTGTAACCGTCGGATTGAGAGGAATGTACGAGAAGGCGGTGAAGAAATGAATTGCGAATCGTGAATTGCGAATCGTGAATTACGAATTACGAACCCATCACCGTAATTCGTAATTCTACATTTTGTTCCTGATCTCCCTCACGATGTCAATAGCCTCCTTGACAGTTTTTTCAATGAAGGCGAAATCACCGGAGGCAATTACCTGCGGTGGAGTCAGTTGCGAACCGAGTCCGACACAAGCAACACCGGCTTTGAACCAGGCTTCGAGGTTCTCCCTGTCGGGGGTAACTCCGCCGGAGGGCATGATGCTCGTCCATGGACATGGGGCCAGCACTGCCTTCACAAAGGCTGGTCCGCCTACCTCCTTACCAGGAAAGATCTTGACGATTTCGCAGCCCAGCTCTTCGGCCAGGTTAATTTCTGACAAAGTACCGCATCCGGGCATCCAGGCTATTTTGCGACGGTTACAAACCTTGGCCATGTCAGGATTTAAGCTGGGTGAGACGATGAAATTTGCCCCCAGCTGAATGTAGAGGGAGGCAGTCCCGGCATCCACCACCGATCCGACACCCATGATCATCTCTGGACATTCTGCAGTGCACCACTTGTTTACCTCGGCAAAAACTTCATGGGCAAAATCACCACGGTTGGTGAACTCAAAGACCCTCGCTCCACCAGCATAGCATGCCTTGACGACCTGCTTCA
>CAZGSQ010000095.1:0-14766 GCA_964528535.1 uncultured Tangfeifania sp. | reverse complement strand
TGTGAGCAATTTTTGGATCCCACAAACGGAAATCGCCCGGAAAGTATTGAAAATAGTATTTGTTATCAACAAGCATTGAGTCGGTCAATGCTTTAACACGACTATTGGGTTCCACTACAATGGTGTGATTTACGCCAACTGCGCAATGAGGTTGCAGCAGTTTTATGGTCTTATATATTCTATCAAGTTCCCAATCAGCAACTTTCCTATCCCATCCAGCATCGAGCCAAAGCTCACAAACCGGGCCGTAATTACTAAACAGCTCAGTCAGTTGATTTATCATGTAATCAACATATTTTGTCTTGTCGAGGTCTCTGTACAGTGGTTGGTTTCTATCCCAAAGCGAATAGTAAATACCAAACTCCAATCCGTATTTTTTACATGCTTTTGAGACTTCGGCTACAACGTCGGTTTTAACAGGCGATGAAGCTACGTCATACTCGGTATATTTACTATCCCATAAACAAAAACCATCGCAATGTTTTGTTACCAAAAGCACGTAGCGAAATCCGGCGGCTTTAGCAACTCGCACCCATTGATCACAATCCAGATTTGTTGGATTATAGACCGACGTCGGCGTTTTTCCGTCCGACCATTCGAGATTTGAAAATGTGTTTACTCCAAAATGGACAAACATGCCATAACCCCGATTAATAAGCAGATGCTGTGTTTTGTTGGGCTTAGTTGCAGGTATGATTAGCTGTGCATTACTCAGATGAGGTATAAAAAATAATGCAACAATAAGTAGTTTCAGTGATTTCATATTTTAATAATAAGACTCATAACCCCCTGAGGGGGGAATTGAGAGAAGTTTGTTATCTGATAATCATAAATTTGTTTGTCCAATATTTTTATTTTGGTCACTTTAGCCAATTGTACGTATTAAAAGGAAGAACAGGAAGCCCTGCGGAACTCAATAAAAAACCTTTCGTTTTTGGAAAACTGCTATATGCATAGCTTACGGCAGTGGGTTCCTTAACCTCCATCGGCAAACTGCGCTTCAGATTTTCCTTTCAGTTTGTGTTCGCCATACCAGTAGTAAACGCCCTCATAAAAAAGGACTCCACCCCCGTGTGCATTGATGGCATTTCCGTTGGTATCTGACCAAATTTGGGCAGGATGAATTTCCTGCTGTTTTGCATCCGATTTCTGTGCCTGAATGCAAACAGGGAAACTGGTTAGGATAGCAAAAAATAAAATACAAAGCACTTTCATTGCATTTCTCAATTAAGGTATTTTAAGTGGTATCTGCACATTGTAGGAATGCCCCAGCGTCTCATTGACCGCGCACAGCAAAGCCACCAATTTCCCATTTTCAAAGAAAAGTTGGGGACGTTCAAGTGCTTCCAGTTTTTGGGTGATGCCATCTGCCCATTTGATAGTCAAACCGGAGACCAAAGGATGTTTGGCAAGTTTCCAATCCAATCCGTCCAGAGAATAAAACAGAACCAGGCTTCGACCGGCATTGGTAAAAGAACCTTTCATGTCCTTTACGATCGCGTAATAGCAGTTATCCTGGTACCAGACGAATGGATCCTCGGCAGGAAAATCCACATTTTCGGCGGTGAAGATTGGCTTGTATTGTTTGACAAACGGACCTTCCGGCTTGTCCGCAATGGCAGTCAGATGGACTACCGGTCCACCGAAGGGTTGTGGTCGTTTCCGGGCTACCGCCTTATAAACCATCAGGTATTTGCCATCAGCCATTTGGGTAACCGATGGATTGGCCATCATCTGGGCATCCGCGGCAGTGGTATCTTTCGAAACGTCGATGATCGGTCTGTCAAACCGCTTCCATGGGCCATTGGGATCGTTGGCTATCGCCACGCCTATCCGCTGGTGGTTGCGGTGGGTAAAGTTCAACTGAGGATTGGTTACTTTCCCGTCTCCATAATTCCCGGTGTAATAGAGATAATATTTCCCGTTATAGAAATGCACTGTGGGATTGTGGGTTACCATTCCATCCCAAAATTTCTTACCCCTTATCGGAAGGGCAATATCCTTAAATTCAAAAGGTCCAAAGGGCGAACTTGAAACGGCATGGGCTACTTCCGAATGTGTTACCCATGCACTCATTCCGTATTTCCGGGGCCAGCGGGAGTAAAAGAGATGGTATTTCTGGTCGAGATGCGATTTGACCAGCGTGCCGCACCAGATGTACGAGGTATCGTTGATGAATTTGGCCGTCTTTGGTATGGGTTGAATCATGCTGCCGATATTTAAATCCTGGGCATTGGTATTAACCGCAGCAATGGACAAAACAATGTAAAATATTACTGCCAGATTAAAATTAATTAAGTACTTCATCCTCTTTTAGTTTCTTGTAATTTAACACTAATTTTTAAAAATTTCTGCTTTTCCCTAGCGTTGCTTCGTAAAATGATTTTGGCGCATCGTTTGGAATGCTTTTATAAATAATCTGTTTCAGCAGATCCTCTTTCCCTTTCGATACGATCAGATAATTTTGATTGGGCAGTGTCTTAAAAACTATCACGTTTTTCTCCAACACCCTATGAATGACGTTTTTATTCTTCTCTCCAACGCTCCTTACCAGGACCTCGGAATTTAGCCATGGATTGACCACCCGACATTCGTTTCCCTTCCGGCTTTCAATAAATATGCCAGGAATAGTTCCATCTTTTTGCATTTCTGATGATACCACAAATGCCCCTCTTGCCAATAATTTGAAGCTTGTTGCCCAGCCATCAGGAATGGCGGGGAAGATCCTGATTTTTCCTTCGTTGCTTTGAAGCAGCATTTCATTGACGGCTGCCCCATAAATGCTCTGGGGTTCGAGTCCGCATTGGATAAATGGCTTGGCAGGCAGCAAGTTTGGGTAGTGAGCCCTTTCGTCATACACATAATCGCGCTGAGTGGTTATGTCCGGTTGTTTGACCGAATCCATGTAAAGTGAGAGGTTGTACCAGTGATCGATGTTGTAGAATAATCCCTGCGGAAAGTGTTGCAGCCTGCGGATTCCATTCTGCATCATTTTCAATACTTCATTGCCCATACCCAGCCGGGCAGCTACGATTGGCTCCGGAGAAATAGCATTTGCAGTTGGTAAGTGATGGCGGACAATATTTGCTTCAGCTTTATATTCCCTTGAAGATGACTGGTCAATTCCAATCACGCCTGCCGGAAAAACAAGGGATGTATTTGGGCTCATGATGTTGAGCCACCTTCCGTGATCATCCATTTTTGGAAAGATTGATCCATCCGGATACCAGGCAAGGTCAATCACTTCGCCCAATTCAGGGACCGTCCGGTAAGGAAGTGGCCACATGTGGTCAAGGATATACTGCCATTGTTTGACTTTATCCCTATCCGTGCGGAGTATTCCGGCTGCCTTTATGCAGTTTGAAAAAGTCGCTATGATCATGTTCCGGTCGGTAACCGGATTTTTCAGTTGATTGGTACGTGGTTGTTCATGGGGCTGCGATGGGAAAATGAAAAATTCACTTTTCAGGCTGTCCCACTGAAGTTTTTGCACATAAAACTCTGCCGCCTTTTTCATGAACGGATAGGCTTTCTGAGCAAGAAAATTGTTGTCGCAGGTATATTGGTAATACTCCCAAAACAGACCGGAAATCTGGCTGGCCGGCGTAAAATCATTAAGCATATCGGCTCGTTCCCACACCGTCATGCTTCCAAAGAAGTCATGCGGTTCGCTCCATAGGATGGCATTTTCTGCACCGCGCTTTTTGGCATGTTCTTCAGCCTGTGGCATCAGTCTGAAATAGGTATTCAGGTAGGGAAGCATCAGTTCGCAATCGTTTTGGGCACAAAGTCCCCAGTATTGCTGCTGGGTATTCCAGTGATGCGGGGTTACCCAGTTGCGCACGTCGTGGTTCCATGTCCAAAGACCACCATTGAAAACAACCGGAAATTTTCCCCTGGAGGAACTTCCCATCAGGTAGCGCCGGAAATAGTAGCTGTTTTCGATGTAATCGTTCTCCAAATGGACAAATGACTGGCTCCAGAAATTCTTCCACCATTGCTGATGAACCTCCTTTGCCTTCTGTACCGTCAGCTTTTCGAAATCATTCAATAACTGAACAGCTGACTGAGTTGGGTTTTCCGACTCGCCGGAGGTAACCATGGATACGATCACCGTCAGATCATGACTGGCCTGTTTGCTTTTCGTTTCCAGTTCCAAACGGTTTGAACTAACTATTTCAGGGGTAGTTTCTTCTCCCAGAATCCGGCAAACAGCAGAAAAATGAAGTCCCTGAAAAGTTTCTTCCAAAACCAGATCTTTTCCGAGAATTACGGAATTTGCGTCTCCCAGGCCGCTTTTCGTATCCCTGGAAAAATGACCGTACCATCCTGGGAAAGCCCTGCTACCCCATCGTTCAAGCGATACGCGTATTTTGGTTCCCTCCTTTAACTGATCATAGTTGGAAGACTTGATCTGAAAACACCATACATTCTTATCGGGAGCAACCCAGGTATTGATCCGGCTTTCCATAAACGGAGTTTTGGCCTGAAACTTCGCCTCTGCTTTTTTTAACGATAAGCGTCCATCGAAATCATCCAGATAGATCCACTCAAATCCGGGAGCACCAAGATCAATGTTCAGTCGTACCCCTCCCCTCAAGGTTGCCAAAGACTCCTTATTGGGTTGATCGAACAAGTCGTTTTTGTTTATCTGAACTTCCACCCCATTGTTGGTGTTCCAGACCATGCCTCCCAGATCTCCGTTCCCAACAGGAAACCCTTCAAACCCTTCGTAAGCGGGTGTTTTATAGACGATATCGTGTTTGTTGAGGTAGGTTGAATCAACCAGGTACAAAGGATTTTGCCCAAATAGAATCCCGGATAGCGAAACTAAAAGGAGCGATAAAATGTAATTTTTTGCATGATGCAAAATCTGTTTCATTTTCAGTTGTAGTAAGTAACAATAGCCCTCTTTTCAAATCCCAGGTATCCATAAGACACTTCAATTTTGACACCGCTTTCACTCTTTGGAAGCTGGTATTTTCCGGTGAAGAGTCCGGTATTGGGACCAGTTTCAATCACTTCAAGTTTTTGCGCAGGACTTTTCCCGTTGCGGATTTCCACCCAACCTTTATCGGCTTTGTTCCAATCCTGGTTCAGGGCGGCTTTCAATTCAACGACAATGGTTTGACCCGGCTTTGCACGTTTAATTTCATTTTTATAACCGGCATCAAACATCCTGATTTGCTGACTTCCCAATGTAGCGAAAGTAACTGTCGCCTCCCAACCCCGGTTCGAAACGCACCAGCCTTCGGTGGCATAGGCATTTTTGCCAAATACCTGTCCGTTGTTCTCCCCGACAATTTTCTCCACCTGTTTGGCAATCGGAAACTGACTGTCCAGCGGAGTGCCATCCAGGGTCCCCCTTACCAGTCCAAGCTTGCCGTATCCGTCGGGATGGGCCTGAGGCCAGCCCTCTTCGACACCTTCCCAGTATCCACCGATTTTGACCCGATCCTCGCTTTTGTTGCTTAAATGCGTACCAACGGGATTCACGCCAAAGACAAAATCAACCTGCGCCCAGGCCAGGTTACGCAAGGCCGGATCATTCAAAAGGTAGGCCACTGCGAACATGGAGCCTCCCAATGCCGGCGCTCCGCCAAGCTCTTTTGTCTTGGCATGAGCCCATTCTGTCTCGCTGTGCATGCGGTATTTCCAGAAATTATTGGTTTTCTGCTTCATGAATTTGGCCCAGGCTGCCAGCTTATCCCTGGTTCCTTTTGGTGCTTTGTCTGGTGCCACCATCAGGAAAAAGGCGAGAGCCTGCGGGGTGATATGTTCTGCATTGCGAATCCACCACATGTGGCGCGGATTGTTGAAATCCCAGTTGGTGATGATATCTTCAGCACTCTCTTGTGCATATTTCAGAAATTTATCAGGATTACCGTCCTTTTCATTTTTCTCGCACAGATACATGTTCAGGTTGCTAAAGACGGACTGGCCAAAAGCGTTGCCCATTTCGTTGAATTCCTGAAATCCCTGATCCACCCATTTTACACTGTAGGTCCAGTACCTTACCACTTTATGGCGGTCGTATTTTTCCCAGTTATCCAGACAGACTTTCCGGTATTTCCGGTATTTCTCTTCCGAAAGGTAGGGTTTCAGAAAAGGTTGATAGGCCGCACATACTGCGGCGAGTTGGTCGAGGGTGTTCCAGTAGTCATAACTCATTCTGGGCTGACCTTCGTAACCGAGTGAACCGTGGCGGTATCCGGTTGGTCCATTGTAACTCACAAATTTATAGGCAAACTCGGCATGCCAGAGAATCAAGTCTATCAGATCAGGAGCATTTTTGTCGCCCAATTCTGTTTTCCAGTTGTCGTACAACGCCGGATTGGCGGCATACTGAAGTATTTCAAAAACAGCTTCCAGTCCGTAAGAACCGCCGTCGCGGGAAGGGCCACCGCCATAAACCTTCGTTATGTCATACTTATCCAAATCCACAGACCCACGAACATCTGCAAAAAAATCGTAGGCCAGTTTCGATGATAATTTCTCCATCAAATGATCGGCAATCCAGAATGGCACTGATTTACCCCTTCCTTCAACCTCAACCACATACTCATCACCGGCAGTGACAGGATTCAACTCCGAAAACCAGCCCTCGTTGTTCTCCATTTTCCCTTCAAACACCGTTTGGGAGGTTTTGGCGTTGACAATTTTAAAGGGAGTATTGTCCGGGGAGCCATAACAGACAAATCGTTTTGATTCGCCCAGATTATAACCGGCCTGGTTAACAAAAGGTAGATATTTTACCTGAGGGGCAGCCGTTTGACCCAAAAGCCGGACGGCAAAAAGTAAAATCAAAAGCGCTAAATTTATTCTCATCGGATGGCATTTAAAATGTTTTTTATTCCTGTTTTAATTGATATACTTTCACCCAATCCACCACCATGCTGGTACCATCAATTGCATCGGTCACAACGCCTGCCCAGGAGATGATTGCTTCACTCAGGTAAACCGGCGCCGGACTGTGACAAAAATCGTTTTTGCTCCGTCTCATGGCTTTCCCGTCGAAATAATAGGTCAATGAATCCTTTCTCCATTCCAATCCATAGGTGTGAAATTCGTTGGCCAAATTCTTGCCATTCGCACCTGCATCAAAATTAGCCATTTCAACCCACGATGACCCATCGTAATACTGAACTTTATAGTTGTCAATCACATTGTTCCACGTATTGCTGATCCACCCGCTTACAAATTGAATGCAGCCGATGGTCCTGTCCGCACCGAGATCAAATTCAAGCCATTTATCCCCGCTATCCTGCGATACCCAGTGCTTGACAAGACCGCCATCCGCCACATTCTGTGCCTCATATCCGGCACCATATACCCCACTTGATGTTATTTTAGTCAACGGATCCCATGTATAATTGACAAGGCCGGCTATATCCTGATCGGCAGTTGGAGATAGCGGGGATGGATAACCCGGAACATTGGGCTTGTATATCCTGAATTCCTGAATATGCAAATGGACCCCATAGGTTGTAGAGAACCGGATACGTCGGGTGGTAACAGGAATTGCCGGTTGAATGGTTACATCCGGCTTGGCTGACGAAAGACTAAAAGATTGACTGAATGATGGATGTGTTGATTGTCCCGTTGCCGGATCGGTAGTTACATCTGTCCAGTTATGGATATTGGTGGCCATTTCAAAAGGGAAATGCCCTTCGTTGATATCGATTTCAAATTTTTTGCCCGTCGCAGGATTGATACCGGTGGTTATCATCCAAAATGAATTGTTGGTACCTGTGGCAGCCGCATATTTGTAACGGCACTCAAAATAGCCATACTGGAATTGCTCTTTGGTCCAGATGCTTGCGGAGGTCCAATCCTGTCCTCCGCGGCTTTCCTTTTTGTTTTTCAGGTAAAGCATTCCATTTTCAACGACCGCATTTTCCCTCCATCTGCTACACAAAATATGGGTATTTGGTCCGTTTTGCGCAATCCAGGTATGGTCGAGCGAGGCATCCGGGTAATTGAAATCATCGCTCCATACCAGCTGCATGCCTGCTGGAACACCAGGATCAGCAGGCATAATGTTTTTTGGTGCACAGCCAGTTATTCCATAAAGAAAGAGGAAAATTAGCGAGATAGGTAGTTTCATAAGTCTTGGGATCGTCAAAGTTTTTGATTTAAGTGATACAGCAGATTGCCTCCTGCGTCGTTCCTCGTGGTGTAATGTAAAATGACAGGGTGCAATGTGCTTCATTTTTTGTTGGATCTGCCTTGTTTTAGATTCAAGTAAGGCAGCAGATTGCTTCACTCCGTTCACATTAACAGACAAATGTATAAATATGTCATTGGTAGGAGATAAAGCCTGTCCCGATTTTACATCGGTAACGAAGCAATCTGAAAAAGGAAAGGCTGGCCACAAAGAACCAGCCTTTCGCACAACTAAACTATTGCTAAAAAACTATCATCTACCAGCCTGGGTTTTGTTTCAATCCCGGATTCAGGTTCAGTTCTGTTTCAGAAATCGGCCACAAATAATCACGGCTTTTATTAAAGTTTGTCCTGATCAACACACGATAATCGGAGGATGGAGAACCTACATAGTTGGTCTCATCGTAAACCGGATCTCCAAAAGAGTCAAATGTTACGGCCGGATATACGCTATATTCGCCCAAAAGTGGTCTGCCGAAGATTGGTCTGGTCATGATTACTTCAGCACGTTTCCAGCGAAGAAGGTCGTCCCAACGAAGGTTTTCATTCCAAAGTTCTATTTTACGCTCATAACGGACAAGATTCCTCATCTCCGACTGACTTAACGCTGTAGTAATTTGCGGCATGTTGACATCACTGCGACCACGCACCAGGTTGATGGCATTCAGACAGTCCGCATCGATTTGATTCTGTTCGATCTTTGCCTCAGCATAGGTCAGCAAAACTTCCGCATACCGACAAAGCATAAAAGGCGTTTCGCATTGTGTCAGTTTGGCTACATATTTGAAATCATAATACTTGCGCACCAAATATCCTGTAAATGAAGTATAAACAGTGGCTGCATAACTGTCCAGGTTTTTTACCGATACTCCCTGATCGTTCAATGTCGTGGTTTTATCCATTCGGGTTTCATAAACATACCCTCCCCACATATCTCCAGGTAGTACAAAACAATATCGTAGCCGCGGATCGCGGTTGTCATAAGGCTTTGACTTGTTGTACAATGGAGACTTGCTGATATCCTTTCCATCAATACACTGGTAAGAATCAAGCATGTTCTGGGTTGGTACAATGGTCGTGTAACCGCCGGAAACCGAACGGGCAGATGTAAACTGAGGAAAAGCCGTTGCATTGTTCGCAGTATAAAGGTGCATATTGGTCAATATCTGCTCAGTATTTGTCGTACTGTTCAAAATGGCTTCAGTAAACAATGTTCCATATTTAGGCATCAAACTGTACTGTTTGGAATCGATCACCGTTTTAGCGGCGGCGGCGGCTGTTGCCCAGTCGTTGTTCTGCAAGGCGGCACGAGCTTTGTAAGCCATGGCTGCACCTGCTGTTACACGTCCCATTGTTTTTACCTTGGAGCCATTCAACAAAGCATAGGATTGATCAAAGTCGGCGTAAATCTTCTTCAGCACGTCAGCTCTCGGGGTCCTTGTAACTGATTTCCCATCCGCAACCGATGTGACAGGCTTGTCCAAATAGACTACGTCTCCAAACATATTCGTCAGACGAAGATAATAGTTGGCACGAAGGAAGTAAATTTCACCCTGGTATTGCTTGATATTATCCGCTGTGAGGACACTCTTGTTTGCTTCAATCTTTTGCAACATCAGATTACAGCGTGCTATTCCCTGGTACATATTGAGCCATAAGGTTCTGAAATGCCCCTCCTTGAAATCAAGAACCGACATCATCACATTCTGGGCAAAACCTCCTCCACGGATAAACACTGTTTCGGCCAATGCATCATAACTGAATTCAGGTACAAAATATCCGTTGTTTCCGGCAACAATGAAAGTGTAACAAGCATTCACACCACCCAAAATTTCAGTGTCGTTGGTGTAGAAAGTGTCTGCTGAAGGTGAATCCAGCGGATAGCGCTCCAACGCCTTGTCACAACCGGTAACAAGCAGGAACACCATCAAGGCCATGAATATTAAATTCTTCTTCATATCTTTTTCAATTTAATTCGTTTATTTTCATTCACTAAAATTTCACTTCCACTCCAAAGGTGTAAGTCGAGAGCAGTGGTACATAGTTGTTCGTACTTTCCGGTGATTCTGGATCCATACCTACAGGCATTTTACTGACTGTAAAAACGTTGTTGCCGTTGGCATAGAAGCGTAGACCTGAAATACCTGATTTTTTCAGCATATGTGCCGGTACAGTATAGCCAAGCTGAATATTCTTCAGTCTCAGATAGGCTGCATTGACCAACCAGAAGGTGGATGGTTGAAGGTTGTTTGACTGTTGGTTAATGGACAAACGAGGATGGGTCGCATTTGCATTGGGGGTGGCTTCAGACCAGCGGTCCAGGTGTTGCACAAGTGCAGTGGATGCGTTTTGGAACGGATAAGCATCCCATCCTGAATCATAGCTCTCGCGTTTTCCGATTCCCTGGAAAAACATGGTAAAGTCTATACCCTTGTAGGATGTGTACAACTCAAGTGAATAGGCATACCTTGGAATTGAGTTACCCAGAACCGCGCGATCACTACCTGTAATTTTGTTGTCCCCGTCTAAATCCTGGTAACGGATATCACCTCCCTGCAGTTTTCCATACTGGGTAACAGGATAAGCTCTCGCTTCTGTGAATGAATTGAACAGACCTGTCGAAGTCAAACCGTAATAGGCATCAATGGGTGAACCTACTTGTCTGACGTGTGTGCCACTAACCTGTGGGGCCAAACCTCCCAAATCAGTGATCTGATTCTTAACATCGGATAAAATACCTGTTACCTTGTAATAGAATTTCCCGAAGGTATTGTTGTGTGAGACAGTCAGATCCCATCCTTTGTTTTCCACTGATCCCGCATTCTGCTTGGGAGAGTTGGCATAACCCATAACTCCTGGAATAGCCATGTTAAGGAGGATATTGTCCGTTTGTTTCTTGTACCAGTCGAAGCTTACATCCAGTTTACCACTTAAGAAAGACAAGTCTGTGCCAAAGTCGATCATACTGGTAGACTCCCATGTGATGTCGTTCAATGCAAAATTGACAGGGGCATATCCCGGGTTCAGGACACCACCAAAAACAGTGTATTGATTGGTCGCGATGGTAAGGGCAAAGGGATAATTGGAGCCTAATCCTGATTGATTACCAAGCTTACCCCATGATGCGCGCAATTTACCATTGGTCAGCAATTTGAAATCCTTCAGAAATTCTTCAGAAGAAAAACGCCATGCTCCTGAGAAGGATGGGAAAAGTCCCCATTTGTAACCATTGGCAAACCTGGAAGAACCGTCATAGCGGACATTGCCTTCCAGTAGATATTTACCGGCATAGGAGTAGTTCAGACGGCCAAAGTAGGATTGCAATGCCCATTGGTTGCTATAACCGTTGGTAATTTGTCCGGTTGGGTCGTATGCGTTGATCTCTTCAAACTGTTGAAAATTGTTTCCTTGCCTGGTTCCGTACAATTCATTGAAATCGTTGGTAAGGTATTGGTAACCGGCCAATGCGGTGATATCATGCTTACCGAAAGATTTAGTGAAGGTAGCCAGAAGGTTAAGGTCATTCTCTACTGTTTTGTCCCTTGTTTCATACATACTTGCAAGGGCGGTTGGCTTATAAATCACAGCTCCGGTCTTGTAATCGTAAAGAGCGGTTTGTTTGGTCACACCTTTATAATTGGCGGTATTGATCTTTGGAGTATAAGAAAAATCGAACTGCATTCCTTTGAAAGGAGTGATTTTCGAATAGATTTTGGCAACCGTTTCTTGATAATCTTCGTACCTCATGTTCAATTTGTCAAAGATGGTCTGCATCGAGTGTGGTGTTCCGGCATAACTGTTTCCCCAGACACCATTTGAATAGCGGGTTGGATAGATGGCAGGCTGTCTTAGCATCCCTTCAATTTCAGTGCTCGGGGCCGCATCGTTGATGTGGGTATTGCGGGTGGACAGATCAAGTCCAAATTCAAAAAATTTGCTTACCGTGTAGCTGTTGTTGCTGCGAACCCCATAACGCTTGTAATCCGTGTTCGGCAAATTTGAATCCTGCCAGGTATAGTTCAATGAAGTGTTTGACCTGAATTTTTCATTGCCCACAGAGAACCCAAGGTAGTGTTGTGTCTGAGTCGCTGTATTCTTGTATGTTTCCCGCATCATGTCGGAACTTGGATAAGCATCACGGTCCGTCGAATTTTTCCAGGTGTCAATTTTAGCCGCACCGTAAACAGTTCCACCTGCAACACCTGCGTCATTGCGCAAATCGTTGCCGTTGGCTTCATCATAAAGCTTCATAAAATCCCATGCAGTAGCATTTTGTGGCAGGGTCAAAGGTGTAGTAAAACCAACAGAACCTTTGTATGTGACTGTTACCTTGTCTGATTTTCCGCGTTTGGTTGTAATCAAAATAACCCCATTGGCCGCACGTGAACCATAAATAGCAGAGGAGGCCGCATCCTTGAGGATCGACATACTCTCAATATCGTTGGGATCGACGGCATCCACCGAAGAAGCAACTCCATCGACCAATACCAGTGGGTTATTGTCATTGATGGTTCCAATCCCACGGATGCGGATAGTTGTGTTCTCCTTGCCAGGCTTACCACTGTTCGAGGTAACGGTAACGCCGGCAGCAACACCTTCCAATGCCTGGGAAGTCTGTATACTACCTTTTTTGGCAAGGGTCTCACCCTTGACGGCTTCGATCGCACCTGTCAGGTTGACCTTTTTCTGTGTACCGTAACCGACGGCAACTACTTCTTCCAGACCGATGGAACTTAGTTTGAGTTTGATGTCGATCTTTGTTTTACCGGCGACACTGACATCCTGAGTCTCAAATCCGATAAATGAAACATTCAAAAGTTTAGCAGTCTCAGGAACCTGAAACTTAAAGTTACCATCCATGTCGGTGACGGTGCCGATGGTGGTTCCTTTTACCACAACGTTGGCTCCCGGAACGGGATCGTTGTTTTCATCGGTAACCTTACCGGTCACACTCTTTTGCTGTGCAAAAAGCACCGTAAAAGAGAGCATGAGAGAAAAAAGCAAAATGATTCTTTTCATAATTTAAAAATTTAGTAATCAGCATTATCTATCAATCAATATAAATTTCGAAGATTGAGGTAGGGACATTTGCAACCGGTTGTTCAAATTCAAAACGAAGCGACTTCGTCTCGAGCTGAAACTCAGGCCTCCAGTTGTTTATAGTCTGGTAGTTATCATATTTTTCATAAAGCAAATTTCCATGCTCATCAATAATTCTATAGTTTCTGACACAAAATGGGATCACATCTTCCGGATGTCCCATCTGGGAAGACTCCATCGGATGATCAAAATCAGTATCGAAATGCAGTGTAACCGAATTTATTGCTTGTACTGTTTCCCATCTCAGAGAAACAGTTGAGATCTGTTCGGACCATTCGGCTACCCAGGCATTGGGTTGAAGATAAGGTCTGGTATAGCCGTTAACAAGATTTTTGGCTGAGAAACACTTTAGGGCCGGAGTAATATTCATTGTGATGTTCTCGCCACCAGGTCTCCTTTCAGGGCACCAGAATTCGAATGAGTCGAATCCACTATTTTCCGGTGGTTCCTGTTTTCCATAATTGTTAACAGCCGGATTGGTCTTGTTGAAAACGGATAAAATCCCGGTGATTCTTTTTTCACTGAAGCAAATCTTAAGGTCTGGATTGCTGCGAAAAATGATAAAAGCATATTGGTCGTCGGAGAGTGATTTTGAGAAATCGACTCTCACCCACTGTTCTCCTGGGGCCAATGCGATTTTAATCTTTTCAACCAGCTGGTCAGGCGTGTAGTTTTGAATCTTCGAACTGGTCCTCAGTTCAACCACCAGATTCGTTTCTTTCCCGGCATCTATCAATACTTCGATACTGTATTTTGTTCCTTTTGCCAGAGGAAGCATTTGCGCAACTGCAGCATTCATCTCTTTCCAGCATCCGTCATATGGAATCTGACTTAAGGTCATTGTACTGGAAGCCTCAATTGTTGCTTCTGCTGCAAGATTCCAGGTTGGGTCAATCGGGATACCCGGAATACTTTGTCCGGCAAGATTCAATCTCTGCTGAAGCATCCTGATGTTTTCAGAATCAGTAAATGCCAGAGGTGTTGTTCCAGCCTGAATACACATGGCCGCTGCCATGCCAATTGCCTGACCTCCATGACCGGCAGTTGCCATCACCCTGGTAGATCCAAATGCTACATGCGAAGCACTGATCAAACGCCCCGCAATGAACAAGTTTTTAATGTCTTTGCTGATTAAACAGCGGTATGGAATTTCGTAGATTCCTTTCGAATGATACTGGTTGCAGGATGGCAGTTCCGAGAAAACACCGTCGGCCGGATGAAGGTCGACGGCCCAACCTCCAAATGCTACCGCATCATAAAAATGGGTCTGCCCAACGACATCCTGTTGTGTGAGTATGTAAGGACCTTCAAATCTGCGACTTTCGCGCTTGCCGGGAATGTTCCCAACCCATTCTAAAGTAAGGTTTTCAGCTTCGGGAAAATTGCCTGAATTTTTGATGTAATCCCAAACACCGTAGATTACACTCCAAAGTTCCCATTTTATTTCTTCGGTATCGTGAATGGTATCCCCTCTTCCACCAAACTCAAACCACCAGAAAT
>CAZGSQ010000094.1:0-14934 GCA_964528535.1 uncultured Tangfeifania sp. | reverse complement strand
CATATTATAGCATATAAACAAATAAATACGACATTATTTTATTCTAATTACTTATCATAAAATTGAAGATGAATTTTAATACAATATCTTTGATAAAACTATATATTACTCTTACTTTGTCAATACAAACCCTAAATCCTTAATGGTGGAATTACCGGGAAATGCCATATTGATCAACGTAACCCTCTTGGTTACTTTGCTAATTTTCTTGCTGATTTTAAGTATGCCCAAGAAATACGCATTTCATTTTGCAGCAATAGCTATTATTTTTACCTCATTTTCAACAAGTTGGATTGCCATTCAAGCTCTTTCAGGGCAACCAACTCAATTGACAATTCAGTTTGGAAATTTTGCAGGAGATGTTTTACTGAGCATTGATGCGCTTTCTGCATGGTTCATGCTAATCATTAATTTCACAGTTGTTACTGGATTTTATTATGGGAGGGGTTATCTGAAGGGTGTTCCTGCCTCCAAATCCAAAATAAATCTGCATCTCAATTTTTTAATTTTGTTCCATCTCTCCATGTTGTTTGTTTGCATGGTCCAACAAGGATTTGCCTTTTTGGTAACATGGGAGATTATGTCGCTTAGCTCGATGATGCTGATACTTTTTGACCATGAGAACCCCAAAACCTTCAAAGCTGCTTTGAACTATTTCGTTCAGATGCACATTGGCGTGACGCTCCTAACGATTGGTTTTATTTGGGTCTACCATCAGACTGGATCTCTTGGTTTTGAAGCTATTGCAACCTTTAACCTTTCAAACAAAAATACCTGGCTCTTTTTGCTGTTCTTTATTGGATTTGGTATCAAAGCCGGATTTATTCCTTTTCACAGCTGGTTGCCTCATGCACATCCGGCGGCACCGGCGCATGTTTCAGGGATCATGTCGGGTGTGATCGTAAAACTTGGAATTTATGGTATTCTTCGTATGGTCACCTTTTTAAGGAGCGATTATTTGATACTTGGTGAGCTAATTTTGACGATTTCGATCCTATCAGGACTTTATGGTATCCTGAATGCTGCAGTTCACCGCGACTTCAAGCGAATGTTGGCCTATTGTACCATCGAAAACATTGGAATTATTGGAATAGGAATTGGGATTGGACTGATGGGAATAGGCAACAACGTACCACTGATGTATTATCTTGGTTTTGGCGGAGCATTGCTGCATGTATTAAATCATGCTCTTTTAAAATCCTTGCTTTTTTTTGCATCAGGCTCCATTTACCAACAAACCCATACCCAAAATATGGAAAATCTTGGTGGATTGATCAAATCAATGCCCAAAACTGCTGTGATCTTTTTGTTGGGTGCAATCGCCATCTCTGGACTTCCCCCGTTCAACGGTTTTGTATCCGAATTCTTGATATACAGTGGTTTAATTGAAGGATTTCACACCAGCAGCATCAGTCAGATTATTCTTTTTGTGCTGGTGCTTGGTGGATTGAGCATTATAGGCGGTCTATCGGTACTTACTTTTAGCAAGGCGTTTGGCTCTATTTTCCTCGGACAGCCACGCTCGATCCGTTCCCCGAGACCAGTAGAAGTACCTTTTGGCATGCTTTTACCTCAATATCTGATTATTGGCGTGATGTTGAGTGTCGCCTTTGTGCCACAACTCTATATCAACATATTAACCAATATTTTGGCTTACCTCCATCCAATGACTTCGCTTCCAGGAATATTATCGGGAATATCAGAAACAACCAGCCAGATAAGCTTGTATTCCTTGTTCTTTTCAGGATTAGTGGCAGCGCTATGGGTGCTTCGTTACTACCTGCTAAAAGGTAAAAGCAAAAGAGTAGATGCGACCTGGGGTTGTGGATACATTGCTCCAACCAGTAATCAACAATATACGGCCAAATCATTTTCAAAATCTTTGGGAAAAATATTCAATGCCTTAGTTTTGGAGGAAAAGCAGTTTCAGGAGTTAGGTAAAGGAGAAATATTTCCTCAAAAAAGATCGTATGTATCACATTATCTGGATATATTGGAACATCATCTGATCAATCCCATTACAAAATACCTGGTCTCATCGACCAACTATTTCAGTTTCGTACAAAATGGAAGAATTCAATCCTACGTGTTGTACGGTATTGTCTTCATCCTTTCGATGGTGCTGCTTTCACTCATCAATTTCCTGTCATGACATTGATTGCCATCTTCATAGTACTACCTTTTGTCGGATTAACACTCTTGCCATTCTTGAGAACGAGCGTGCAGGGAATACTGTCCATCGTGCTATTGGCAGTAAATACCGTCTTATCAGGATATTATGCCATTCAAGCATTGATGGGAGAGAAAATCGAATATTTATTTAGTGGAAGTTTTTCAACTGGTCCTGTTCAAATTCACATCGATGCATTATCAGGCTGGTTTATCCTTATTATCAATTTGATTTTTTTAACTGGAGCGCTGTATGGATTTTCTTATTTGAAACCATATTTTAAACAAAAAAATAAACTCACCCTTCACTGGAGCGCTATGTTGATACAACATGCCTCGATCATCAGTATCTGTGTGATACAGAATAGTTTTGTGTTTTTAATTGCCTGGGAAATTTTAGCCTTATCCTCCTTTTTACTCATTATCTTCGATCATGAAAATCCTGTAACCATCAAAGCCGGCATCAATTACCTGATACAGGCACATTTCTCAATTGTATTCCTGATGGTGGCCTTTTTATGGGTTCTAAACAAAACCAACAGCTTTGATTTCCAGGCGATCACCACTTATTCGGCGAGCCTTCCAGGAACTGCCTCTTTCATTCTTTTTTTACTCTTTTTTGTAGCCTTTGCCATCAAAGCCGGATTCGTTCCTTTTCACACATGGCTGCCTTATGCTCATCCTGCTGCCCCTTCGCATGTATCTGGAATGATGTCGGGTGTTATCATCAAGATTGGAATCTACGGCATTCTTCGGATGTTACTGGTACTTAAAACTGATCTTGTTGCGGCCGGTTACCTTATTTTGATCGTATCGGTTCTCTCAGGATTGTATGGGGTCATGCTTGCCATAATTCAGCACAACCTCAAAAAACTACTTGCCTACCACAGCATCGAAAATATTGGCATCATAGGGATAGGAATTGGCATCGGTTGCATCGGTTTAGGCTCTGGCAACCTGACACTTGCTACTTTGGGTTTTGCCGGTGCACTGCTCCATACGCTGAACCATGCGCTCTTTAAATCACTGCTTTTCTACACTGCCGGAAATGTTTACCAAGCTACCCACACCATGGAACTTGAGAAACTTGGCGGTCTGATCAAGAAAATGCCGCAGACAGCCATTCTTTTCCTTGTTGCAGCCATCGCCATTTGCGGCATTCCTCCTTTCAATGGATTCATTTCAGAATTCATTCTTTACACTGGTTTATACAGCTGGTTAGCCGAAGGTACCCTATTTTCGTTGCTGGCAACCATCTTCTCCACCATCGGATTGGCCGCCATCGGCGGGCTTGCATTGATCTGTTTCACGAAGGCATTCGGAATCATCTTTCTCGGTACCGAACGACATAAATTGCCAGTTACCTGCCGGGAAGTATCTTTTTTACAACTATTACCAACTTATGTGCTTGCCACGGTCATCGTACTGATTGGAATTTTTCCAATGTTGTTTATTCGGATGCTCTCGCTCCCGGTGCTGCTTTTTACAAATAATTCCTTCACTCCTGTACTCCCGATTCAGACTGGCATTTTCGATTCCATGCAGTCTATTAGCCTGGCTGTTTGGATATTGATTGCATTGATACTTGGTATTTTTGCGATCAGGAGTTGGCTGTTAAGTCACCGACACATGGCTACTGGTGCTACCTGGGGGTGCGGTTACATTGTTCCAACTCCCAAACTGCAATATACAGCAAGTTCTTTTGTGCGAACTTATAGCAAGCTATTTGCACCCGCTTTGGTAGTCGAAAAAAAGGAAGAGCGATTGCACGGTATCTTTCCTGAAAAGGTCAAATACCACACCGTTGCTTACGACAAGGCAGAAAAGGTTTTGATTGATCCGGTGCTTAAGTTTATTAAAAATTTCATGCGCAGGTTTATTTTTCTGAACAATGGCAAACTGCAATTCTATATTTTGTATGGAATACTATTTATTGTGACTGTTTTAAGCATACCTGTTGTTTACCGGTATGTAGCAACTTTTATTGATCTGTTAAAAACTCTTTAGTTATGCTGAGCCTACTTTTGATAATTTTAGCAGCACTCTTCTTTACCGGAATTGTTCTCCGGACAAAGAGTCTGGCTTCAGGGCGAAAAGGCCCCGGAATATTTCAACCCCTGCTTGATGTGGCAAGGCTTTTCCGAAAGGGAGCAGTCTATAGTGAGACCACCAGTTTCGTTTTTCAGCTGGCGCCTACCGTCTATTTTGCCTCAATTGTGATGGCCATGCTGGTCGTTCCATTTGGACGTTCACATGGCGTCCTAAGTTTTAATGGCGATTTTATCTTTTTCGCTTACGCGTTGGCATTGGGGAAATTCTTCAGTATCATTGCCGCATTAGACACCGGTAGTAGCTTCGAAGGAATGGGCGCGAGCCGCGAAGCACTCTATTCGATGTTTGCCGAGCCTGCCTTCTTCATCCTAATGGGCTCTTTGGCACTACTTTCAGGACATACCTCTTTTCAGGAAATTTTTGCTTCACTTCACATAGGATCACAGATCAGTTATGCACTGGCTGCCCTGGCTACTTTTGTATTGTTAATGATTGCAATGATTGAAAGCAGCCGGATGCCTATCGATGACCCCAAGACCCACCTTGAACTGACCATGATCCATGAGGTGATGATCCTCGACAACAGCGGATTTGACCTTGGACTGATACTGACTGCAGGATACCTGAAATTTGCAATTTATGGGGCATTAATTGTCAACCTATTTATTGGAGTCATTCCTTATCAATATGCTATTCCTGCCTTCTTTTGCATTCAGTTCTTGATGGCAGTCGTCATCGGAATGATTGAATCTTTTATGGCGAGGTTCAGGATGAGCCACAATCCTCAATTCATTGTGGTGCTTACCTCAGTAAGCCTGCTCATATTTTTCGGTGTTTTACTGATTTTACAAAAATTCATTTAGTATTAAACTGTTTATCATCATGATACACGTTCTGCTAATCATTTTTATCATCACGCTCTTTTACATGGCCATCGCCAACAGGTTGATGACCTATATCAAAGTGCTGGCCCTGCAAGGAGTCTTGCTATTCTTCGTAGTATTTATTCAATTGGGGAGTATTGATCCTGTCAATCTTGCGTTTATCTTGTTGGAAACCATTGTTTTCAAGTCGTTGGCTGTCCCCATTTTCCTAAGTTACCTGCTTAAACGCAACAACATTACCCGGGAAGCCGAACCATTTCTGCCGAATTTCGTTTCACTCGTCATTACGACTTCAATTGTCGTTTGCAACATTTTGATAGCTACATTAATAAAGGATGATCACCTTGATAAAATATTCTTTGTAGTCGCACTTTCTACACTCTTTTTTGGATTGTACCTGATTGCAACGCGCCGCAAAATTATCACCCATGTGATGGGCTACATGGTCATTGAGAATGGAGTTTTCGTACTCTCACTGGCCATTGGCAATGAGATGCCATTGCTCGTTAACCTGGGGATCATGTTGGATATTTTTGCCAGTGTACTAATTCTGGGCATCTTCATGAATAAAATCGGAGATGTTTTCAAAGACGTAGATGTCGACCAGCTTAGCAATTTAAAAGATTACTGAAAACAAACACACGAAATCTATGGTCATTGTATACTTATTAGGATCTGTTGCTGTGGCTTTGAGCCTTTTTTTCATTCGCAACAAACAATTTGTCTACTCCTTGCTCGGACTGTTCCTTGTTTGGCAAATCTTGTTTACCATCCAGGCTTGCAAACTATTGGCCACTACCGATTCTGTCTACTTTACATTTGATTCCCTTGGAATTCTCCTTTTGATCACCTTGTGCATTGTAGCCATCCCGGCAGCCTTTCATAGCTATATTTACATCGAAAATCATTACGAACCACCACGTTCAAGATCTATTTACCTGGCTTCGCTGATTTTACTCATCATGGCCATCAGTGCAGGATACCTTTCGAACCACATTGCTGTAACCTGGATATTTACCGAAATTACGACCCTCAGTGCTTCGGCACTCATTTACCACCACCGGAACAAGCTCGCACTGGAAGGCACCTGGAAATATGTTTTTATCTGTGCAATCAGCATCACTTTTATATTCATAGGAATTCTTTTCCTAAGTCTTTCGCTGCAACATGCCGGATCTGACAATCTCTCCTTCTCCAATCTTCTGGCCAAGAGCCAGGAGCTTAATCCTGTTTGGCTTAGAATGGCATTTCTTTTCATTTTTACAGGATTTACCGCTAAATTGGGACTCGTTCCAATGTTTACAGCCGGAATCGATGCCAAAGATACAGCCCCTGCCCCCGCGGGTGCTTTGTTGGCAAGTGTGCTGATGAACATGGGATTTGTCGGAATTTTCAGATTCTACATTGTAATAGCCAATACGCCTCTCCTTCATTGGGCCCAACTGGTAGTAGGAACAGCTGCTTTCCTTTCTCTCTTCGTATCCACAGTTTACATGCTTAAGGTCAAGAATATCAAACGAATGTTTGCCTATTCGGGAATCGAACACATGGGTATCGTGATGCTTGGAGTGGCAGCCGGTGGAATAGGTTATTATGCTGCCATTCTTCATATTATTCTGCATGCTTTCGTAAAGTCTAGCCTTTTCTTTCAGTACAATCAACTGTACCGTGTGTTTCAAAACAAGAGTATTACCCACATTGGCAACTATTTCAAGTACAATCCAACAGGAGCCATGGTACTCCTTCTGGGATTTATAAGTTCGGCGGCAATGCCACCCTCCGGACTATTCGTAAGCGAGTTCCTGATTTTTAAGTCGATGTTCGATGCCCGTCAGATCTTCCTGCTGATAGCCGTTTTGTTGTTATTAACCATGATTGTATGGGCCTTTGGAAAGAATATCTTCAAAGTACTTTTTGTTCCGGCCGAAGGATTTGACGATTCGCACGTTCCCAAAACGAATCCATGGGAATCGCTTTCTCAATTTATCCTGTTGGCAACAGCAGTCTACCTTGGATTAAATCCACCTCCGATATTTGTCCAGCTGATCAAAGAGAGTATTATCCTTCTACCCCATTGACATGCAAACAACAAAGATAAAAAATAACCAAACCATCCCTGTAAAGGAGATTCCAGTACTCGTGTATGAGGATTTCCTTCATTTGAATACCAGCCTGATAGCAGGGAATACCGAGACGCATTGTGTGAACTATTTCGGAATGCCGGAAGACGATCAAATCCGATTGTTCTGTTGTGTGGCTGACGATTTGGATCATTCGATTCATTTGTCCTCTTCCTTCGTTAACACGATGGAAAATCTTCCCTCTTTCACTGCCAAATTGTTCTGCTTCGAAAAATTTGAGAGGGAGATTCATGAAAACTTCGGAATCAATTACAGCGATCATCCCTGGTTGAAGCCTGTCAGGTATCCCTTCGACAGGGCCAATCCCCAAAGCACTATTGCCAATTATCCCTTCTATTCAATTGACAGTGAAGAGCTCCACGAAGTCGGCGTAGGTCCTATTCATGCCGGTGTAATCGAACCGGGCCATTTCAGGTTTATATGCAACGGAGAGCAGATTCTGCACCTCGAAATTCAACTCGGATACCAGCACAGGGGCATCGAAAAATTATTTCTCCAAAGACAACTCTTGCAATTAGAAACCCTTTCCGAAAATATAGCTGGTGACACAGTCGTTGGTCATTCAACAGCCTTTGCGCAGACCTGGGAAGGTTTGTGTGGGTTCCAAGCCGGCCGCGACATCAATTTCTCGAGGACAATTGCGCTCGAGTTGGAGCGGATTGCCATTCATACTGGCGACCTGAGCGCACTGTGCACAGACATAGCCTATCAATTGGGGAGTTCTGTATTTGGCAGATTACGTACACCAATTGTCAATTTCATGCAGGAATGGTGTGGCAACCGGCTTTCCAAAGGACTTATCAGGCCCTTTAAGAACAATTATCCCATTACCAATGAATTGGCAGAAAGATTATTGCAAATTTTGGACGTTTTCGAGCCCGATTTCACTGAGATGAATACCCAGCTTTTTTACCTGCCCAGTGCACTCTCCCGTTTTGAACGAACCGGAGTCGTCTCCTTCGAGGATGCATCCTCCATTGGTGCCGTAGGTATGGCAGCCCGAACCAGTGGTGTTCCCAGAGACCTGCGTTCCTCACATCCAAATTTATTGTATCCGGAATTGAAGCACGAAGCAATTGTCAAGCGCCACGGGGATGTCTATTCGCGTGTACAACTACGTAAAAATGAGGTAATCCAATCGATTGGTTACCTGAGAACGCTATTGTCCAAACTTCCTGTTGCCTCTGAGAACAAAAAAGCCACCTTACCAGGAAGTAATCTCTTTTCGCTATCCTTGGTAGAAAGTTGGCGTGGAGAAATCTGCCACTGTGCCATTACTGGGACGAAAGGGGAACTTGTACACTATAAAATCAAGGATCCCTCTTTCCACAACTGGTTGGCACTGGCTCTTGCAGTCAGAAACAATGAGATATCAGATTTTCCAATCTGCAACAAGAGCTTTAATCTGTCCTATTGCGGACATGATCTGTGAGGAATGACTTGGGGACTGGATGACTGGGGGACCAAGTTATGAAGAAGAATAATATTTAAAACTGAGTTTTATGTTTAACAATCTGAAAATATGGTTTCACCAGGGGAAACAGTTTATTCCTGATGTCAGGAAAGCTGAAGTCCCTGGTATATTCAGGGGAAGACCCATTATTTCACTTGAAAAAGTGGATGAAGAAACACTTGTCAGATGCTGCCCGACCAAAGCAATCACGACTGCTCCTGTTGCCATTGATTTGGGGAAATGTACCTTTTGCGGGGAGTGTGCACGCCTTTTCCCGCAAAAGATAATCTTTACAAAAGATTACAAACTCTCAACCAACGAACGTGAACGACTCATCGTAAAAGAAGGGGTCGATGAACCTATCGTATTGAATCAAGCGATTGTTCCCAATGAGTTCAAATCGTTGTTTGGAAGATCACTTAAGCTGAGACAGGTGTCTGCAGGCGGCGACAACAGCTGCGAATGGGAAATCAATGCAGCCAACAACGTGCAGTTCGACATGAGCCGGTTCGGAATAGAGTTTGTAGCCTCACCCCGCCATGCGGATGGAATTGTCATCACCGGTCCGATAACGGCCAATATGGCAGAGCCCTTGCAAATTTGTTACGACGCAACGCCCGATCCCAAGATGGTAATTCTCGTGGGTACGGATGCCATTGGTGGTGGAATTTTCGAAGGCTCACCTGCCCTGGACCGAAGTTTCCTGGACAGCCACAAGGTTGATCTCTTCATAGCCGGGAATCCCGCACATCCGCTGACGGTGATCAATGGACTGCTGGCGTTGACCGGGAGGTAGAGAGAAGGACTGGGAGAGGTTTGTTGGATATGCAAAAGGGCCAATTTTATTCTTTTTCCCTGGGATCAAGTAATTGAGGGAGCCATACTTTAAAGATTGGATGTCCATCTTGCGAATTTCCTGCTGAAGCATAGTCGCATAGATTTATCCAAACCGGTTCAGCACCTTTTTCAAGGTAGGATTCCGGCATAAAAGGGGCTTTGAATTCCATCCAGATTCCTGCTTGCTTCTCTTCGACTGGTTGCAGCTCGATAAACCCTTCTTTGTCATTGATTGGCCTGATCAAGGATTCGATGGGAAGATCAGTCAACCGGGCATCCCGTGACAAGACCACAGGTCCCCGTACGATGACTTTGTTTTTTGGAAATTCGCCAAAAGTTAGAACCCTGCCTCGCATATCGAGATTGAGTTCGATGGCATCACCGTTCTTCCAGGAACGTTCGATGGAAGCATACTGTCCTGGAATTACTGCAATGACAGGTTCTCCGTTCACGAACAAGGTCGATTTGATACTCCAAACCGGGATTCGCACAAAAATTTTCATTTTTTCCGGTTTCTTCAGCTGCAATTTAATTTTGACATTTCCTAAGACAGGATAATCGGTTTCCTGAATCACTTCAATTTGCTGTTTACCGGGTGTTGGCAAGGTGTATTTACCGGCAGCATAAAAATTAACCTGAACTCCTTCTTTGGCGGACATCAAGGTAGTTAGGGGAAAAGTAAACAATCCGCGCGGACCGCTGGCGACACAGCAGTTCAAACCCATACCACACTGTTCGCTGCCTTCGAGGCGCTGACCGTCCAGGGGTGTATATTTGGCCCAATCCGAACCGTCGCAGTTCATTGCACCGAGCAAGGCATTGTAGAAAGTCTGTTCGATCGCATCGGCGTATTTGGCATCTCCAGTCAGTCTGAGCAACTGCTGGCTGAACTTGATCCAGGTCGCAGTTACGCAAGTTTCCTGATAATGGGCAATGGGCAATGTTTGAAATTTTTTTCCTTCAAACCATGCTTCCATAGATGACCCAGATCCTGCTATATTAATTTCTGTATCAAGTATATTATCCCATGTTTTCTCAACAGTTACTTTGTATTCATTTTTACCGGTAATCCTATATAGTTCCAACAATCCTTCGTAGCATGACATCATTTCATAAGCCTTTTGTCCTTGTTCCCATCCATACCAGTTGGTTTTGGGTTTTGGGAACCGTTTGGATACAGCTATATCCGCTTTCGAAATCAGCTGAGGACCATCTGGTGTCTCCCATTGGCGAACTACCTCCTCCGCAAAATCAAGATATCGTTTGTCTCCTGTGCGGGAATAGAGGAGGCAGATTGGTTCCAGAACGGAAGAGGCGGCCATGCCCCTGTGATTACCCAGTTTGACAATCAGGAGATTGCGCTCACTGATCTCTTTTATCAGGAAATCTGCCTCCTTACGGGCAGACTGAAGTGCATTGGGATCATTGGTGAGGTCGTAATAAGCCAGCAATCCCAACATGCAATATTTTCGTCCCCAGATGTCCCAGGCGGCCAGATGCTTGTCGGCGGCATAATTGCCAATGTATCCGTCAGGAGTCTGAGTGGCGATCAAGCCATTGACTGCATCCTCAAGCTTTTTTTTCAACAGAAGTTCCGGCTTGTAGCGATAGGCCAGGACGGCAGAGGTAAACCATTTTCCCCAAAATTCGCTCTGCCAGCAGCTGGTTTCTGTTCGGTTGTTAAAAGGAGCCACCAAACGGTCGACATTTTGAGCGATAATTCGGTTTAAGTAGCTTGCGTTTAGCCGGTCGCCGACAAATCCCTGAAGCTTTACTGATTCAGATGGTTTTAGTCTGTCTTGAACAGCAGGTTCAACCTTGGCAGGTTGATGGATCGCTTTCTGGGCAACAGAAATTAACGATAAAAATATCAAGATGAAAGTAGACAATTGTAGTTTCATATATATTTATTTTCCAGATCCTTTGGTGTTGTGCGGTTCGATGATATCTTTCACGGTCCCTTCAAAAAACATTCCATGACAGCGGAGACAGTCAAAGTTTGTTTGTTCTGTTGAATTGTGTTTGGAATTCATAAATACATGCTGATAATCAATCGAACGACTATTTGAAATATTTTACATTTATTCAAATGACCAATTGCAAATGCACACAAATATACGGACAACTATTTTCCAAGAATTCCCCTCTTGAAATTTATTTTTCTTGAAAAACTGAAAGAACATCCTCAGCGAGAGTCTCCCATCAGCTTTGCAAGCAGTGGTTCCATCGCTTGCGCCCAGGCCTTGGCCCCGGCAGGACTTGGATGGAGCCAGTCGGGCATCATCTCGTGGTTAATTGATCCATCCGGATTGAGAAATACCTGATTCACATCGCAATAAAAAATATGTTTTCCATCGGCAAGGTTAGAAACGATATCGGAAGCGCGTTCGAGAATAAAACGATGGGAAGTGGGGTTTGGTCCACCATAGCACCCTGGGAAACAACGAAGAACAATAATCTTTGAATCAGGACACTTTTCACGCATCAATTGTACGATCGCCTTGATTCCACCCGCAAGCTGACCGGCGGTATGGCGGGTCGGGTAATTTTTTTCATCCACGTTGTTGGTACCTATCTCCAGCACAATTACTTTGGGAGACTGTCCATCAAGTTCCCCGTTTTGAATGTTCCAGACAATATTCTCGGTTCGGTAGCCTGAATACCCCAGGTTTAAAGCTTTAAACGGTGCAAAAAACTGGTTCCAAACTGGCTGGTATTCCGGTTTTTCAAAATTATTGGTGATTGAATTCCCAACCATGACCAGGTCAAATTTTTCTTTGGCGACCAAGGCCAATTTAGCTGCATGACGCTTTGCAGCAAATCCGGCATCAACCGGAATAGCTGCAGGATTAATAGAAGAAAAAACTGTTGGTGGCTTTTCCTGGAGAAATATTTTAAGAAGCTTTGTCAGTTCACCACTTCTGTCAATCGGAATTGCTTCTTTACCCAATATACTGATGGTATCGGCCAATAAATGAAAAGTAGCCAACCCATTATAACCCTTCCATGTTTTTGTGTATTCTTCACAGCTTTTCATCTCTACTTTATTGCCGTCGGAAGCAAATGCCGATAAAAGCCGGGCAGTTGGCTTAATTGGAGGCATTACAGCAGGAATAACTGTGCCTTGAACAGTTTCATCCAAACGAGTAGGATTGACAAGGATCAGGTCATTGGTTTTTTCCTTATCCCCGAGTCTTTGGACAGTTCGTGCGGCAAGATGGCCACCGGTAGAAAGACCCATTATTGCCAGACGATCACCCCGAAACCCAAGTTTGTAGCGTTTTGATTTTAGAAGCCTGAATGCTTTGAGGGCATCAGCCAGTGCCATTTCACGGGTCATTGGGTCAGGGCCAACATGATATTCAAGAATGGCAACATCATAACCTTGCGTATTGAGAAATCCTGCCATTGGTTCGCCTTCCTTCTTAAGGTTCAAAATTTCATAATTTCCTCCTGGAAACAAAAGGATGGTGCCTTTGGGAGATTTTGTGTTTGCAATGGCCAGGTGAAGTATTGGAAAATTGAAACAATGGACATTGCCATCTGCTTCTATTGGGTTTCCAGTTAACAGAGATTGGCCATCAAGTGATAAGTAGTTATATTTAGCTATTTGTTGCCCGTTTGATTCAAATGCGACCAACAAAAACAAGAGAGTGGAGACAGTGACAGTGACAAATTGTGATCTCATGGTAGAGAATTTTATGAGGGTCAATGTAAACATAAAATCGATGGCATCGCATGTTGAAATAATGCTTTAGAATCGGTTCTTAACCCTTTAGAACAGATATTTAACCCTTTAGGATCGCTACTTAATGCTTTAGAATCGATTTTTAACCCTTTAGAACCGCTACATAAACCTTTAGAACCAATTTTTAATGCTTTAGAATCGATTTTTAATGCTTTAGAATCGATTTTTACGGCTTCAGAACTGTAAATTTACGCTTCAGATCTCCTGCAGGTACGGGCCAAAGGAGCATGTCACCCCCTTTTCTACTGGTTCATCGTCATGTTACCGGCAAATGATGAAAGAATTTTAATAAATTTGATCCACAACTATTTCTGCAATTTATGAACGCAATGCCCTATGTCATCGGTGCCCTTGCCTTTCTGGCACTCGCTTACCGGTTGTACTACAGTTTTATAGCTACCAAAGTGCTGATGCTGAACGATGAGACCGAAGCTCCGGCTTTCCGGCTTTTCGACAAGCACAACTACTACCCCATGCCGAAATGGGTGGTCTTTGGGCACCATTTTGCGGCGATTGCAGGCGCCGGGCCGCTTGTTGGTCCGGTTTTGGCAGCCCAGTTTGGCTTCATGCCCGGCTTCGTGTGGATGCTGGTAGGCGCAGTATTGGCCGGAGCTGTGCATGATGTGGTCATTCTGACGGCTTCGGTAAGGCACGATGGAAAATCGCTGGCGGAGATCGCCAAATTGGAGATCAGCAATTTCAGCGGCAACATCACCTCTGTGGCCGTACTGATCATCCTTGTCATTGCGCTGGCAGGACTTGGCGTGGTGGTGGTGAATGCATTGGCCGAAAGCTCCTGGGGAACGTTTACCATCGCAGCTACCATCCCAATTGCCATTTTTATGGGCTTGTGGATGTTCAAATTCAGGAAGGGAAAAACGGTCGAGGCTACAGTAATCGGCGTTATTTTGCTCTCATTGGCAGTGATTTACGGTAAATATATCCCGGGATCACCCTTTGCCAGCTGGTTTACCTACGACAAGAAGACCCTGACCATCTTGTTGGCTGGCTACGGTTTTTTTGCCTCTGTATTGCCCGTTTGGCTGTTGCTTTCGCCCAGGGACTATCTGAGTTCCATCATGAAACTGAGCGTGATAGCGCTGCTGGCAGTCGGCATTGTACTGGTTGCCCCCGAGATCAGGATGCCGGCAATCACCCCTTTCATCTATGGCGGTGGACCCATCATCCCGGGCACCCTCTTCCCCTACCTCTTCATTACCATCGCCTGCGGCGCCATTTCAGGGTTTCATGCCCTTGTGAGTTCGGGAACCACACCCAAGATGATTATGAAAGAGTCACATATCAAGCCCATTGCAGTTGGATCGATGTTGGCCGAAGCGATGGTCAGCATCCTGGCACTGGTAGCGGCAACCAGTCTTTTTCCACTCGACTATTTTCAGATCAACGTCTCTCCCGAGAAGTTTATCCAGATTCTTCCGCAGCTTCAGGCCATGGGATTTCACGATACGAACCTGACCCAATTGTCGGCCGAAGTGGGCGAAAAAATTGCCGGCCGACCGGGAGGCGCAGTCTCCCTGGCTGTTGGCATGGCGCAAATCTTCTCCAACCTACCGGGATTGAATGGCCTGATGTCTTACTGGTACCATTTTGCCATCATGTTTGAAGCCTTGTTTATACTCACTACCGTGG
>CAZGSQ010000093.1:0-15165 GCA_964528535.1 uncultured Tangfeifania sp. | reverse complement strand
GAACGCGAATCTAAAGTTTAGGAAACTTCCGTTCTATCCCTTGAACTATGAGGCCCCGTAAAAAAAGTACTTGCAGTACATAGAGTACTTCAAGTACTTGAAGTTGTGCTTTTGGCAGTATGGTATCCTATTTTAAAAATCAAATCTTCGTTCATCCAAAACTCTAAGTACTCTAACTATTCTTTGTACTTGTCTAAGGTTTCTTGTTGATACTGACAGGCACCTCTTTTAACCGCTTTGCAGCCTCTTCGAGCAACGCATTGGTTTTGGCGAAACAGACGCGGATGATCTGCAGTTTTGTCTTTTCGTGCTGGAAGGCAGAGAAGGGTATGGTGGCGACTTTGAACTCTTTGGCCAGCCGCATCACGAAATCTGTATCGGGTTCATCCGATACTTTGCTGTAATCCAGAAGCTGGTAAATGGTAGATTTGGTGGGAATCCATTCAAATTTACTTCCTTCAAGCAATTCGAGGAAATAATCCCTTTTCGACTGGTAAAGGGCGTTGATCTCCTTGAAATCCTGTCCTTGTTTTAAATATTCGGCAAGGGCGTATTGTGCCGGTGTGTTGACACTAAATCCTTGGTATTGCTGTGTTTTGCGGTATTCTGTCATCAACTTCTCGGGTCCTGCGATGTAACCGATTCCCCAGCCATTGATGTTGAACATGGCCCCAAAAGAGGAGACTACCAGACTCTTGGCGGCAAGTTCGGGGATGGAAGCAACACTGTTGAAGTGAAATCCGTTGTAAACAATGTTTCCGAAGGTCTCGTTGCTAAGGATGACGAGTCTTGTTCCGTTGGTCATCCGTTTGAGCTGGTCAAAATCTTCCAGACTGAAAATTTGTCCATTGGGATTCTGTGGATTGTTGATAACGATCATCTTGGTCTTGGTCGTTACTGTCTTCTTTACCTCATCCCAGTCGATCCGGTATTCTGGATGTTTCAGGTTGATGTAAATAGGGCGCCCACCTGTCATTTCAATCAATTGGGCATAGGATTCCTGTACGGGTTCGAACAGGATAACTTCATCACCCTCTTTGACAAAAGTGGTAATGGCTGTTGACATGGCCTGTGACGGGCCGGCGGTGATGGTTAGGTCGGTTTCGGCTTGAAGATCTGTGTTGTTCTGATTGTTGAATAAAGAGACAATCTGCTCTCTCAGCGACCCGACCCCTTCACTTGGAGAAAAATCGTTGTTCCCGGCCCGCATGTACTTGTCAACCAGGTTGATCAAATCATCCGGACAAGGAAGACCCGACATCGGATCTACAAGGTTTGTGGCCTTGTACTCCTCTGCTATCTCCATCATCGTCACGAAGGCATTCTTCTTCGTTGTTGGAAGTTTTGTAACGGTCATACTGAATTAATATCTTTTACAAACGTACGGAAAAAATTGTGAATGGCAATTGGATGGTGAAATAGAATGGATACATTTTGTAATTAAAATTGGGAAGTGCAGGAAAGCGAGAATTGCGAAATGCGAATTAAGGATTGCGAATAAATTGTTTCATAGCTTTATAAATGATTGTTCCTTCGTTCGGTCGGGAGATTTCATTTCCATGGATGAAATTTTCAGGAGAACATTTCGTGAAGAATGTCCAATGATTTTATGTTCAATTGGACTCCCAGATGGAGCGAAAAATAATTGATCATTTTGATTAACATCTTGTTGCGAAGGGAAGAACTTAATACCAGTGTGCCTATCTCTTCGTAGGAGATGCTGATGATCTCCACGAGGATCCGGCTTTCGGCCTCATCCAGAAAATAGGGATGCGGCGGCGGAGTGGCCGTGAATGCCCCGGAAGCCAGATCAAAAATTGGCCTGTCAGGCGAGTGGTTGCTGGTTGGGGCAAATCCCATGTAACGGGTTAGCTGGGCAAGGAAGACAAGGTGGAAATTGGCGGCTCCCTCTTCAAGCAAATCGAGAATCTGAAAGGAGTGGTTCAGGAAATGAAAGAGTTCTGGTCTGGCCTCCTCCTCCTTTAGCACTTTGTGCAAAAATTCAGACAGGAAGAGTGCCTGGGATGATTTGACGACATCATAGGGCACTGTCTGGTACGAATGGTTCATCCTGATCTCACGTGCACGCTGCAACTCTCTTCCTTGCCTGTGGTCGATCTCCATCCCCAGTAGAAACAGGGGTTGTAGCAGATTGGCTTTGTTGGCCGATTTCTTGCCATGAATTCCTTGCAGAAGAAAAGAACATCTGCCGAAGGCTTCGGTATAAACGGTCACGATACGGCCGTTGTCGCCATATTTGAGACCGTGGAGAAGGATGCCTTCTGTTTTGAAATACATGGGAGGGAGATATGAGTTATGAGATATGAGTTATGAGATATGAGATATCAGTGATGGATTGTAAAGATAGATTGGATTTTCCGGATGGGAGCATTTTTTGATTTAGTGAATAACGAGCAACTTGATAATTTTTGAACTTTTCATTTGGGGCGAGTAGCAGAAGATCAGGTAGACCCCGGTGGCAACCCTTACTCCTCTTGCATTTTGGGCATTCCACAAGGCCCGGCCTCCCAGTGAGGTCGTCTTATAAACAAGATTTCCCGTCACGTCAGTAATGCGGATTTCTGTCCCTTCTGTGAGTCCGTCGATGGTAACACCCGATGCATGCGTTTCCCTCAATGGATTTGGCCAGACGTAAGCCTTGCCTAATTCTGGTAGTCCGGCAGCGGCATCACTTTTGTAAGAGATCAGTCCACGGGATGTGGCAAAGTAGACCTGCCCGCTCTGTGGTGAAATGGTAATCGAAAGGATCTGATCGGAGAGCAAGGGAGAATTTTGACTGTTAAAGTGACGCAAGAGATGATCTCCGGTCTCTGAGAACAGGAATACCCCCGAAAGGGCCGTGCCAATCCATTTTCGGTTTCCGCCGTCCACTGCTATTGCTGTAACTTTTTCTTTGTCGAGCAGGGGTTTGAACAATCCTTCACCGTCGTCGATAGAGGGTTGCGATCCGTAAAATGGTCCGGGTTCAAATATTTTGTCGGGATTGACGTAGACCACCACACCACTGTTTGTTCCGACCCAGAGCTGATGGTTTTGATCCTCCGCAAGGGATGAGATGCCAGTGAACTGGGATAGCAGCGTGGTTGTGCCATTGCTGAAGCGGCTTTGAACTGCCACTTTGCGGTATTGGTCGTCTGAAATATTTTCGATGGCACCCTTTGTTTGACAGGCGAAGAGCCCTTCTACCGGTAGGAGGGCCCAATGGGTTCCAGACGCCGTCGTGGTAATTTCGCCCATTGGATCATCAGAAAAATTCATACCAGGGTAGGGTAATGCTGAAAAGGTGCCATTGGCAGCACGAGTTCCAACCCTTACCTTCCCGGTAGGGTTGGCGTAAAACAAGTTGCCCTGCGCATCGAGGGATACTCCTTCTACCTTGCATGATCCATTGATGGCACCCATGGTGGAGTTCAATTCGTTGTACCTGGCAAAAACCCTGTTCTTCTGAAAGTAGAGCAAGCCTGATCCGGCTGATGAAGCCCAGAATTCATCGGGGCTGGTGTTGCCAAAGGCAAATGCAGTGATTGGAGCGACCGCCTGAAGTCCGGCATCATCGGCTGCGGTGAGATTTTGCCAGATACCCGCCTGAAAAATAGAGAGGGCTGCTTCGGGTGTTCCTGCAGTATTTTTGACAACCGTGGCCATCAAAAGAAGATCGGCTGTTGTCTTCATGGCCGAAATCTGGTCACTCCCGGGAGAATTGGGCAGGTAATGCAGGAATGAGGAGTTGTTGGTGCGGCGGGTAAGACCTTCGCGGTAATCGCCTATCCAGAGTTCGCCGCTGTTACTTACAAGGGCATCACGTGGATCGATGCCTGTCTGACCAAAACCTTGAAGATAGCTATTGATCCTGGTATTTCCTGATGAACCTGTCAGCCACAACTCTCCGTCTGCAAGAACCAAAAGTCCATTGGGTGAAGATTTGATTCTACGAATATTTTTTATTTCGGCGTACCTGTTCGACCAGGTTTTGCCGTCGCTTGCGAGAATACGGTCGTTGGTGGTTTCGTTTGCAAAAAGCAATCCATCCCAAGTGGCAAGTGAGGAGAAGCCGGCATCGGGCTGTGGCAAAGTGGTCTGAAGTTGCCAGTTTCTGTAATCCTGCAGGTTGCTGCCACTTTTGTCTGCCTTGAAGATCCCATGGTTGGTGGCGACCCACCAGCTGTTGCCAAAGGAGGTCAAATCGAAGGCCTCTTTCAAATCGAAGTTGGGTCCCAGGTACCAGGTCTCTGATACCTCCATTTTGAGCAAATCTATCTTGACGATGCCGAAGGCAGTGCAGAGAAAAGCGAAATTGCCTTCGCAGATGATCCTGTGGATGGTTTTGTTGGGCAGATCGGCCTTCCTGGTAAGATCTGGAAGATGTTTGATTTGCAAATCCTGAAACAGGTCGAGGTTGCCGCTTTCGTAACCTGTCAGCAAAATGTTGGCAGAGGGAGAATAGGCTACGGCAGAAATGCCAACCTCTGCAAGCCCCTCAACTTTCGTTTTAGAGGAGAGCGCAAATCCTTTTTTGGCAACGAAGTAAATCCCATTGGAGGTGGCGGCCACAAGGTTGTCGGGCATCTCTTCGACCTGAATGACAGAATTGAATGAGACATGTGCACTCCACTCCCCGATTCGGCTCTGGCCGGCTGTCAAAAGTGGCAGCAAAAGCAGGAGGCAGAGGATGGATTTCATTATTTGTCGGGAAGATGCGGATACTCCTCCGCCAGGAACTTAACCAGTTTCTGAACGGCACGTCCCCGGTGGCTGATGCTGTTTTTCACCCCTGCCTCCATCGCTGCAAATGATTTTGAGAAGCCATCCGGACGAAAAATGGGGTCGTAACCAAATCCTCCCGCACCCTGACGTTCAGCGAGGATCTCTCCATCCACGCGTCCTTCGAACAGAAATTCCTGTCCACTGATAATTAGGGAGATTAGGCAACGGAAACAGGCTTTTCGGTTGGTTTGCCCTTTCATCTCTGCAAGCACTTTGTTCACATTGTCGTCTGAATTTCGCCCTTCGCCGGCATACCTGGCCGAAAGGACACCCGGCTCGTTGTTCAGAACCGCTATTTCGAGTCCTGTATCATCCGAAAAGCAATCGATCCCGTAACGGTCCCAGATGTAAAACGATTTCTGTGATGCGTTGGCTTCCAAAGTATTGCCGGTTTCCGAAATGTCGTCATGACAGGAGATGTCGTTCAGGCTGAGCAGTTCGAATTCAGAGTTGAGGATTTCGCCCAATTCTTTTAGCTTGTGTGCATTGTTGGTGGCAAAAACAAGTTGGTGCATCGTACGAATTATAAAATGGTTCGGGCAATTTGCCTTGTGTTGTCAGTGATGCCGTAGGTGTAGACATGAAGGCATGGTACATTGTTGGCAATCAGGTCTTTTGCCTGAAGAATGGCCCATTCGGTGCCTACTTGCCTGGCTTCGTCGTTGGTTTTACATTTTCTTACTTCCGAAGCAAACTCCTCCGGAATGTCGATGCTGAAAATTTTGGGAAGCAGGGTGATTTGGTTCATCAGGGCCAGTGGTTTGATCCCCGGAATTACTGGGACATTGATTCCTGCAGCCCTGCAGCGGTCGACAAATTCGTAGTATTTTTTGTTGTCGAAAAACATCTGGGTAACTATGTATTCGGCACCTGCATCCACCTTTTGTTTCAGGTATTGAAGGTCAGTAACAGGATTGGAGGCCTCCGAATGTTTCTCGGGATAGCCGGCTACGCCGATGCAAAAGTCGAGGGCCGTCTTGTTCTTGAGCTCCGGATCGAGGTATTTGCCACTCCTGAGATGAACGATTTGTTCTACGAGTTCATTGGCGTGGGTATGGCCATTCTTCTCCGGTATGAACTGACTCTCTGATTTCAATCCGTCACCACGAAGGGCGAGCACATTTTTGATTCCCAGGAAATTGAGGTCAATCAGCATGTTTTCTGTCTCTTCCCTTGTAAAACCCCCGCATACGACATGGGGTACAACGGGAATTCCGTATTTGTGCTGGATGGCGGCAGCGATGGCCACCGTACCCGGACGTTTGCGGACTATTTTCTTTTCGAGCAGTCCGTTTTCGAGGGGACGGTATTCAATCTCGTCGCGATGGGTGGTCAAATTGATGTATTGGGGTTTGTATTCAATCAATTCATCAATCGTTTCGTACAGTTTCGAAGCATTTTGGCCTTTCAGGGGAGGAAGTAGTTCGAAAGAGAAAATGGTTTTTTTCGGAGGGAGTATCAAGTCTATTACTTTCATGTGCAAACTTTTGAATAATTGAGGAGACAGGTTTTCTGCAAATATAATTGTTTAGACCCAATCTAAGACCACAAGGGCTTTTTGATGGTACTTCGAACATTGGTTTAACATTTTGGGCCCCATGCCCATGCCATTGAATCGAAAATTGAAAATTTTAGCATTGTTCCTCTTTTTTATTTTCGAATAGATACCTTGAGAATTCGAAATTTAACTGTACATTTAATGGATTAAAAAAAGCGAATCCCATGTCCAAAGGAAAGAAACTGGAACAAGCCCTTAACTTCAACAAAGCCGGGTTAAAAACATCGATCATGGCCCTGTTTTATGAGGAACCAACCTATGTCTACAATTACAAACAACTCTCTGCAAAGATAGGTGCCAAGAATACAACGACCCAACTGATGGTGAGTGTAGCCTTGCAGGAGTTGCGTGAGAATGAAGTTCTTGAGGAGGTTTCCAAAGGCAGGTTCAGGTTAAAGGCGAAGAGTGGCAGTAATTTTACCGGTATCATGGAGCTCAACTACAAAGGATCGGGGCAGGTTTTTTGTGAAGAACTTAACGATACTGTTCTCATTCAGGCTCCCAACATGAACCATGCCCTCGACGGCGACAAGGTCAAAATCAGGCTATTCGCCAGAAGGAAGAAGAGCGAGGCGGAAGGCGAGGTGGTTGAGGTGGTTGAGCGTGCGCAGAGAACCTTGGTTGGCACCGTTGAAATTTCCAAGTTTTCTGCTTTTCTGATCCCTGCCAAGCGAATGCCATTTGATCTTTTCATTCCGCAGGATAAGCTGAAGGGGGCCAAAAATGGTCAGAAGGCGGTAGCAAGAATTCTCGACTGGCCCGAAAAGGCGCGAAATCCATTTGCCGAAATCATTGATGTATTGGGTGATGCGGGTTCCAACAACACGGAAATGCATGCCATCCTGGCAGAGTTTGGACTGCCTTACAAATATCCGGAGAAGGTGGATGAAGCAGCCAACAAGATTCCTATGGAAATATCCGCGGAGGAGATTGCCAACCGCAGGGATTTCAGGAAAATTCCTACATTCACCATAGATCCTGCTGATGCAAAGGATTTTGACGATGCCCTCTCCATCCAGAAACTCGAAAATGGGCTCTGGGAAGTCGGAGTACACATTGCCGATGTGACGCACTACGTCAGGATGAACTCTATCATTGAGGAGGAGGCCTATACCAGGGCTACCTCTGTCTACCTGGTCGACAGGGTGGTACCCATGTTGCCGGAGAGGCTGTCGAACGGGGTCTGCTCGTTGCGTCCCCATGAGGAGAAGCTTTGCTATTCGGCAGTATTCCAATTGGATGAAAATGCCAAGATACACAAGGAGTGGTTTGGGCGGACTGTGATCTATTCCGACCGAAGGTTTAGTTATGAAGAGGCACAGGCAGTCATTGAGACCGGAGTGGGCGACATGAAAGAGGAGATTACGACGCTGGATAACCTGGCCAAGAAACTTCGTGCCAGGCGTTTTGAGGGAGGTTCCATTGATTTCGACAGGGTGGAGGTTAAAATTTTGGTTGATCCTGCCGGGAAGCCGGTTAATGTTTTTTTCAAGGAGTCGAAGGATTCCAACAAGCTGATCGAAGAGTTTATGCTTCTGGCCAATAAAAAGGTGGCTGAACTGATTGGGAAGCCCGGAGCAAGAAAGAAGGAGAAGACCTTCGTGTACAGGATCCACGACAAGCCTGATCCGGAGAAGTTGGAGAAATTCAACCATTTCATCAAGCGTTTCGGCTATGGCATCATGACAAATTCGCCCGCCACCGTAACTGCCTCCATGAATCAGTTGATTACCAATGTTAATGGGAAGAAGGAGCAGAACGTGATCGAGACACTTGCCATTCGTACCATGGCCAAGGCAGCCTATTCTACCAGAAACATCGGCCATTATGGCTTGGGGTTCGAATATTACTCACACTTCACTTCTCCGATCCGACGGTATCCCGACATGATGGTGCACAGGTTGCTGGACAGATATTTGCACGATGGAACCTCTGTTGCAGCCAACAAATTTGAGGAGATGTGCAAGCACGCTTCCGACATGGAGAACAGGGCTGCGAATGCCGAAAGGGCTTCCATCAAATACAAACAGGTAGAATTTATGTCCGATAAGATCGGTTTGCATTACAAAGGAGTCATTTCAGGTGTAACCGAATGGGGCATTTATGTGGAGCTTGAAGAGAACAAATGCGAGGGAATGGTGCCGCTCCACGAGCTTACCGACGACTATTACCAGTTCGATGAAAAGAACTATTGCATCACCGGAAGAAGGTCGCGGAAACGTTACCAGCTGGGTGATGATGTTGAAATCGAGATACTCAGGGCCAATCTTGAAAAAAAGCAACTCGACTTCAAAATTGTTGTTTCTACAACAAAATAATTATATTTGGTCAATAATGATGAACGAAATCCAATGAGCAACGAAAACTTAGGTACCAAAAAAGATGCAGTTCGTGAGAACATTTTAACCATTGCACAGGAAATTTTCAGCAAATTCGGGTACAAAAAAACCACGCTGGACGACATAGCCAATGCCGTTCGAAAGGGGAAAAGCTCTCTTTACTACTATTTTAGCAGCAAAGAGGATCTCTTTCAGGAGGTAATTCAAAAGGAGGCAGACATCTTGAGGGTGGAATTGGCCAAAGTACTTCAGAAGGACATGGATCCTGCCGATAAATTGCGTGATTATGTAATGACTAAAATCACCACATACAGACAGTTGGCCAATTTTTACAATGCCATCGAAAATGATACGGCAGCTGTAGAGTTCATCGACAAGATCAAATCACAATACGATCAGGAGGAGATTCGTATGATGAAACGGATTCTATTGGACGGAGCCAGGCAGCACAAATTTGTGATCAAGGACTTTACCCTGGTGGCCATTGGTATCACTACCGCGATTCGTGGTTTGGAGATGCCGCTTTCTGCAGGGCCTTACCGTTCGAATGATTTGGGGAAGAGTGTGGATGCCATTGTCAAGATCATTTGTTACGGCATCATGCGAAGAGATTAGGTTCCATAATTCCATAAAAAAAGTACCCTGATGCGACCATCAGGGTACTTTTTTTTATTTGAAACTGACTGATCCTCCGCTTGAACTGTCAGAATCCCTGATGGCAGGATTCCCGGTGATGGAGATCTGTCCTCCACTGCTGGCATGTGCTTTAACTTCTTTGGTGACCTGAACGACCAATGCAGCGCCGCTGGAAGCGTCAAGCATTGCTTTTTCTGCCTTCAGGTCTGTGGTGACAAGTGCCGAACCGCTTGAACTTTCAGCAGAAATTGATTGTGCAGTTCCTGTGAGCACCAGGGCACTGCCACTGCTGGACCGAAGGGTCAGGTTGCTGCAGGAGAGCTCCATGTTCACTGCTGATCCGCTCGTACAATTGATTTTCATGTCGCCGGCTTCTATCCTGGTGTCAGTCGTAACTTTGCATGCTGAACTGGCATCCAATTCATTGAGTTGTTTGACAGTGACATACACATTCATTGTTTTGACATGGTTGATGTTTCCCTTGATGCCAATTCTTAATTCACCCGCTACAACCTCTGTTTTCAGATAAGGAAGGATGTTTTCATCGGCTTCTGCAACGACTTTTTGTTCATCTCCCTGTCTGATAATCAAGCGGATAGCGTTTCTTACAGAAATAGCCTTGAAACCTGTAAGTTTGCGCTCTTCCCGTGAAATTTTCCCATTTCCATCTGTTTGCGCCATGCAAGTTATAGATGTCAAAGAAATGGCCAATATCCACAATGCTGCAAAAATGAACGATTTTTTACGATTCATGATAATGTATTTAGTTTCTTCATTCCAAAGACGAATGCGAAATAGAAACGTTACAGGAGGATTGCAGAAATTGTGCTACTTGAAGTTCACAGATCCTCCGCTCGAGCTGTCTGTGTCGCGCGTGGCAGGATTGCCCAGGACTGTGACTCCTCCGCCACTGCTGGCGTGTGCTTTCAGATCTTTGGTTACCTGTACCTTTACATGTGCGCCGCTGGAAGCTGAGGCATTCCCTTTTTCGGCTACCAGGCTTGCAGCGTCAATGCTTGCACCACTTGAACTATCGGCCGAAATTGATTGCGCAGTGCCTGAAACTGAAAGGTGACTACCACTGCTGGATTCTGTTTTGAGCTGGTTGCACGCGACCTCCATGCTAACATGCGATCCACTGGAAACATCGATTTTGAGATTTTCGGCGGTAATTTTGTTGTCGGTTTTTACGTTCGACCCTGAACTGCCTTCGACAGATTTCAATGACTTCACGGTGACATACACTTTCAATTTCTTGGTGTGGAGGACTCCTTCTTCCATGTAAATTTTAAGTTTTCCACCTGAAACGACAGTTTTCAATATCTTCTGAATGTTTTCGTCGGTCTCAGCCACTACTTTCTGAAAAGTGTCCTGGTTGATAAGGACCTCGATGCCGTTGCTGACAGAGATGGCCTCAAAGTTTGCGACGGACCGCTCCTCCTTGACAACTTTGCCATTGCCATGGATGTGGGGAATACAGGAAACGGATGTAAAAGCGAAGGTTATCAGCAACAAAGCAATAGCATTGCGCATCATTTTACTTTTCATAACGAGCTAATTTTTGGTGAAACATTTTTATACATCTCCCTATAAGACGAAGGTAATGTGAAATCGTTACAAGATTAGAGAAAGAAAAAAAGACCCTGGCGGGTTACGTCAGGGTCTTTTTTAAATATCATCAACTTGAACTATTGGTTCCATGGTTCTTTTTTCTTTTCTTCTGTTGGGGCTGGAGGAGCAGAAGATGGAGGAGTGGTTGGCTCGTCCTCTTTCATGGCTTTCTTGAACTCTTTCATCCCTTTTCCGAGTCCACCCATTAATTCAGGTATTTTTTGGCCTCCAAACAAAAGGAGCAATGCAGCAATAATCAATATGACATGCGCACCACTTAATACACCCAATATAAATAAGTTCATAGCGTCCTGTTTTTAGCGTTTGCCGGCAAATATAGCAATAGTTTTGATCGGTTATTCCAATTGTTACCTAAATAATTTTATGATATCGTTCCCATTGGCATAGAGCAAAAGGCTGAAGAGAAGAACCATTCCGGCAATCTGGGCATATTCAAGAAACTTATCGCTTGGTTTGCGCCTGGTGACAATTTCGTAGAGCAGGAAAAGTACATGTCCTCCGTCCAGGGCTGGTATCGGCAAAATATTCATCACTGCCAAAATAATGGAGAGGAAGGCTGTGAGGTTCCAGAACGACTCCCAATCCCATACGCTGGGGAAGATGTTCCCGATGGCGATGAATCCTCCAAGTGATTCATAAGCCTTGGTTTTTGGCGAGAAAAGCAATTTAAATTGCTTGAGATAATCACCCACCGTGCGGTATCCTTTGGCGATTCCGGCAGGAATCGACTCCAGGAAGGTGTAGTGGATGGTCTTGTATTCGAAGACGCCCTCCAGGTCATAGGCACGCTGGATCCCAATTAATCCTGAAGTTCCAATGGTTATTTTACGTGAAGAGAGTACCCCGTTCCGGCGAATCTGTGCGTTGATCTCTTTTCCTTTAGAGGCAGCCAGTTGGTCTACAAACTGGTCATAGAATTTGAATTTGATGCTGTCTATGGTAAGAATTTCGTCGCCGAGTTCCAATCCGGCATCCCTGGCCGGCGATTGTTTGGCAAAAGCGATGATCTTGCAGGCAAAAGGAACGCGGAGCGATAGAATATTCTTGTCAGTGAGAAGTTTGGGAATGATCTCCTTCTTGATTTGAAGCGTCAGTTTCTGTGTATCCCGCAGTATTTCGATCGATTGAGCACCATCAAGAACGATGGTTGGTACAATCTTGGTAAAGCTTTCTATCGTTTTTCCATCTACAGAGAGAATTTTATCTCCGTTCTGCAGGCCAATTTCACGACCGGTATCGGAAACGACGATTCCGAATTTTGCATTTTGATTGGGCAGATATTGTTCGCCCCAAACGAACAGGATCATCGCATAGAGTACAAGTGCCAGAATAAGGTTGAACAACACCCCGCCGATCATGATGATTAGTCGCTGCCAGGTGGTTTTTGACCTGAATTCCCAAGGCTCAGGTGGTAGTTTCATCTGCTCCTTGTCCATCGATTCATCGATCATCCCGGAGATCTTTACGTAGCCACCAAGGGGCAGCCATCCTATGCCATATTCCGTTTCACCCCTTTGTGTCTTGAAGAGTGAAAACCAGGGATCGAAGAAGAGGTAGAATTTCTCTACCCTGCAATGAAAAATTTTGGCGAAGATGAAGTGTCCGAATTCATGCAGGATCACCAGTATGGAGAGGCTCAGGATCAGCTGAGCGGCTTTAATCAAAATTACCATCATGTAAAGTATGTTGTTTATTTACTTCATTTTCAATATTATCTCTTCGGCAAAGTGACGTGAGGCCTTGTCTGTCTCAATGTAATCATCCAATTCAGGATGCTGGATCCAGGAGATGTGTTCCATGACCCGTTCATTGATGACGGCAATATCCGTAAAAGATATTCTTTCGTTTAGAAACGCTTTCACGGAGACCTCATTGGCAGCATTCAGCACGCAGGCAAGGTTACCACCTTTGTACAGTGCCTCATAAGAAAGTGCAAGGTTACGAAATATTTTTGTATCGGGCGGTGTAAAAGTGAAGGCTGAGCAATCTGAAAAATTGAAACGGGGCAGAGAATTCCTGATGCGCATGGGGTATCCCAGGGCAAATTGTATGGGTATTCGCATGTCAGGAAGCCCGAGTTGGGCCTTGATGGAGCCGTCGCAAAATTGCACCATGGAGTGGATGATGCTTTGCGGATGCACCACTACCTCAATTTGCTCAGGTTTAAGTCCGAAGAGCCATTTTGCCTCGATGACCTCGAATCCCTTGTTCATCAGCGTGGCTGAATCGATGGTGATTTTAGCTCCCATCTCCCACCTGGGATGTTTGAGTGCCTCCATGAGGGTGACTTGTTCAAGCCCGGCAGCAGTTTTCCCATGGAAAGGACCTCCCGAACAGGTAAGTATGATTTTTTCGACAGACTCCTCAGCTTCCCCGACAAGACACTGGAAGATGGCCGAATGTTCCGAATCTATGGGAAGGATCTCAACCCTGTTGGCAACGGCAAGTCTTGTAATCAGGTCGCCGGCGACGACGAGGGTTTCCTTGTTGGCCAGGGCAATCTGTTTGCCTGCCTTCACTGCCCTAAGCGTAGGCAACAATCCTGAGTAGCCTACCATGGCGGTTACAACCGTGTCGATACTTCCCATTTCGACCACTTGCGCAATGGCGTCGCACCCTGTATAAACCTTGGTAGGCAGATGGGACAATGCCTCTTTTACCTGCTGGTACTTTTCTTCATTGCTGATAACAACCACGTTGGGCAAAAATTTCAAAGCCTGTGCGATCAACAGTTCGGCGTTGTTGTTGGCAGTAAGGACTTCTACCGAGAACATATCGGGATTTTTCCCAATGATTTCAAGTGTTTGTTGTCCGATTGATCCGGTAGCGCCTAAGAGTGCTATCTTCTTCATGTTGGGAAAGAGGTTAGAAACTGATGTAATCTTCGGGGTTGATTGGGTTGCCATTGACCCATAGTTCGAAATGGAGGTGAGGCCCGGTAGTCTCTTTTCCAGTATTCCCCATGATGGCAATCACCTCGCCAGCCTTGACTTTATCGCCTTGTTTTTTTAGGAGTTCCGAATTGTGTTTGTAACAGGTAACGATATTCTGATCGTGTTGAACCATAATCACATAGCCCGTTTCCATGGTCCATTCTGAGAAGATGACAGTTCCATCGAGGGCCGCCGAAATTCTTGCGTTAAGTTTTGCCACTACATCCACGCCATAGTGTCCCGCTGCAATGTCCTGTTTCCCCGTGATCATTCCTTTCAGGGGAGGGAAAAAGAGCAAGCTGGCCAGTCCGCTTTTTCTTGAACTCCCTGATCCGATGTGCAGGTTAAACTGTTCCTGCTCGAGTTCATCCTTGAAAACACTGTCGTGGTTGACACGTTTCAGTTCGTTGAGATTGGGTCGAACGATGGAATCACGTTTCGTCGCAGAATCCAATGAATTTTCGCCGCTGAGCATGGCACGCATGTCGCGAAAATAGCGGTCGTAAAGGTTTATTTTCTGCTCGAGTGAGTCTGTAACCAGGGCATTTTGAATCAGTTTGTCGCGAAATTTACCGCTTGGATATCCTGGGATATATTCCCGCAAGGGAGTAAATGCGATAAGGATGGTTACGCCAATGATAATTGAAACGATGGCACCGACCAGCCAAAGCATTAGGGTACGGGCATCAAACCTGATCTGTTTGATAATATGAAGGTTGAGGTCGTTGAAGATAACAATCCTGTAGGGATTCTTGAATAGTTTCTTCAGTTTATCTCTTTTTCTTTCTGCCGGCATGTGAAGCGTTTTCTTGAAAATCCAAACATACACAAAAAACTTGCATTTTAATTGCAAAACCGGAAAATTTGGCTATCTTTGTCCCCACAAAACCAAACACAGTTGGTTTTAAAAAATATACTGTGGGGTAGAGCAGTTGGTAGCTCGTCGGGCTCATAACCCGGAGGTCGTGGGTTCGAGTCCTACCCCCGCTACAAGAGGTCCCAGTAAACATTCCGTTTACTGGGACCTTATTTTTCTGGTTACAACCACTTCAAAGCAGAGCTAAAAAAGGGATTCAGGCTCAAGCAGTCCGAATCCCTTTTAAAATAATGCAGAGGAACTATTGGATTGAATTATAATTAATTGCAATATCCCAGATTTTCTTGTCGAAATAAATTCAGAATTTTTTCAAAAACAGTCCTTTATTTTCATTCTCAAAACTATAATTGTGACGCTCGCCTTTTTTTGTAAATGAAACAGACATATTACCTGACTTATCAATAC
>CAZGSQ010000092.1:0-15261 GCA_964528535.1 uncultured Tangfeifania sp. | reverse complement strand
GCCTATGACATGGCCTTGGCAGGATTGGATCTTTCCGAAAAGACCGGTCTGCCGGTAATGATCCGTATCACCACCCGGTTGGCCCATTCACGTTCAGGTGTTGCACTTGTTGAAAATCGACGGGATGAAAACCTGCTTGTCCTTCCAGGAGATACGATGCAATTCGTGCTGCTTCCTGCCAATGCGAGAAAAAGGTACAACCACTTGCTTGAAATGCAGGAATTATTGACGGATTACTCGGAAAAATCTCCTTTCAACCAATTTATAGAAGGATCGGATTCAAGTCTTGGAATCGTCTGCTGTGGAATAGCCTTCAACTATTACAAGGAGAATTACAGGGATACTTCTCCCTATCCGGTGGTGAAGATTTCGCACTATCCGCTTCCCGAAAAAATGTTGAAAAAACTTGAATCACAGGTAGATGAAATTCTTGTTCTGGAAGAGGGATACCCCTTGGTTGAGGAACAGTTGAAGGGATTTTTTGGAAGGGGTAAAAAAATTCTCGGTAGGCTAAGCGGCAATTTGCCAAGGGCCGGAGAATTGAATCCCGACGTTGTTGCAGCCGCGCTAAAGATTGAAAAGCCATTCGTCTCCCAGGATTCATTGTCCCTGGTCAACAGACCACCCGCCCTTTGCAAGGGTTGTGGCCACCACGATACTTACCGCGCTCTGAATGAAGTGATGGAAACTTTCGGCAAAGGCAGGGTGTTCTCAGACATTGGCTGTTACACGCTGGGTGCATTGCCTCCCTACAACTCTATTTACAGCTGTGTCGACATGGGTGCTTCGGTCACCATGGCGAAGGGAGCTGCCGATGCGGGTCTCTTTCCATCCATTGCCGTAATCGGCGATTCGACCTTTACCCATTCAGGGATGACTGGACTGCTGGATGCCGTGAACGAGCAATCGAATATCGTGCTGATTATTGGCGACAACGAATCAATCTCAATGACCGGCGGACAAGATTCCTCTGCAGCAGGAAGGCTCGAAGCCATTTGTGAGGGACTGGGAGTCTCACCGGAGCATATCCATGTGCTGGAGTCCTTGCCAAGGAACCACGAACTACTTGTAGCGTTGCTCCAAAAAGAGATTGCCTTCCATGGCGTTTCTGTCATCATCCCCCGAAGGGAATGCATTCAAAAGCAAACAAGAAGAAAAAAATGCTGAACTCAATGACCTTAAATCCAAACGAATTGTACAGCCATGAAGTGTGATATAGTTTTAGCAGGAGTTGGTGGACAGGGAATATTGTCCATCGCAACTGTTTTGGGCCTGGCCGCTGTCGGGAACGACCTCTTCCTCAAACAGGCAGAGACCCACGGGATGAGTCAGCGGGGAGGTGCTGTGCAATCTTATCTCCGTTTGTCAGACCAGCCCATCTATTCCGATCTGATTCCATCGGGTGAGGCTCAACTCATCCTTTCGGTTGAACCACTGGAGTCATTGCGTTACCTGGGCTTCCTTGCTCCCAATGGGTACGTGATTACCAGTACAAATCCCTTCGTCAACATCCCCGATTATCCGGATCCTGAAATCATTCTGGATACCATCAACAGACTTCCCCGGGTAGTTTCCCTGGATGCAGAAAGCATGGCCAAAGCTGCGGGCAACATCAAAGCATCCAACATGGTACTTCTGGGTGCAGCCTCTCCTTTTATTGAACTACCTTTGCAAAGTATAGAATCGGCCATTGCGGCGCTCTTCTCAAAAAAAGGAGTCGAAATGGTGGATCTCAATCTGAGGGCCTTCCATGCTGGAAGAGCATTCTCTGAAATGATACTGAACGGTAAAAATTAATTACCATGATCGAAACGGGAAGATACAACACCCTCAAAGTGGTGAAATTTGTGGATTTTGGCGTCTATCTGGATGGAGCCGAAAGGGGAGAGATCCTTCTTCCTGCACGTTATGTGCCTGAAGTGTGCGAAGTCGGCCAGGAGCTGGAGGTCTTTATTTACCTCGATTCTGAGGACAGAATCATTGCAACGACCGAAAAACCATATGCCCAGGTTGGTGAGTTTGCGATGCTGGGTGTCAATGCCGTCAACAACGTCGGTGCATTTTTGGACTGGGGGCTCATGAAAGACCTTTTGGTTCCTTTTCGGGAACAAAAGATGAACATGGTAGCCGGCAGATCTTACCTGGTCTACGTTTATTTGGATCCTGATTCGGGAAGAATTGCCGCCTCCGCAAAACTGGAAAAATTTTTGGACAACGTGATTCCTGATTACGAGCCTGGCCAAGAGGTCGCTCTGATCGTAGAAAGTGAAAGTACGCTGGGCTACAATGCCATCATCAACCAACTTCACCGGGGAATCCTTTACCACGACGAACTGCCTGGACCATTGAAGAAGGGAGAACAATTGAAGGGTTACATCAAAAAAATCAGGGAAGACAAGAAAATTGATTTATCTGTTTATCGACCTGGTTATGAACAAGTTGATGGTGTTTCAAAAAATATTTTGGACCAATTGAAAAGTGCCGGCGGTTTTCTTCCTTTGACTGATAAAAGCGATGCCGCAGCCATATTCAATCAATTCGGCATCAGCAAAAAAGTCTTCAAAAAGGCAATTGGCGCACTCTACAGAGAAAGACGAATCCTACTGGAGGAGAAGGGAATCAGGCTGATTTGAGTGATGAGTGATGAGTGATGAGGTAGGAGTGATGAGTTTAAAATCGATGTAGTGCCGCATTTGAAAGTTAACAAACCACCCAATTTGGCATCTCCAACTTTAAGTAATTGTATTATTTTATTGTAACCGGAATAATTTTGTTGCATTTGATATATTTTTGTTCGCTTATTCTGGATTTAACATTTATTAACGAGTTTTTGGTGAATGGAAAACAGTCATTCAGGTATTAAAAAAGTCACACTGGCCGGATTAGTGGTCACACTTGGAATCGTCTACGGCGATATTGGTACCAGTCCGTTGTATGTGATGAACGCCATCATGAAGGGTGGATTGGTCGTCAACGAACTGCTTATCTATGGAGCGCTCTCCTGTATCTTCTGGACCCTTACACTTCAAACCACCTTTAAGTATGTGATTATCACGCTTCAGGCCGACAACCATGGAGAGGGAGGTATTTTTGCCCTGTTTGCCCTGGTGAGAAGAAAAACAAATCTCATTGCCATCATCACCATGCTTGGAGGAAGTGCCTTGCTGGCGGATGGAGTCATCACTCCTGCAATCACTGTCACATCGGCCGTTGAAGGATTGACAATTCTTTATGAGAATGTACCTGTCGTCCCCATTGTACTCTCTATTTTCCTGCTCCTTTTCTTCTTTCAACAGTTTGGATCCGGTTTGATTGGCCGCATTTTTGGACCTGTTATGTTCCTTTGGTTCATTTTGTTAGCCGTTCTCGGAATCAGTCAGTTGACTCATGGTATCGGTGTCATGGCCGCCATGAATCCCTATTACGCCTTCAAATTTTTAGCTACTTATCCTGAGGCAGTCATTCTGCTGGGTGCAGTATTTCTGGCCACTACCGGAGCCGAGGCACTCTACTCCGATTTGGGTCATTGTGGAATCAAGAACATCCGGATTACCTGGGTCTTCGTCAAAGTCTCTCTGCTCCTCAACTATTTTGGTCAGGGTGCATGGTTGCTGAACCACCTGGGTGAGGCCAAAAATGTGAACGTTTTTTACTCCATCATGCCGCAATGGTTTTTGATTCCGGGTGTCATCGTGGCCACGGCTGCGGCGGTTATTGCCAGTCAAGCCTTGATCAGTGGATCCTATACGCTTATCAGCGAAGCTATTACGCTAAATATTTGGCCACGTATCAAAGTACTTTACCCGACATCCATCAAAGGCCAGGTCTACATTCCATTCGTCAATTGGTTGTTGTGGATTGCCTGTTCGTTTGTGGTCATCTATTTCGCAAAGTCATCAAACATGGAAGCTGCTTATGGTCTTTCCATTACCATTACCATGATCATGACCACCTTGCTGTTGTCGGTCTACCTGCAAAAGCGAAAGTTGAATTTCTTTCTTCGGATGCTGCTACTGGCTCTCTTCCTGACCATCGAAGGCACTTTCCTCTATGCCAATCTTCACAAATTTGTCGACGGCGGGTGGTTGACCATCTTGTTGGCCTCGCTCTTCTTCATTGTGATGTACGGGTGGTATTTTGGACGTAAGATCAAGAATAAATTTATCACTTTTACCAGTCTGAAGAAGGAGACGGAGGTGATTCATGAACTGAGCATGGACTACAATGTGCCAAAGATTGCCACGAACCTGGTCTATATCACCAAGGCCAATTCACTGGATCACATTGAGTCAAAGATCATGTTTTCCATCTTCAACAAACATCCGAAGAGGGCCAATACCTACTGGTTCCTGCACATAGACAGCCTCGATACACCCGATACTTTTGAATATACAGTCCACCACATTGTTCCGGGTGTCGTCATCAAAGTAGAGTTTCATCTTGGATTTAAAGTTGAACGCCGCATCAATGTTTATTTCAAACAGGTTTTGGAAGATCTGGAGAAGACCCACGAAATCAGCATGGTCAGTCACTACAAATCACTCAAGAGACATTCTATTCCTGCTGATTTCCTGTTTGTTAACCTCGACAGGGTGCTGATCAACGATTACAGGCTGCCTCCTTTGAAGCGCTTTACGATGGGACTTCACAACTTCATTCGCCGCATGGGTATCAATGACGTAAAGGCCTTTGGACTCGATACCAGCAACGTTATCGAAGAGAAAATTCCCATCGTCATTGCACGGGAGGAGAAGAAACGGATCACGAGGATTCAGCGTTAACCTTTGGGTGTTTTACTGAAGACTTGCCAACTTTTTCTCAAGTTCGACGCCATGCAGGTTGATGGCCAGAATCACGCCTTTTGCATCTATCAGCAGGTTGAATGGCAGTTCCTGAATGTTGTAATCCTTAGCCACCGGTGATTTCCAGAACTTTAGATCGCTTACCTGGACCCAGTTTAGCTGCATGTTTTTGATGGCCTTTTCCCAATTTGACAATTTTGCATCGAGTGAAACGCCATAGATTTCAAAACCAATGGCGTTGGAGAATCTTGCATGCTTGAATTTCGTGTAAAGCTTAGCCAGTTCGGGTTGTTCCTGAACACAAGGTGCACACCAGGTGGCCCAAAAGTCAATAAGGACGATCTTCCCTTTCAGAGATGACAGAGGGACAGACTTTCCTGTTGGGGAAGAGAGAAGGATCTCCGGCGCCTTGTCGCCTGGGCGGAGTGGCGGTGAAGCTGCAAAAGTGCCAGCAATATGGCAAAATACAATCGCAACCGAAAGCATGATTCTGCTCATCATGAATGAAGTTTGGAGGTTCTACTCGCTAAGCGGATAACCGTGATCGATCCAGTCGACCTTGACATTGCGCGGCAGGTTCAACAACTTTACATTGGTGAAGTGGAGTGATTTCAAGAGTGCCAGGGCAGGCCGTACGTTGGGACACCTGTCGAAAGGGCAACAGCCGCAATAGACGACGAGGTTGGCATCTTTAGGCAATTTGGCAACCTGAAGCTTCAACCTGTTTAAATTCTCTGCCGACATGGCAGATCCTAAATCAATAGATCCTTTTATAATTGCTTGTGGGCCAACACTTAGAATAATTGGTTGGATGGCCTTGGGGTTGTTAAGTGTTTTGGCAAGATCGGCCGGATTCAAAAGTTGCTGTGGTGTCCACGACGCTTCCTGACCCTGCGCGGAGATCCACCTGGAGGCAAGGAGGAATATTGAAATGCTTAGCAGAAGAAGTACTGAAATTTTAGTTCTCATGAGGATTGATATAATTTAACGACAAACCTAATCTATTTCCTTCAATTAACAGCCACCACCGGCAGATGCGGCTTTCCTGACAGGCAGGACAACTTCAGCTTTCTTTACCTCACTTTTGGATTCGGGGGCCTGGCCAGTTTCCGGTTTTGAGCTTAGTAAAGATTTGTCAATGACCGATTTCTCACTTGCGGCCTGGTCTGTCTCCAACAACATTCCATTTTGACCGATTCCTCCTTCCAGCAACAAAATATTTCTGTATCCCAATTGTCGGAGTAGAAGCCAGGGAGCTGTAGCCTGTAATTCATTGGATCCGCACAATACCACCTCTTTCCCTTCGTGCAGCAGTTCATTGAACCGTTGTACAGACGCTTTGTCGAGCAATTTGCGGAGTGGCATGGAAATGGCATTGGTCGGATGGCCCATGGCGTATAGCTCTTCAGATCGTATGTCTACAAGTTGCCTGTTCGCCAGATCCTGTGGCCGGATGGTACCTGCAGGATCGAGGATTAATTTCATGGAATTGTCTGCATTTAATTGGAATTGAGGTGAGTTCGGACGAAATAGGAAAGTCAGCAAAATGAGCATCAAGGCCAATCCGAGCAGACTTAACCACTGTAGGTTTGTTTTCAGGAAACGGTTCATTTTTCTATATTTTTTTTATCAATGGATGCTTTTTGGTTTGAGGGCCGAATAAAATTCAACAGCCTCCCCCCGATGAAGTTTTAGGGGCCTTCCGAGCGATGGTAACAGCCTCTTTTTCTTTTGTTTCCATGGTTTTGGAGACGGATTCACCAGTGCCCACAAAAAACTGCCGGGCCGCAAAGCGGAAGCTGATCAGGTCGAGATCCGCCGTGGAGGGAGTGCCGGTGGCAGGTTGTACCCTGATGATGGTGTTGAACCATTCGTTCATTCCCCCTTTCAGAATGTAAATCCTTCCGATGGCATGACGCGCACACAAAAGCCATACCTTTTCCGGCAGCAAATCAGAATTGGCGCAAAGAACCTTGTCTTTGCCCTGCTGATTCAGTAGTTCCATTCCTGTATCGCTCCACAAGGAGTCGGGATGAATATTCAGACTTCCTGGTAAGGCGAAAATTTTATATTGTTCAGCCGGGCGGAGGTCAATCAGAAGGAGTGTCGGATCGTTTTCAATGATCCTGTGGGTCACCTGGTCGGCACTCAGGTAGCGCGATTTCTCGGCAATGGCCGACAGAAGCACTTTGGGGTCACTCTCCTTCGGGTTCCTTCCTTTGGGCAGGACCACAAGACCCAATGCCAAAACTACCAGAAGGGTTGCCAGAATGGTGTATTTTCGTTCCATGGAGTTGTCATTAATTTTTAGATAGAATCAAGCCATGCCATTGGGTTGGTTACCACGAAATCGCCGGCATTCAGCTGTTTTTCAATGTTTAATAGTTGACTTTCTTTACCTTCTTTTGCACCCATGAAGCGCCGGCAAACATGCCTACTGCTGCCAGAACCAGGATGAAAGTGAAAAGTTCGGGCGAAATGCCAAAGAGTGTGTTGATCATTTTGGCGCCCTGCGAACCGCTGTAATAGATGTTCTCGAAGACGGGAAAGGCCTCCGAAAACAGAAATACGCCGATGAACATCCCACCGAAAAAGACGAGACCATCGATTCGCCCGACTGCAGCGGCGCAAAGGCTTGTTCCCGGACAGAAACCTCCCATGGCAAATCCGACTCCCATGATCACGCCACCCAGGATGGCAGAAGCAAGGAAGGTCGGTTGAATGTAAAGCTGCGAGAAGTCGAGAAGCCCGAGGTAACTGAGGTAGAGTAAACCAAGTGAAGCCACGATGGCTGCCGTGAAGAATACCTTCACCACCACGAAATCGTAACCGAAGAAGGTGCCTATGATTTTTCGTGAGGAGGAAAATCCGGAGGATTCGAGTGCAAATCCGAAACCCATGCCCAGGAGAACGGCAAACAGATTGTCCCATGCCGTTGAGATAATACCTGAAGAGATAATTGGTCCGATCATTATTTTATGCTTGAAGGGTTTAAATCCAGTTTTTACGGAAGAGCCATGCGGCAACGAAGGCAGTGCCGAAGATGGCAATCATGGTAATGTATCCGCCCAGAGAAAGGACTGCCATTCCGCTTAATGCCGCACCACTGGTGCACCCGCGGGCAAGTTGGGAGCCAAATCCAAAGATGAGCCCCCCCAACAAGGAAAAGATGAGCCTCCTGCGGATGGTAATTTTTGGTGAATGCTCTACTTTTAATTTCAGGCGGTTGAACACGATCCCCGAAACAAAGGCGCCGGCCAAAACACCGAGTACCTCAAAAACGAGCCAGTTGCTCATGGGTTGATGGTCGCCTCCCGCAAATTGGCTGTAGTAAGCCGATTTCTCGACATGCTGCGGTGCAACTACATTCACGGTGGCCGCCACTGTATTTTTTACAGCACCGCTGGCACCAAGGCCACGCCCGGAAATATAAAAAGAGAGCAACAGCACCGTTCCGAGTATCACCCCACCAAGGTAGGGATTGAGGTAGAAAGTTCCGTCGTTTTGTATTTTCTTCATCATTTGACTAATTTAAAATTTTAATAGAGGTATCTGGTAAGTTGTCCGGCTTCGACCATCAGAAACCTGAAAATCAATCCGCCTAGGAGGATCAGTACCGCAGGCACCACAATCGGTATTTTCCAGCCTTTCAGTTCCATAATTTCGAGTATCCCCGGAAAGATTAGTCCCAAAACGACCACCAAACCAAAGAATGGTGCCGTAAAACTTCCTCCAAGGAAGAGTTTTGCAGCGTTAATCTGGGCCTCAGAACCTGCCATAAAGCCCATGAAAAGGTGGATGATAAAGAACAACTCAATCACAATCAACAAGATGTCTATTCTCCCCATGATCTTTCTCTCCTTGTGGTCCTTGCTGATCAACAGGATGACAGCCGCACCGGTCGACATCCCGGAGACGAGAAAGAGTGGTCCAAGAATGGAGGTGTTCCACAAGGGTCTGGCGTTAAAAGCCGACAACAATATTCCTGTGTAAATGCCGAGTACGACGGCATAAATGGCCATTGGCCAGGCAATGAGGAGCCTGTTTTTGATGAGCCAGGCTTCGGTAGTTTTGAGAATTTTGAATTTCCAGTCCCAGTTTGGAAATACTTCGCTCACATAGCTCGCCGACCACAGAATGGAAATTGGGGTCATGATCATCAGTACCCATGCTCCCCATCCCATCGGCGATTCGAGCCGGATGGTAGTATAGAGTTGCCAGAAGAAAAGCTTGTGCTTCAAATCCAAAAAGAGAAGGAAAAGCCCCAACATCAGGGCGAAGGGCACCACCATGGGTGCTTTTTTGACGGTGGCCGACATCTTCTGCTCTTTCCCCATGATGGTAAAAACACCTGCAAAAAATAGGATTCCGGCCGCCAAGCCGCCAAGAAACAGGTAGCTTGGAATCTGCCAGTGCCAAATGTTGAGGTTGGGATCAATGTTCGGGATGTTGCGCCCGCTGACGAATAATTCTTCTTTCATGTTGGATGGTTTCGCGGGTTTATAAGAGGTAGAAAATCTGTGGTTGCGTTCCGGCCTCGGGGGCCAATGATTTGAACTTTCTGTTTTTCAAGACATTCACTATTTTGGAATTTGAATCTTCCAGGTCACCGAAATAGATGCATTTGGTGGGGCAAACACTTGCACAGGCGGGGTCCAAACCCTCGCGCACCCTGTGGATGCAAAAGGTGCATTTGTCGACATATCCGTCGGGGTGTGAATAGCGTGCTTCGTAAGGGCACGATTCGATGCAGGCCCCGCACCCAATGCATTTGTTGTGCTCCACAAGTACGATGCCACCCTCCTCGAAATGGCTTGCACCGGTTGGACAGCAGCGAACACAGGGCGAATTTTTGCAATGGTTGCACCGTTCCGACCGCAACTCAATGCTTACATTTGGGTAGGTACCATCTACCACTTCTGTTACCCAATCCCTGCAAAAACCTACCGGGACATTATTTTCCATCTGACAGGCTACCACACAGTCACTGCAGCCCACGCATTTACGCGTATCGAGTGCCATCGCATATCTCATATTTTAGCCTTTATTTTAGGTTCTGTTTTTAGAAAAGTGACAAAATTCCCACGCATTCCCGTGCCACCCATGATGGGATCGGTGTTTACTTTCGAGATCAGTTCGGTATCGTTGACGCCTCTTCCAAAGGCGTAGGTGAGTGGCTTGTGGTGGTGCCCGAAACCATGAACAATGTAGACAGAGTCCCACCTGATCCTCTCAGTGATGCGCACTTTGACCGAGAAATTTGAAACGACTCCTGCCTGATTCTTAAGCCAGACATGCTGATCCTTTCGCAATCCCCACAACTCTGCCACTTGCGGATTAACCCATACTGAGTTTTCAGGCATGAGGGCCACCAGGTTGCGGTTGTTGGCCGTCCGGCTGAAGGTATGCATCGGTGCGCGGCCATAAATCAGCCTGTAAAAACCATCCTCAGGCTGCGGATGTGGCGTGTACACTGGCATTGCATCAAAACCTGAAGCCTTGAGCTCAGCAGAACTCAGCTGAATTTTCCCGGTAGGTGTCTTGAATTTGTGCACACTTCCTGGTAAGATGTAGGCAGGCGTCTTGCGCGGAAATTTTTTAAGTCCAATGCGCTCCATCTCAGCCAATGAGGAACCTACCTGTTTGAGCTGCCAGTCGAGTACCTCCTTGAAGTCTTTGTAGTTGTAAAAGGCGCCGAGTCCCAACCGCTCACCGATCTGTTTCGAAATCCACCAGGCAGGTTTGGTATCGTACAACGGCTCGACGGCCGGCATCCTTAAGGCGATGGTTGGCTCGCGGTGGGCCGTGGCACGCAGGTCATCGTGGCGCTCCAGGTAGGTGCATTCGGGTAGAACCACATCTGCATAACCCGTTATTTCCATTGGCATGGTGTCTACCACCACCAACAAGTCAAGAGCCTGCATGGCTTCCAGCAGTTGCTCCTTCATGGGTACCGAAACAACCAGATTGGTGCCCGATACGATCCAGCCTTTGATCAGATGCTCTTTGCCTGGTGCAGGAATGGAGGCTTCTATGACCGTATTGGTCACTGCCTCCTTGGCAAACGGATACCTGCCATTGAGGGTATCCTGCCACGACCAGGCCGGTTTGGGATAATCGGGATGGGGGAAATCGGGGATCTTGATCCCCTCTTTGAAGAAGATGCCCCCTCTGTTGCCCCACGCACCAAGCAGCGCGTTTAAGATGGCGATGGCTCTCGAACGCTGCACGTCATCACCATACCAGGTGGTGTGCCTGCCGGGATGAATGATGACGGACGGCGCTGCATTGGCCATCTCCCGTGCTGTTTGCCGGATGAGTGCCGGCTGGATGGTTGTTTTGCCATAAGCCCACTCCGGTGTGAAATTTTTAACATGCTCCTTCAGTTCCTCGAACCCTTCGGCGTATTGCGCAACGTACTCTTTGTTGAAGAGATCGTCATAGATCAGCACATGCATCCATGCCAGCAAAAGGGCAATATCTGTAGAAGGTTTGATGGGAAGCCAATATTTCGATTTGCTCGCAGCAGTCGACAGGCGCGGGTCAACGGTAATGATCACGGCTCCCTTGTCGATGGCCTCCGACATCTCCTGAACCTGGCCATTGTGCATGTTCTCGCCTATGTGAGAGCCGATTAGGACCAAGCACCTGGTATCGCGGATGTCGGTTACTTCGGGACTACTCACAGACTCCCCAAAGGTGAACTCAAACCCCGTATCCCTTGGGCCCCGGCACTGTGCAAAGGAAGGCGCGGCCACATTGTTCGAACCAAAGGCGTTGAGCAGATGGGTGAAATACTTGCCTGAACTGCCGTGGTTGAAGAGTGCCATGCTCTCGGGACCATGCTTGGCGGCTATCTCCTTCATCTTTAATGCAATAAAATCGAGAGCCTCTTCCCAGCCGACTTCCCGGTAGGTTTGCTCGCCATTTTTTGTGACCCGGATCAAGGGTCTTTTCAACCTGTCGGGATCGGTGAACATGCCCACTCCGCCTGTGCCGCGCGGACAGAGCCGGCCATTGCATTGCGGATCCTCGGCATGACCAATGATCTTTTGTATCTGACCTCCGGGCGTAACATGGGTCCAACCGGCACATTTCCAGAAACAGACTTCACAATAAGTTGGAACGCTTCTCCCCAAACCTGCAGATTTAGATGCCTCTGAAGGGCTTTGGGAGGAGGCACCAATCACCCAGTTGGCCACTCCTCCGGTAAGGGCGGCAGTACCCAACCCGAGAGAACCAATCCTGATAAAACTTCTCCTCGTTTGCATTCGGCTGATATTTAATATTTTCGGTGATATTTTGAAAGTTTTTTAACTACTTGTCGCCAAGCATCAAGCAAATATATAAACGATTTGACAATCAATTTCAAATGGTCAAATAAATCAATATTTTCGTAAATATCGGTATATCAAGATGATAATACATTTATGAATCATAATTTCGCGTTGAAATCTTGTTAACATGTTGATAGAATGGAAGATGGTCATTTGTTTGCAAATAGTTAGATAATTAGAGATGTTGTCTTAATTAGCTATCAATCAACTTGATAGCTAATTGATTAAATAATCAGCAAAAAACATGATACAGATCATAAAAAAATATGACGTATCGCAGTTTTGGTTGAAAGAAGGGTTGGCAGGGCAGTTGTAAAATGTCTTAGCTTTGGACTGTAGAAGAAAGCATTCCATGCAAAAGCAAATTACATGCACACGAAAAAACTTTGTCAGAATCCTTGGAGGTTTGGTCGCGGGTTTCTTTGGATGGATGTGGTTGCGTTTGGGGGAGGAGCAGGCAAATAGAGAAAGCAGACTGGAATTTCGCCACAATGAGGAGCTGCCGATGGGAGTGACGCTCTTTGGAAAATATTATCTTGTGCGCAATGAGCAAAATGTGCGGGCCTTCTCGACTGTTTGTACGCACGCCGGATGTAGAATTGGCAAGGGAGGTGCGGGGGCAGTTCAATGTGGATGCCATGGATCACAATTTGATGCCGCATCCGGTCAACCTTTGCGAGGTCCCGCGATTCGGCCACTCGAGCAATTCGAATGTAATTTGGATAGAGCTAACAAGCAATGGGTTGTCACCCTAAAAAATGCAAATACCGCCCCGGCATAACCAACCTGTACCATGTTTTTGCGCAAACTAAAAAACTTTTTATCATTCGATACAGCCGGTTGGGTAGCTACCTCCTCTCTGATGTTGTGCGCTGTCAGTGGCGTTTTGCTTGCCATACCTTACGATTTTAACACTGCCTATCGCGCTGTTTTTGAACTTGTGCTACTTCAACCGGCTGCCTCGGTGGTTCGAAACCTGCATTACTGGAGTGCCCAGCTGTTTGTGGTAGCCGCCATGGTGCACACTGCCGATCATCTTTTGAAATCCACCGAAACAACTATCAGGAGCCGCAAGACCTGGCTGATGCTCTCATTGGCCATTGTTTTTATCGGTTATGAGATGATCTCAGGTTTCATTTTGAAGGGAGATGCTGCAGGGTTGCAGGCCCGCAGAATTTTGGCCTCACTTTTGGAATCTACTCCTTTATTGGGGAAGATGCTTGGGTCTGCCTTCACCGGCAGTGAAGAGCACTGGATGGTGGTGTATGTCCAGCACATTTCCACGGGAACGATGGTCCTGTTCTTCGCCATCTTTGCCCATGTCAAAAAAATCTGGCCTGAACCGAAAACTATTCTGGTGCTTTTTGGGGTGCTTCTTGCTACAAGCCTTGTATTCAGGGCTCCGCTCGGGCCCACGGAGAGCAACCTTCTCAAGGGTCCCTGGTTTTTCGTGGCCATCCAGGAGCTGCTTCACCTGACCAGCCATCCAGGTTACCTGGTACTGCTGCTCTTCCTGTTGTTTGTCCTTTTTTACCTCCTGCCGGGGATGAAACCGGGGTACAGGTTTGCGGTTAAAAGGGCATTTCTCGCCATGTCATTGTTGTATCTTGTCACTACCGTGATGGTGTTGATTTTCAGGGGTGAAAACTGGCAACTACGCAGTTGGCGGGAGTTCCTGGCTTCGGAAGAGCGACTCATCGTCTTCGATCCGATCGACCTTTTAAAGAACGCAAGTGTTGCTTTGCCTCCAGAAAACCAGAAATTAGAAGGATGTCTGTGGTGTCATGGTAGAATGACCGGTTTGTCAGCATCGCACGCTCCTTCGGTCGTTGGTTGTTGGAGTTGCCACAAGGGTGATCCGTTTACATTGGATAAATCGCTTGCACACAGTAAGATGGTTAAGGTTCCCGGTAATTTTTCGAATGTGAGGCAAACTTGCGGTACCCAAAACTGTCACGCTGAGATCTCAGAAAGGGTCACGAAGTCCTTGATGGCCACAGCAAGTGGCATTGTTGCAGTCGATAAGTTTGTTTTTGGAGAAACAAGTTCATTGAACGATACTTTTCAGATCAAAAATACAGGCAATTCTGCCGCAGACCGACACCTGAGAAACCTCTGCGCAGGTTGTCACCTGGGAAATGAAAAGATTAAACCCGGCGATCCTGCCTGGCTTGACAGAGGAGGCGGTTGCAACGCTTGTCACCTGCATTACGACGATGCCGCCCGGGAAAGTATGCAAAGGATGAAATTGGGATCCTTGCCATCGGGAGCTGAGGTTCATCCTGCCATCGATTTGCAGGTCTCAGACGACAGGTGCAAGAGTTGCCACAGCCGGTCGGGGCGCATCTCGCTCAGTTACGAAGGCTGGAATGAAACTGCTTTTGGGGGTGCTGATGCAAAACCCACTACCCGTCATCTGGTGCTTCCGGATGAAAGGATGGTTGAGTTTGTTCAGGACGATATCCACCACCAGCGTGGCATGGGATGCATCGATTGTCATGGTTCTTCGGAATTGATGGGGGATGGCAAATCGCACAAACACAAGGAGGATGCCGTGAAGGTGCAGTGCATCGACTGCCATCCTACCGGGAAGGCCAATGCCCAAATGTTGTCGCATCTCCCTGACAGTGAGTCGCAGATGATTGCCTGGCTTAGGAAATACGATCCTTCCACACAGATTGTGGTCACGGCAGAAGGCAACTTGCCACTTCTGAATACCCGTGTCGATTCTCTGGGGCAAATTTTTCTGACCGGCAAACTGGATGGCAAGGTGCACCTCTCCAAACCAACTCCGGTTGACTGCGAAGTAGGGAAAGCCCATCTTAGATTGAGTTGTGAAAGTTGCCACACGGCTTGGGTTCCCAGGTGCCTTGGCTGTCACAACAGTTTTGAAAAGGGAACCTCAGGATTTGATCTCCTGACAGGGAGATCAGTTGTTGGAACCTGGGTCGAATATGCAGGGAAATCGGAGGCGATGGCTCCAACACTTGGCATCCTTGAGGGGGGTGCTGGCAGGGTAGTGACCACCATGCCCGGCATGATCCTGACCATCGACAAGGGCTCTTTCGCGGGTGGGAGAGGTACCAGTTTTAGACGGCTTTATGCTCCTGCCTCCGGGCACA
>CAZGSQ010000091.1:0-15364 GCA_964528535.1 uncultured Tangfeifania sp. | reverse complement strand
ATCTCATATCTCATATCTCATAACTCATATCTCATATCTCATATCTCATATCTCATATCTCATAACTCCTTTCGTTAAATTTGTCTCATGAAATGAGCATGGGCAAGACCCACAAAAGGCAATGTAAATTCACCTGCGAGTTCCATAATTAATTACAGATATTCAATTATTTAACAAATATATTTACGCGTGAAAAAGATTTTTTCCAACGAAGCTTTTGAGGTGATGCACATCCAAAATTTCAGGTTGTTCATGGCATACCGCCTCCTCATGACTTCTGCGACGCTGATGCAGTCGGTGGTGGTTGCATGGCTGCTGTACAACATTACCAAGAGTGTCATTTCGCTGGGAATGATAGGTCTTACAGAGGTAATTCCTCAGGTTGGCATTGCACTCTTCGCCGGCCACTTCGTAGATATATGGGACAGAAAGAAGATCATTTTCTTTACTACCCTCGTGCTCCTCCTAAGCTCATTTGTACTTGTCATCTATAGCCTTCCCTCCTTCCATTTCGCCGAATTGTTAGGTGTCTGGCCCATTTATCTCACCATTTTCATGACAGGACTGACACGAGGGATTCTAATGCCTGCCAATGCAGCCCTGCTTGGCCAACTGGTACCCCGGAAATTGCTCACCGGAGCAGCTACGTGGAACAGCACCACCTGGCAGGTTGGTGCCGTAACGGGTCCTGCTCTTGGCGGATTGATCTATGGCTTCTTTGGCATCATGCCTGCCCTGCTGCTCGTATTTTCCCTCTATTTTTGCTGTGCAGTGCTCTTCTTTTTTATAAAGAGTCCTGGAAGAATTGTTTTGGCAGAAGGAAGTACGGAGGGAATTTTTGCACGGATGAAGGAGGGGATTCACTATGTATTTAACAACCAGATACTTCTGGGTGCTTTTACCCTCGATATGTTTGCAGTTCTTTTCGGTGGAGCGGTAGCAATGTTGCCTGTCTTTGCTTCCGACATCCTGAAGGTAGGACCGGAAGGGCTTGGGATCCTGCGTGCATGCCCTGCCATCGGGGCAATCATTATGTCGGTGGTTTTGACATTTAATCCTCCCGTCAAGCACTCAGGTCCTTTGCTGCTTGTCAGTGTATTTCTTTTTGGGTTGAGTATGATCGTCTTTGCTCTCTCCAAAAATTTCTACCTTTCTGCATTTGTACTTTTTCTGAGCGGCGCGTTCGACGATGTCAGCGTGGTAATTCGTTCCAGTATCCTACAGATTTTTACGACCGATGAGATGAAAGGACGCGTGGCAGCGGTCAACAGTATCTTCATCGGCTCGTCGAACGAGCTGGGTGCCTTTGAATCAGGTGTAACCGCAGGACTAATGGGATTAATTCCCTCAGTCGTTTTTGGAGGTGTAATGACCTTGTTGGTGGTAACCTTCGCCACTGCAAAATCACCTACACTGAGGAGACTCAGGCTCAAAGCGGCATAGAGGGAAAATGACAATTGACGAACGACAATTGACGAACTTTCTCTTTAAAGTTGCAATGTCAGTATTTCAGCAATCTCAGAAATCGTAAGATCTCCCTTTTCGCCAATTCCTTTGATACCACGACGGGTGAATCTGTCGCAAACAATTTGAATAAAATCGGCTTCGATACCGTATGCCGAGAGTTTGGTCGGAATTCCGAAAGATTCAAAGAAAGCGACTGTTTTAGTGATGGTTGCGTCAATTCTTTCGTCTGGTGAACCACTTTTAACACCCCATACCCTTTCGCCAAATTGCAACAACTTCTCGCGTTTGTTCGCTCTTTTTATTTGCATGATCCCAGGAAGAACAATGGCCAAGGTTCTTGCATGATCGATGTTGTGGAAAGCCGTCAGTTCATGACCAATCGTGTGTGTCGCCCAATCCTGGGGAACTCCGACTCCAATCAAACCATTCAGCGCCATGGTGGCCGCCCACATAAAATTGGCAGCAGCCTCATAATCGGTTCTGTCAGCAATCACTTTAGGTCCCTCTTCTACCAGTGTCAACAGAATGGATTCGGCGAAGCGATCCTGAATCGGCGAATTTACCGGGTAAGTAAGGTATTGTTCAATCACATGCACGAAAGCATCGACAACTCCGTTGGCCACCTGCTTCTCCGGTAGGGAAAAGACAGTGGTGGGATCAAGGATCGAAAACTGCGGCAAAACCGCATTGGCGTTGAATGCCAATTTTTCCTGGGTGGACAAGCGTGTCACTACAGAGTTGCCGTTCATCTCTGAACCGGTTGCGGGGAGCGTAAGCACACTGCCCAATGGAATGGCCTTGGTGACAGTTAAAGAACGATTTGAAAGAAATTCCCAGGGATCACCACCCTCCCAAAGTGCCGCAGCGGCAACGAATTTGACTCCATCGAGCACCGAACCACCACCCACTGCAAGTATAAAGCCAATCTTTTCTGATTTCACAATTTCAACGGCTTTCATCAGCGTTTCATACCTTGGATTTGGTTCGATACCACCAAACTCCACCAGGTCGCTTCCTGTTAAGGCAGCCTTTACCTGATCGTAGACTCCATTTTTAAAGATACTCCCACCCCCGTAAGCGAGCATAATTTTGGTACCAGCAGGCACCAATTTGTTCAATTTTTTTATTTGACCCTGTCCAAAGACAATATTTACCGGATTGAAGAATTCGAAATTGAGCATAAGCTGGAAATTGAAGAATTTATATTACTGAATAACAGACACATACAATCTTAATGACATGGTATGAACCTCTCTGCAATTTAACTCAAAGCTGCGGAAAAAGTTTCCGCTTTGTGTTCTTTTTTTTCAGGAGTCCCGTCAAATTGGTTACTCAAAAAAATAGCGGTCGAGGAACTTCTTTTCAACTGGCATGACGGGATTGAGCTGCCTTGTACGGTAGGCCATTCGGGCCACTTTCTCGAGAACTACAACATGATCGAAGGCATGATGTACCTCTTTCCCCCAACAAAAAGGGCCATGACCATAAACCAGTACCCCTGGAATTCGCATCGGATCGAGTCCTCCTGAACGAAAGGTTTCAACGATAATCTCTCCTGTCTCAGTCTCGATATTTCCCTCCATCTGCTTGGTGGAAAGCGGTTTGGTGCACGGAATTTCGCCATTGAAAAAATTGGCATGTGTGATACCCAATGGTGGAATCCCCAAGCCGGCCTGCGCCCAGCAACTGGCAAATTCAGAATGCGAATGCATGATAGAGCCTACCTCTAAAAAATTCTTGTACAAGACCAAATGGGTATTGGTATCGGATGATGGTTTGAGTTCACCGGATACAATCCTCCCGTTCAGGTCAACAACAACCATGTCTCCGGGCACCATCTCGTCGTAAGAGATGCCAGATGGCTTGATGACTACCAGCCCGCTTTTCCTGTCAATGGCACTTACGTTTCCCCATGTATAAATGACAAGACCCTGTTCTACCAGTTTAAGACTGGCTTTGTATACCTGGTGTTTTAAATTCTCAAGCATATTCGTACATATAATTTATTTCTCACACCAAAAATGGGAAATATATTTTAATTTAATAGTAATCGTATAAATTAAATACAAAAATGTGATAATTGACGAATTTTAGGCTGAACTGATTTGCCGGGTGAAGTCTTGGCATTGAAAATCCTCTCAGCCAGCTCCGTTGGTCCAGGATTCATTGCCGGAGCGGGGACACCGCAACGAACAACTCCCGCTTATTCAGCTGCCGGAGATTTGGCGACTCTTCGTTCGTCCCGTTTGTAGTGGTTGAATTTGTAAGAGATGGAGAAGCGAATAGGAAATCTGATTTTCGTGTAGACGGATTGGTCGAACGCGGTTCCCTGTACATGTTCCGTTTTCTGGTAAAGGCCAAGGAAATCCCTGCCAGTCAATGTAAGTGTAAGCTTCTTATTTATAAACTGTTGACGGATGGTCATGCCTCCAAGGATCACCTGATCGATGTTGCTTTGGGCGGTTAACGCAGGACCATAATAGGAAAATTCCAGCTCCAGAGCCGTGGTTGGCGTAAGGGTCAAATTGGCTGTAGTGACTGAATATCCCTGCCTGTAACTTCGCTTCTGAGCAATCTGTTCGAGCGTAACATCCAAAGAAGAACCTATGAGATCCAATTTTTCATTCAGGGTAAACCAATTGGATACCAGCCAATTAGTATTGAATTCCAAGCCAATGGTTCGTTCACTTCCAAAATTTTCGAACCGGTTGCGGATGATTTGATCCTGGTAGACAGTTCGAATAACCTCTATCTTGTCGGAGGTGTTGTAGAAATAGAGTTCAGTCGACAGGTTAAAATTTTTAACCGACAACAGGTAATCAATGGCAATTTTATCTGTCACCTCATTTCGAAGATTCGGGTTCCCCATGGTAACATTGTAAAAGTCATACCACCGGGGCAACGGATCCAATTGAACCGTTCGCAGTTGATCTGTCCTCCTTGAATAGTTGAGTAAAATCTCCTGAATTGAATCAATTTTATAAGAGCTGTTAAAGGTAGGATAGAGGTTGAAACGCGACAACGAATATTGGTTGTCGAGGGTCTGAAGGCTGCGGTTTAAATTTTCTGCACGAAGACCTGCTTTCAGCGTTAACTGCTTGACCTTGTATTGCCAGGTGCCATATCCAGCATGTATCACTCCCGAAAAATGGTTTTCCTGATCAGTCACGACAAAGGGAAGCGGAAGATTTCTAACGGATTGATAGGTTTCATTTTCTCTGTTGAGCGCAAGCTGATAACCCATCTCAAAATTTCCGGCTTTCCCGGCAGGTGCTGAGAAATCGGCATTAAACTGAAAATTATGAAACACTTTGGTCAGTTGGGTAGATTGCTTCATTTGCTCATTCCCCACAAAATCCCCGGCAAGATTGAGGTACCGGTCGTCATAATTCATTGTATTCCAAAGCGCCGAAAATGACAACGACTTCTTTTTAGTATCAAACTTGTGTTCGTAAGTCATGTCTGCTCCTCCGTATTGACCAGGTCGGACATTATCGTCTGCAGCAGTCAATTGACTCGAGCCATTGGCAAAAGCCGAAATCTGGTTGATGTGCCACGCTCCGTTGTTGGTAGTTTCAAAATTTCCCATGTTGCCACTCACAGAAATTCTGTCAGCATTGGTAGGCAAATAGTCGAATCCTGTTCTGAATCCAATATTCGTTCGCTGGGCCTTCTGAATACCCAATTTGGCAAAGTGCTCATTCGTTGCCGGGTAAAAATTGTCATAATTGATGCTTGCTTCGTTTCTTCTCCTGTTCATGTCGACCCCCGAAAAGAAGTTAAATCGATGGTACCTGTAGTTCAGCAAGAAATCAGAAGTGTAACCTCCAAGATGATCCACGGCCATGACCAGATTGCCATTAACACCATCGACAGTGCTTTTTTTGGTGATCAAATTGATGATACCTCCCGATCCTGAGGCGTCGTATTTGGCAGATGGACTGGTGATTAGCTCAATTTTTCTTATTTCTGCGGCAGGGGTATTCAACAACAACTCATCGCCCTTCAAGGCCGTCGGTTTTCCGTCAATGAAGACAAGAAGGTGGCTATTTCCATGAATGGCAATTTTCCCGTCGGAGGTTTGCGTGACAGAAGGAAGCTGACGCAGAAGGTCAGATGCACTGCCTCCGGCACCAGCCAGCTGGTTCTCAACATAAATGGTCTTCTTTTCGGGCTGTGAAACCGGATTCCCCGCATTGGCCTTGACTGTTACCTCACCAATGGCAAAATTATCGATCTGAAGCACAATTGGATCAAGTCGAAAAAGGGCGGATTTTTCATTGAAGACAAACACCTTGGAGTCAAAATCTTTGAACCCCAACAGATGAACCTTCACTGAATAACTACCTACCGGGAGGTTGTTGAACACAAATTCTCCCTGAATGTCAGTAACTGTCATTTGAAAAGGAACCGTATCCTTGTGCATATAAAGGTTCACATAGGCAAACCCTATCGGTGATTTGGATTCAGCATCGACAACTTTCCCCTTGATCTGTCCGGACCGATCGAGTGCAAAGGATTTGTAGTTCAAAAAGGTTAGGCCTGGTAAGGGAACCAAAAAAAACAGCAATAAAAATAACCCCAAAAAGATTCTGCCCATAAAACAGAATAATATTTAAAGAATATTATTTTTTTATTTACAAATATAACATAATAAATGTGCCAGTGGCAGGCGGAGTTAGGAGATATGAGATATGAGATAGGAGATATGAGTTATGAGATATGAGATTAACTTTAGTCATTTTCCCATTAGCAAGGTTCAAGCTTGATGGTAAAGTGTCTTAGAATAGGAGCTTCTTTTACTATTCGGTATCCTTTGGAAATGGAGTGCCTGCGGTTGTAAACATTTTGGAGAGCAACTGCAACAACATCAAGATGCTGTTGGGTATAGACGCGTCGGGGGATGGCGAGACGCATAAATTCGAGTTTTGGATAGCGGTTTTCACGGGTCTCCGGATCGCGGTCGGCCATCAGCGTGCCAACCTCAACGCCCCGGATACCTGCTTCAAGATAAAGTTCAACACACAAAGTCTGGGCAATAAACTCTTCTTTCCTGACATTGGGCAGAAAATCCTTTGCATCTACGAAGATGGCATGCCCGCCATAAGGTTTCTGAACAACAATGCCGTACCCTGAAAGCTGTTCTCCAAGGTATTGCACCTGACCTATCCTGCTGGCAAGGAAATCGGCTTCAGTTGCTTCCATCAAACCGATCGAAAGTGCATTCATGTCACGTCCGGCCATGCCGCCATAGGTAACGAATCCCTCAAACATGATGTTAAAAGTGCAGGCCTTTTCGTACCAATCTTCGCGACGCATGGCCATGAATCCACCAATGTTGACGATTCCGTCCTTTTTGCTGCTCATGGTCATTCCGTCTGCATAAGAGAACATTTCACCGACGATTTCCCTGATCGACCACTCCTTAAAACCAGCCTCCCGTTGCGAAATAAACCAGGCATTTTCAGCGAAACGGGCCGAATCAAAGAGCAAAGGAATGCCATACTGATCGGCCATCGCCTTAACTTCCCTGATGTTTTGCATGGATACCGGCTGGCCTCCTGAGGAGTTGCAGGTCAAGGTAAGAATGATGAATGGAATGCGCTCACGTGGATGGGTATCGAGTACATTTTTGAGTTGGGCAATGTCAACATTCCCTTTGAAGGGGTGATCATTTTCTGTATCAAAGGATTCCGGAATCGTACAATCCACTGCCGTGGCATGGCGGAATTCGATGTGCCCCTTGGTGGTATCAAAATGCGAATTTCCGGGGATGAAGTCTCCTTCTTTCACCAAAACGGAAAAAAGAACATTCTCGGCAGCCCGACCCTGGTGCGTGGGGAGAAAATATTCAAATCCAAACAGAGACTTAATCGTCTCCTTCAGGTGGTAGTAGGAAGTAGATCCTGCATAACTTTCGTCTCCGGTCAGGATGGCAGCCCATTGTTTGTCACTCATCGCGCCGGTGCCACTGTCTGTCAACAAATCGATGTAGACTTGTTCGCTCCTCAGGTTGAAGAGGTTGTATCCGGCCTCCCTGATCCATTGTTCCCGCTCTGCACGTGAGCTGCGGTAGACAGGTTCTACCATTTTGATTTTATAGGGTTCTGCGAAAGGGAGTTCCATATGGAAAGCGACTAAAGTGACTAAAGTGTGTAAAGTTAGACAATAGCAGGAAATTAAAATATGAAGTTCGTCATACAAGAAGTACCTAAATTCTGGTCTCCCCAACTTTAATCCCTTTAATCCCTTTAAGCACTTTAGTCACTTCTCCTCCCTTACATCTCGTGCCGTTCCGGCCTGGCGCAACCTTCCTGGTATTCGGCAATAATTTTCCTGACCTGTTGTGGGGCTACTCGTCCATACACCTTTTCTCCAACCATTACAACGGGAGCGAGTCCGCAGGCACCGACACAGCGCAGGCAGTTGAGCGAAAATTTACCGTCAGGAGTCGATTGACCAACTTCTATGTTCAGCTGTCTTTTGATCTCATGAAGAATCTGCTCTGCACCGCGCACGTAACAGGCAGTACCCATGCACACCGAAATCGGAAATTCTCCCTGTGGAATCATGTTAAAAAAGGAGTAAAAAGTAACTACTCCATATACTTTGGCGACTGACATGTTGAGTTCATTCGCAATTAGCTCCTGTATTTCTGCGGGGAGATATCCCAGTTTGTGTTGGGCCTCGTGCAAGACATTGATCAGTTCTCCTTCGCTATTTTCGAAAGAGCTACAGATTTCCCTGACTATTTCAATGGTCCGTTGAGATAATTTTATTTTTGGCATCTTCAAATTCTTTTATAGGTTTCCTGGTATTGATCTGTATTCTAAAATATCTTTCCAGATGTTGCATGTTTCATCCAGAGGATTCATCTTAGGTGGTCTTACTTCTGTCGAAATATTCGGTGTGCAAAAGATGGTGCGCCTTTTCGCTCATCGGTGCCCCTAAAAACTCGTCATAGAGTTTCGTAATGTATGGGTTTTCATGCGATTTACGCACCGGTTTTCCTGCATCTTCCTTGTAAAGAGCCATTTGCCGCTTCTTAAGAATTTCAGCATTGCCATGGTGGTAGGGTTGTCCACCTCCGCCAATGCACCCACCCGGACAAGACATGATTTCGATGGCATGGAACTGGCTCTTGCCTTGCTGGATATCTTCCAGCAACTTTCTGGCATTCCCCAACCCATGCGCTATTCCTATGTGAATCGGCAACCCGTCGAAATCGATGGTGGCATGCCTCAATCCCTCCATTCCCCTGAGTTCAGTGAAGTCCAGCCTGCTCAATTTCTTGCCTGTAAATACTTCGTATGCAGTCCTGACAGCAGCTTCGATCACGCCACCTGTTGTACCGAAAATGACTCCGGCTCCTGTTGACTCACCCATCGGATGGTCGAAATCCTCATCAGGAAGCGATTTAAAGTCAATGTTGGCCAGGTTGATCAATTGTGCCAATTCGCGTGTGGTAAGGGCAAAGTCTACATCAGGATTGCCGTTTTCGGAGAACTCTTCCCTGCTGCATTCGTATTTCTTTGCCACGCAGGGCATGATGGAAACCACCACCAGATCTTTGCGGTTGACACCAATTTTGTCGGCGAAGTAACTCTTGGCAATGGCGCCAAACATCTGTTGGGGCGATCTCGCACTGGAAGGGATGTCCTTCAGTTCCGGAAATTGATGTTCGAAGAACTTCACCCAGGCTGGACAACACGAAGTCAGCATGGGAAGTTTTACATCTTTGTCGCCACCCAGGTAAGCGCTGAGTCTGTTGAGGAGTTCGGTACCTTCTTCGAGAATGGTCAGGTCAGCCGCAAAATCTGTGTCAAACACATAGTTAAATCCAAGGCGGCGCAAGGCAGCTGCCATCTTCCCTGTGACAAGGGTACCGGGCTCATCGCCAAACTCTTCGCCCAAGGCGGCCCTTACGGCTGGTGCAGTCTGCACGATCACGGTCTTGGCCGGATTGGAAAGTGCCCTGATAACGGCTCCGGTGTTGTCCTTTTCAGTCAATGCTCCTGTTGGGCATACAGCCACACACTGACCGCAGTAAGTACAGACAGAGTGGTCGAGGTTCATTTCGAAAGCAGGGGAGACGACTGCATTGAATCCCCTGTTGATGGCAGATAATGCACCTACCGATTGTATTTCGTTGCACATCATTTCACACCGGCGGCACCTGATACACTTGTCCAGTTCGCGGATGATGGCCGGAGATGTATCTTCCCGGAAAGTAGATTTCTCGCCTTCGAAATGGATCTCGCGGATACCCAGGTGCTGTGCCATGCTTTGCAGGTCGCAATTGCCGGCTTTGGCGCACTTCAAGCAATCGGTGGGATGGTCAGACAAGATGAGCTCAACCACCGTACGTCTGGCGTGAATGGCACGCATGGAGTGAGTTTTGACCACCATGCCTTCCGAAACATCTGTGCAGCAAGCAGGAGCAAGGTTTCTGCGTCCTTCTACTTCAACCACACAAACCCTGCAGCCACCTGGTTTGTTTTCAATGTGAAGGTCATCCAGTTTCATGTAACACAGCGATGGAATCTTAATTCCAATCTGTGCCGCAGCCTGAAGTACCGAAGTGCCCCGCTCAACTGAGACGGCGCTGTTATCTATTGTCAGATTAATCATTTCCATAAATATAATTGTTAGGAGACGCTTACCGCATCAAATTTGCATTTGTCGTAGCACACTCCGCATTTGATGCAGATACTGTTGTCAATCGAATGGGCCGATCTCTTTTCTCCGGTAATCGCACCGACCGGGCAGTTGCGGAAGCAAAGGGTACATCCAGTGCATTTCTCTTCGTCGATCAGGTATTTGACCAGCGACTTGCACTGCCCTGCCGGACATTTGTGATCCTTCACATGGGCCAGGTATTCATCGTAGAAATTGTCTAAGGTTGACAAAATAGGATTTGGGGAGGTTTGCCCCAATCCACACAAGGAGGTGTCTTTGATGACTTTGCAAAGCGATCGCAACCGTGTAAGATCCTCCTCTGTTCCAAGACCTTTGGTGATCTTATCGAGTATCTCAAACAACCGTTTGTTTCCAATGCGGCATGGCGTACATTTTCCACAGGACTCATCAAGGGTAAATTCGAGGTAAAACTTGGCAATGGAGACCATACAATCATCTTCGTCCATCACAATCATACCTCCTGAACCCATCATCGAACCGGCTGCTATCAGGTTGTCATAGTCGATCGGAGTATCGAGGAAGGAGTTGGTCAGGCAGCCTCCTGAAGGACCACCCGTCTGAACGGCTTTGAATTTCTTCCCGCCTTTGATCCCACCACCAATGTCGAAAATGACTTCCCGCAGGGTTGTTCCCATGGGCACCTCTATCAATCCGACATTGTTGATCTTTCCTGCCAATGCGAAAACTTTTGTTCCTTTTGATTTTTCGGTCCCAATACTACTGAAAAATGCTGCCCCCTTGTTGATAATTACCGGGATACTCGCCAGTGTCTCTACATTGTTCACGGTAGTGGGTTTTCCCAGGTACCCCGATTCTGAAGGAAATGGTGGTTTGAAAGTAGGTTCTCCGCGCAATCCTTCCATCGAATGAATGAGTGCAGTCTCTTCGCCACATACGAAGGCCCCGGCACCGTAACGAAGCGTAATGTCGAACGAAAAGGAGGTCCCGAAGATCTCATCTCCCAGCAGACCATATTCGCGCGCCTGCTTAATGGCCGTCTTGAGCCGCTGAATGGCCAACGGATATTCGGCCCTGATGTAAACCAATCCCTTGGTTGATCCAGTGCAATAACCACATATTGCCATGGCCTCGATGACCGAGTGAGGGTCACCCTCCAGAATGGACCGATCCATAAAGGCACCCGGATCACCTTCATCAGCATTGCAAACCACATATTTTTGATCGGCTACAGATTTGGAGGTAATCTCCCATTTCAATCCTGTAGGGAAACCACCGCCGCCTCTTCCGCGTTGTCCGGAGCGTTTGATTTCATCGATTACTTGCTGGGGTGTGTGCTCTCCCAAGCATTTGGCCAAGGCTGCATAGCCGTCTCTGGCTATGTATTCGTCTATGTTCTCAGGATTGATGAAACCACAGTTCCGCAAGGCTATTCGCACCTGCTTCTTGTAAAAATCCATCTGTTTGGAGTCTGTGATAGGTTGGTCGGTCTCAGGATCCTGGTAAAGCAGCCTTTTTACCTGCCTGCCTTTGACCAGATGCTCCTCCACGATTGTGGCTGCATCTTCAGGTTTAACCTGGATATAAAAGGTATTGTCGGGAAGCACTTTTACAATTGGACCCTTTTCACAAAAGCCGAAGCAACCGGTCATGACGACCTGAACTTCGTGGCTCAAATCGTGTTTTTCGACCTCAGCCAACAAATTGTCCCTGATCAGCTCACTTTCCGAAGCCTTGCATCCTGTTCCTCCACATACCAGGAGGTGCATTTTATAGTCTGCCATAACAAAAGTTAAAGTGTTAATTATCAATCGTTCGGTAGTTTACAGGCAAAATACCATCTACCAATTCATTGTGTACAATGTATTTCTCTACAATTTCGGCCGCCCTGAATTTGTCGACATCACCAAAAACAACTGGCTCCCTGCCTGGAACTGTCACCTCAATCGTAGGTTCTGCATAGCAATAACCCATGCAACCGGTTTGGGTGACAACGGCCTCAATGGCCTTCTGCTCCAGCTCATCCATGAGAAAATTCATAATCTCTTTGGCTCCGGAAGCAATGCCGCAGGTAGACATGGCAACCTTGATCCTGACCATGTTTTCGGATTGATCGCCGCTTTCACGCAATTTTATTTTAGACTGCATCCCCTCCCTCAATTGCCTTAAATCGTCAAGTGATTTAATCTTGTTCATAATGATTTGATTAATATGGTAATAAAATTAAACAATGTTCTTAAATTTCCACGTCATACCCCATCCTCCCTCATACGTCATTCGTAATTGTTACAATTCAGCCTTGATCTCCCTCAAATTCTCCAGAATCATCTCCTTCAGGAATTTTCTGACGGCAAGATTGCAATGCTCAAGGTTACCCATTATCTCACGCAACTCTTCCGTATCAAACCTGTATTCCCCAACCGCTGTAATGTGTCTGTAAACGAGCCTCAGCATAGGGAGTCCGACGGCCAGCAACACCAACACCTCGTCAATTTCACCGAGTGGCAACCGATCGGGATGGCTCATCACAAATTTAGCTTCGAGCGTCGTTCCGCCACCAAGTTTTGAAGTGAGCGAGAAACTACCACCCGTCTTTTCGGCATTCATCTGTATGAGTGGCAATCCAAGTCCAACTTTTCTGGTTGTGCGGGAGGTGTAAAACGGATTTGTGGCTTTTTGGCGTTGCTCCTCATCCATCCCACTCCCATCATCGGTGAGGGTCAATGTGTATTTGTCACATGAAACATCTTCAACTATAGAAATCAGTACATTACAAGACTTTGCACGGGTGGAGTTCTCCACAAGGTCAAGAATATGCAATGCAATATTTTTCATCTATTCCGTTTTATTTTTCAATTGCCTGACGAAAAATCCACACAAACATTTTCGGTTGATGTGAACATTCCAACATGGCTATTTCATGCTACAACTGTATTTCTTCCTTCCATCCTTTGAAAAGCCATTTTGATCTCTTCAAAAGAGATATCCTCCATTTCGAGCCATGTTGCTCCGGTGCCGATTTCACCCGGCGAATGTGCATCAGATGCCTTCACGAGTACCATTCTCTCTGCTACATGAAACCTGTCCCTGATCTCTTTCTCGGAGCTTCCGCTCATGATTCCCAAGGCATCGCATTTCAAATCATCAGGCATAAATCCCAATTGATTAAATATCCCATACATCGGTCGTTCCACATGGGCAGGTACAAAGAGCCCTCCCAAGCGGTGAACCTCCTGCTCCACCTCATCGATGGTCTGGTTGAGGGCGATGTTCAGGTAATTTTCTACCATAGTTACCACCTTCTCATCCCTGTCGACCATGACCTGATACCCCATTTGCTCAGGCTTGTAGGGAACCTTGGGAAGATGTGTGTCGAGGTAAAGCTGAAACAGGTCAAGGGTGAGCAGATCTCCAAAATAGGCCAGGCAATGTACCTCTTCACGGGTTGTTACCTCAACACCACACAAAACAGCGATGCCTGCTGCAACGGCCAGCTCTTCAGTTAGTTTGCACTGAAGGGTGGAGTTGTGGTCGGTGATTCCAATCAGATCAATATTCCTGGACTTTGCAATCCTGACAATTGCTCCCGGACTCATATCCAGATCCGCACAGGCCGACAGGACTGTGTGGATGTGAAGATCTGTCCGGTATCGCCTCATCGCGAACTTTTTATCTTTTTGTACAACAGGCCTGCAATCTCGAAAGTGGTCAGACTCGTTCCCAGGACAGGCATTTTCTCTTCGTTGCTATGGTCCATCGTGTTCTGTTCAGGAATCAACGAACTCACCAACAGCACACACGCCAACTCTTTCAGCGAAGCGATGGCAACCACATTGCGGTGGGTCTGCAACGTGACCCACACTTCTCCTTCTGCGGAATTTCCCATTACATCGCTCAATAAATCAGAGACATAACCACCCGTTACCGTTCTATTTAGGCCTTCCCTACCTGAGAAAACCACCAAGTTTAACTCCTCTACCAATTCAGAAACCTTCATTTCGTCGTCCTCTTTTGTTACAATCTGCGTTAAATCGTCCCTCACCCCATCTTTTTTCGAGGTTGAGAAAGGCCTTTTCTACACCTATTTTACCCTCTTGCTCCCATCTTTGCTGGAGAAAAACACAGTCAGACATCTTGGCCCTTCCCTGCACCATGTCTTCGGCCAATGCCTGACAGTTGGGAGCACCGCAGGCTCCGCAGTCGATCCCCGGAAGGAAACAGATGATGCGCTGTGCCTTGCTCATCTTCTCCATCGCTTTGCCAATGTCGTCGTCGAGACTGAAAACGTTGTGGGGTTTGATCTCATCGATCAGCAAACATTGGGTCAATTCCTTCCTGTTAAGGCCGGGGTCTAACTCCGTATCGTGATAGGAACTGTATTTCTTGGATCTTTGCTCCAACCGTTCAGTCGTGGTAAAACGGTTGCCTGTCATCAGGATACCTCCGGCACAACTCTGGTCGCAGGCTCGCATTTCGAGAAAATCAAAACCTTTGACCTCATCATTTTCAAGACGGTCAAGAAATTTGACCACACTGTGGATCCCATCAATGGCAATGGCCCTGTTGCCAAATCTTGAGGATTCGCCCCTTGATGTACTCCAGAGAATGCCCTCACTTGTGAGATTTCGACGCTGTTGCACAGTATCTTCTGTTACCTCTTTCCGGATGGTTTGACGTACTTTGTTGTAAAAATCGCTCATGCTGATGACCCCATCGACGACAGATGGCATTTCTCCGACGGGACTCTTTACTGCAGCAATTTTGGCAGCACAGGGAGTGATGTAGAATATTCCAATTTCTTCCTTCTTAACACCTTGATTCAACAATGATTGAAGGACAAAGTGAGCAGAAAGTTCATGGGGAGCTTTCACCGGAAGGATGTTGTCGATGAGCGAAGGATATTTGATTTGAATCAACCTGACCACAGCCGGGCAAAAAGTAGAGATACTTGGCTTGGAGATCTGATTGGAGGTAAGGTACTCCTTTGTAAGCTCTATCAAGATCCGGATGGGTTGCTCAACCTCCATCAGGTGCGTAAAACCAAGCTCCATCATGGCCTGGTAAATTTGATCTTCCGATATCTTATCAGGAAACTGCCCAACCATGACAGCAGGAAAAAGTGCAATTCGGTATTTGAAATTCTGAAGCATCTTCAGGTCATTCTGACCAATGTAAAAGGCCTTGGCAGGACAGAGATCGGAAGAGCACACGTCTGAACTCCAGTCACCTGAAGCTATCT
>CAZGSQ010000090.1:0-15441 GCA_964528535.1 uncultured Tangfeifania sp. | reverse complement strand
GATAGCTTCAGGTGACTGGAGTTCAGACGTGTGCTCTTCCGATCTGGTCTGACCCTATTTGGCTGCCGGAGATCAATGGGATCGATCCCTCCTTCTTTTTTGACGAGAACGGGAAAGCCTACGTTGTCAACAACGGACCAGCACTCGACAACAAGCCTCTCTACGAAGGCCATCGTGGCATCTGGCTGCAGGAATTTAATACTGTCTCCGGTAAATTATTTGGCGAAAGGAAAATTGTGGTCAACGGAGGTACTGATCTGGCCAAAAGGCCGATCTGGATTGAAGGACCTCATATTTATCAAAATAAAGGCTTCTATTATTTAATGGCAGCTGAAGGAGGAACCGCAGAAAACCACTCCGAAGTGATCTTTCGTAGCAGATCCATCTGGGGACCCTACGAAGTTTTTGGTGGTAACCCGATACTGACCCAGCGCAATTTACCTTCAGATCGCGCCAATCCTACCACGTGCGCTGGTCATGCGGATCTCGTGCAAACAGAACATGGAGAATGGGTAGCCGTTTTTCTGGCTTGTCAACCCTATGAAGGGAATTTCTACAATACCGGCCGCCAAACCTTCTTCCTTCCGGTAGACTGGAGTGGTGAATGGCCCGTGATTCTCCGGCATGGAAAGGCAATTCCTCAAGAAACGCAATCTCCTGTAAAGGCTTTCTCTTCGACCAAAACCTTTGCCAACTATTCTGCCAACTGGCGGGATGACTTTGATGAAAAGGAATTGAAGCTCGATTGGAACTTCATCCGTACCCCGCAAGAAAAATGGGTTGAATTAAAGGATCATTCATTGATTTTAAAGGCCAGACCGGTCGCGATGACCGAAAGAGCAACTCCCTCTTTTGTGGGTCGCCGCCAGCAACATGCCCATTCAGAAATGGTAACCGCAGTAAAATTAGAGCCGGGGAAAGATTTGGAAGCAGGATTGGTCGCCTTCCAGAACGAAAAGTACTTTTATAAATTCGTTCTCCAACAGGCAGATGGGGCCACTTTCTTGTCGCTCTCCTCTGCCATGGGTGAAATTTTGAAAACCAAGCTGGGGGATTACAAGTCAGATGCTTTCCTGTATCTGAAAATTCAGGCACACGGAAAGAATTATAACTGCCAATATAGCCTCGACAACAAGGATTGGAAGCAATTCGGCGATGCATTGGATGGTAAATACCTGAGCACTGTGGTGTCAGGAGGCTTTGTCGGAACCTATCTGGGTTTGTACGCCTTTGCCAAATTGCCGGCAGACGCAATATTCGATTGGGCTAGCTATAATGAATTACGAAAATGACTTGATATCAACTATGAAAATAGAAAAACAAAGAGGGAGAGAAAATCAATCAACCTGAAGCGAAGTATTTTAAGGGATCTGCTGATCAGCGCTTCTACTGCCTTTTCTGAAATGCCCATTGTGTGGGCAATTTTAGAATATGGGTATCCATCTATTCTGCTGTATTCGAATGCTAAACGGCATCTCTCTGGAAGATGTGAAATAGCCTGCCACAGATGGGCACTAAGATCCTTCGCATCAATTTCTTCAAACACATCGTTTTTGCTGTATTCTAAGTATTCTCCAATTGGTATTTGCAGTTGTCGTTTCTGACTCCTCAAATGGTCAATACACTTATTCCGGACCATAAAAAAGAGATAAGAATGAATATCCCCTATGTTTGATAATTCCAGTCGTTTCTCCCAGAATTTGACAAAGCAATCCTGAACAATACTCTGTGCAGTATCTTCATCGCGAATAATCTTCAGTGCCCGTAGGCTTAAACCCTTGTAATACTTTCTGAATATGAAATTGAAGGCATCCTCTTTGCCCAATTTCATCTGGACAAAAAGGAATTGATCTGCTGCCTCTTTTTCAAAAGTCATTCCAATATTAAGTTTGCTTGTTTTGGTTGCTTCAAAATTATGTTTTTTTTACCACAAATATTATTGCATCAGTATAGGGTGTGAAGGGTTAGAATTCGTCTTGTATATAAACTGACCAAAATGCAGGATAAAATTCATTCCTTGATTGCCAGATATTTTAATGGTAATCTCTCAGAAACTGAAAATGAAGAGTTATTTAATCTTCTTGAATCAAACGTTTCCGACCGAAAATTATTTGATGATTATCAAATTCTCTGGGAGCATTCTGGTCATCCTACTGCTCAAGGACCTATTGACGTTGAAGGCGCGCTGGTAAAGACCAAGCGACGAATGATCTTCAGGAAAACAGGGGTAATCCAATTTTTTCAGCGGGCAGCTGCTGTTCTTATATTGGCAGTATTATTATCAACAGGCTATATTGGTATATTTCAATCAGGAAAGCCCAAAGACCTGTTCAATAGTCAGGTAATCAATCAGGAAATTTCAGCTACCTACGGTTCCCTTACTAAATTTCAGCTCTCTGATGGCACAAAAGTATATCTCAATGCAGGAAGTAAACTTTTTTTCCCCAATGAATTCAGAGGAAATACCCGTAATGTGAGTTTGGTAGGAGAAGCCTTCTTTGAAGTGACACACGATGCTTCAAAACCATTTGTAGTCAGGACAAGTGGCATCAATGTAAAAGTCCTGGGAACAGCTTTTAATCTTCAGGCGTATCCCGGATCCAATGAGATAAGTGCGACACTTGTACATGGAAAAGTTATTTTGGAAAATGAGTCAGATGGAAAGATAAATCAATTGGCTGAACTCAAACCTTCCGATCGGGCCGTATTTATGATCAATGAAAAGAAAATCAAAATCACAGCAGAAGAAGATCTGGATAGGTTTGTGGCCTGGAAAGATGGAAAACTGGTTTTTTACAATGATCCTATTGATGAGGTTGCAGAAAAAATTGGTTATTGGTACAATGTTTCTGTAAAAATCAACAACAGTGATTTGAAGCGGTATCGTTTTACAGCGACTTTTTCGGATGAGCCTATTGAGCAAGTACTTGATTTATTGAGTAAGTCTTCTCCAATTAAATATCAAATAAGGAAATCAGTAATGATGCCTGACAACTCCTATTCGAAAAGGGAAATTGTTTTTAATTGATAAACACCAAACATTATAACTTAATCGCGATGCCTATGGGAAAATCAAATTGAAAAAAATAACGGGAAAGTGTTGACGCACCTCCCCGTTAAGGATTAAATGTCTTCATTCTCAACAAAAAATAAATTAACATTTAACTGAACAAAATTATGAAAAAATTCGGACTGTATTCTCCGAACGGTGATGGATTTGCCGCATTTAAAAAAGGATTAATCATTATGAAAATTACTTTGTTGTTGATCCTCATTTCCACCTTCAACCTTCTGGCGATTGATACCTATTCGCAAACTACAAGGGTGTCACTAAATCTCAATCAGATAACGCTGAAACAGGCGCTGAAAGAGATCGAAAAATCGAGCGAATTTTATTTTTTATACAACAACGAACTGGTTGATGTTGAGCGTAAAGTGGATATTGTAGCTGAAGATCTACAGATCAATACGATACTTGACCAGCTTTTTGCCAATCAGGGTATAAATTATGCCGTTTACGACAGACAGATAGTGATTTCGCCTGCCAACATGCCACTTCCGCAACAGGCAGTAAGGCAGATTTCAGGTAAAATAACTGACTCGTCGGGTGCTTTGATGCCTGGTGTATCTGTGGTATTAAAGGGAACCATGTCTGGGGTTATTACCGATATAGACGGGAAATATACCCTTTCGAATGTTCCCCAAAATGGAACGTTGCAATTTTCTTTCGTTGGAATGAAAATGCAGGAAATTGCCATAGGTGGCAAAACTACTGTCAACGTTATTTTGGAAGAAGAATCAGTCGGGATTGAAGAAGTAGTTGCAATTGGTTATGGTACACAAAAGAAAATCAACCTGACGGGATCAAACTCATTTGTTTCTTCTTCTAAACTGGCAACCCGGACAGCCCCCAATGTACAGAACCTGCTTCAGGGGAAAGTGACCGGATTACAAATCACCCAAAGTGGAGGTCAGCCAGGTAGCGACAATGCACAGCTGCGCATCAGAGGAATGGGTACATTTAGTAGCGCAGGATCTGATCCTTTGGTATTGGTTGATGGAGTACAAGGGAGTTTAACCAACATGAACAGCGAAGATGTCGAGTCGATATCGGTACTGAAGGATGCTGCATCAGCAGCCATTTACGGATCCAGAGCAGCAAACGGCGTAATACTTGTCACTACAAAACAGGGCTCTAGTGGATTGAATATTGAATATCAGGGTAATTTCCAGGTACAACAGGCAACCAAAGTTAGGGATCTGGTGACGAATTCGGCTGACTTTATGCAAGCTTTTAATACTGCCAGAACTCGTAGCGGACAATCTCTGATTTTTACGGCGGATGAAATTAATGCCTTCAAAACAGGCACAGATCCTGTCAAGTATCCCAATTTCAATTGGGCTGATCACATGATTCATAATGGAGGGATGAAGACCCATCACCTTTCGATCAATGGAGGGAACGATAAAACAAAATTCAATTTTGCGCTGGGATATCTGGATCAATCAGGGATCACCAACGGATTCGATTACCAAAGGGGAAATGCTTTGATCAACCTGACCTCGAAACTAAGCAAGGTGTTTACCTTTGGAGCCAACGTCAATATGAGATACCAGAACAGAGACCAACCTGTAGCAGGGAATGGAAATGCAGGAGAAATGTTTTTTCTGATCTATGCCGCAGCTCCAAACTATATGCCACAACTTTCGGATGGAAGCGGCAGATGGGCACGTACATACAAACAGGCCCAGTCAGCCAATAGAAATCCAGAGGCAGTCCTGGATTATGGGAACAGAAACAACAAATCATATTCTGTATCCTCCCAGGCATATCTGGATGTCAACTTTACCAAAGATCTGGTATGGACTACCAAGGCAGCATTCAATTACGATGACAATTTTAACAAGCTAAATGAACATGTAGTTTCACAGTATAACTACAATGATAATTCGATGAACCTTGCCAGCTCACCTTACACATTGGGGGTTACAAACCAGATGAATAAAAATATTTTGACTACCCTGTACTCTACTTTGGCGTACAAAAAAATATTTGCCAATGTACATCATGTGAGTGCGATGGGTGGATACAGCAACGAACAGAATACCTATCGTTTTATGAATGGTTACCGAAACAACATGCCTTTTGACGCGCTAACTGAAATAAATTCAGGATCCGCTGAAGGACAAACATTGGGTGCCAATATGGAACAGTGGGCTATCGAATCCTTTTTCGGACGTGCAAACTACGACTATGCAGGAAAATACCTTCTCGAAGCTAATTTCAGGTATGATGGGACCTCTCGCATTTCCAAAGAAAACCGTTGGGGCGTCTTTCCTTCATTCTCAGCCGGATGGCGTATTTCTCAGGAAAATTTCATGAAAAAATATACATGGATGGATAACCTGAAATTGCGAAGTTCCTGGGGACAGCTTGGTAATCAGAATATTGGATTATACCCTTATCAGGATTTGTACGCAACTGGAATGTCATACCCCTATAACGCGACAGCCATAGAGTCTGGAGTTGCAGTCACTCGTCTGACAGACAAAAATTTGGCGTGGGAAAAAACGACAGTATTGGATTTTGGATTGGACTTGAGTGTCAAAAAAGGAATCTTTAGTATGACTTTTGACTGGTTTAACAAGGTGACAGATGGTATTCTGGCTGCCATCGATATTCCCGCGAGCATTGGGTTAACGGCCCCGACTACAAACTTTGCTAGTATGGAGAACAAGGGTTTTGAAATTGAGTTGGGTCATAAAAACAAAATTGGTGAAGTATCCTATTCTGTAAACGCCAATTTCTCCCATTTCAAAAATAAAGTACTTAAGGTGACCGCTCCCTCATATGGACAGGTGACTGTGCAGGAAGGTTATCCTTATGGGTCATTTTTCCTGACAGAATGGACCGGTATTTTTCAGTCGCAGGATGAGATAAATAGTGCTCCTCTCCACAGAAATAGTCCAAAACCCGGAGATCTGAGGTTCAAGGATCAAAATGGTGACATGAAAATTGATGCCAGCGACCGAGTCATTGTGGACGGGGCATTCCCTGATTTCTATTATGGTGGTTCTGTCGATGTGGCTTGGAAAAATTTTGACCTGAACCTTTTCTTTCAGGGAGTACAGGGTCAGAAGCATTACATCTCAGGCGGTGGTATTGAACCGTTCAACCAGGGAGGCGCTCCAACAAAAGATTTTTTCAACAATGCATGGACAGCTCAAAATCAATCTAACACCTATCCGGCAATGTATGTTTCAGGCTATGCGGCTATTTCCGGAACCCCCTCGACCTACTTCCTGAAAGATGCCTCTTACTTTCGCCTAAAGAGTTTTATGCTGGGATACAACTTAAGTCCAAAGGTTAGCAGCAAAATCGGATTGAAAAATATCCGGGTCTATGCGACCGGTGACAATGTATTTACACTTACAAAATATCCATACCCTGATCCGGACCGTTTGTTAAACGGCAACAATGCAGGTGATATTTTTGTATATCCTCAAATCCGATCATTTTCAATTGGTGTAAGTGTTAAGTACTAATATTTTAATAGATAAATGATTATGAAAAAAATAACATATGTAATACTCTCTGTAGTATTCTCCTTAAATATCTTTTCATGTAAAAATATGCTGGACCTGAATCCAAATGACAGCCTTTCCAGTGAAATATTCTGGAAAACAGACAAGGATGTCAAACTGGCTTTGGCTGGAGTTTATGCTTACATGACAACTGCAACCAGTTTTAATCATGGCAGAACATTGTGGGACGGTCTCGCCGATGTAGCCTATACACCTGGATATAACAGTATAAACCTTGGAAATATTGATGCAAACACAGGTGGTATCATAAGTACTACCTATTCACAATCCTATGCAATGATTTCCAGGTGCAATGTTTTCCTTAGCAATGTAGACGCTGTCCAGATGGACGCTACTTTGAAGGCTCAATACAAGGGAGAAGTTCAGTTTTTGCGTGCATTTTGCTATTTCACCCTCACAGAATTTTACGGAGGCGTTCCGCTCTATACGACCCCACCCTCCATTGAAGATTCGAAAGTGCTGCAAACACCCAAGGCAGACGTCGTCAAACAGATTCTTGCGGACCTGGATGCTTCCATTGCTTCACTTCCGGATGCCGCTTTTGACGGGCATGCGGTAAAAGGATCAGCCCTTGCTTTGAAATCCCAGGTATTGATGCACAATCAAAGATGGAGTGAAGCTGCTGCCGTGGCAAAAACCATCATGGCTTCCGGAAAATTTAGCCTTTACAAGGGTGGTTACCAAAATATCTTCATCAAACCTGGACAAAACAATAATCCGGAGGTAATATTTTCGGTCAGGTACCTTAAGCCTAACAATATTTGCCCCCAAACTGACGACGGTAATCCTGATTTGATTCATGCCTGGGATTTGGTTACAGTACCTCTCAGAAGTTTTGTTGACGCATTCCAGTGCAAAGATGGGAAATCTATTTCCGAATCACCGTTGTATGATCCAACTGATATCCTGAAGAACAGGGATCCCCGGTTGATCCTGATGGCCGTGATAAAAAATCATAAATTCGCGGACGGTACTGTTTGTGATATCTCAGGCAGATCTGCGGCTCTTACGGGATTTTATTGCGACAAGTATGTGGATTGGAATAACTATGGTTCTGCATGGGGATGGGCTGTCAGAAGTGACCAGGATTTCATCTTTTTAAGATACGCACAGGTGCTGTTAATGTATGCTGAATGTACCAATGAAGCTTCAGGGCCTGATCAAAGCGTATATGATGCTGTGAATGCTGTCAGGACACGTACGGGAGTCGACATGCCACCTCTTGCTACAGGTCTGTCGCAAACACAGATGAGACAGGCAATTCGCGATGAGCGTCTTTTCGAACTAGGTTTCGAAGGATTGAGGTATTGGGATCTTCTGCGTTGGAAAACTGCTGAAACAGTCATCCCGAAATTGTTCAATCCCGGAGGTTATCAAAGAAAATTCAATCCGGCAGCAAATTATTTGTTTCCGTTTAGTCAATCTGAATTGGACAGAAACAAAATGTTGAAGCAGAATACTGGTTATTGACATCAAAAGGAATAGGGCAGGATTCATTTGTCTAACCTGCCCTATTTAACAAATTTATTAAAAAATCAAGGAAATCTACCCTTGCGTTGGGACACGAATTGATCGCCGATGAAATAATCAAGAGTTTAAATAGTTTCTAAATTTTTCAATAAATAGTTCTCAATAGTACCGATTCCTGAGCCTAACCGAAGGGTCAGCCATTTAAAACGAATATCATGAAGACAATAAGATTTTTCTTGCTTGCAATATCCATATTGGTATGGTTTACTTCCTTCGGACAAGGCTCGAAACTTCCTCCGGGATTTCCTGACCGTTCACCCAATATGGATGTCCTGCCGGGTTTCATTCATCCGCCAAAGGGCTATGGCGAGGTTTCTTTCTATTGGTGGCTCGGTGACACACTAACCCACGACAGGATCATCTGGCAGTTGGACCAGCTGAAAGACAAAGGAATTACCGGACTGCAGATCAATTATTGCCATACCGACAAGGGCGGGGCTACCTATGGACTGACCTATCCGAGTCAGCCGGCACTGTTCAGCCCCAAATGGTGGGAACTTCTCCAGTGGTTTGTGAAGGAGGCCAAAAAACGGGATATGTCGGTCAGTTTGAGCGATTATACGCTTGGCGCTGCAGGTCAGGGCTGGTTTGTGGATGAGATGCTCAAAGAGAATCCTGGACTGCATGGCTCCAAACTGGAGGCAAAGCAATATGTTGCGGAGGGGAATGCCGATTTTAAAACAACCATTCCTGCAGATTGGATCAGTGCGACTGCTTATCCCGAATCAAAAGGGATTTCAAAACAGGAAGGCGCCATCGACCTCAAAGGCATGATCAGGGATAATGAACTGTCGTGGAAAGCTCCCGGTGGCAGATGGAAAATAATTTTGGTGTACATAAATACCATAAAAACCTCCTTCGATCCGATGAATCCGTTGAGTGGGCCCAAGGTTGCAGAAAAGTTTTACCAGCGTTTTGAAGACAACTGTCCTGGAGAGAGCGGCAAAGGGTTGAATTTCTTCTTCTCCGATGAGCTTCAGTTCGGCATCAGGGGATTCCTGTGGAACGACAACTTTGCCGCGGAGTTCAAAAAGCGGAAAGGCTATGATGTCATGCCCGAATTGCCCAATCTTTTCGCTGATCTGGGCCCAAGATCCTACAAGGTCAGGCTGGATTACAACGACGTTGTTGTTGCCCTTTCCGAAGATGGATTTTTCAAACCTGTTTACAATTGGCACAACAGTCGCGGTATGTTGTTCGGCTGCGACCATGGCGGCCGCGGCAAGGATGTGACCGAATTTGGCGACTATTTCCGCACACAGCGCTGGATGTCTGGCCCTGGTTGCGACCAGCCGGGATTGGGCAAGGACATTGTCAAGGCAAAGGTGGCAAGTTCCATCGCACACCTGTACGAACGTCCCAGGACCTGGCTGGAGGGCTATTACGGCAGCGGCTGGGGAACCAGCAGCGACGAGCTGGCTGATGCCACCTTTACAGATTTTGCGATGGGACACAACCTGCTCAGCCTCCACGGACTCTACTATTCCACCCATGGAAGCTGGTGGGAATGGGCCGCCCCCGACAACCACTGGCGCCAACCCTACTGGGCAAATATGGGCAGCTTTCTGAAATGCACGGAGCGGTTAAGCTATGTTTTGTCGCAGGGGCATCACCGCTGCGATGTGGCCATGGTCTATCCCGTAGCCCCAACAGAAGCAAACCTGAAGGGAAAAGCATCCACCGAAACGGCTTTCTCCATTGCCAAAGATCTTTATCCCAATGGAATTGATTTCGACTTCATGGATTTTGAATCTCTCGACAGATGCAAAATTGAAAATAGAGAGCTCAATGTCAGTGGCGAAAAGTACAAGGTGCTGGTATTGCCTGCACTTTCGGCGGTGCGCTATTCTACGGTAGTAAAAGCGCTTGATTTCTTCAGGTCCGGTGGTATTGTTGTGGCAGTCCGCTCACTTCCGGAAGTTAGCGACCGGATCGGGGGCAATGATCCCGACCTGCAGGCGATGATCAGGGAGATGTTCGGAACGACTTATTCCGAAAATAATGATACCACAAGGATATATTCACAAAAAAGCAAGGCAGGGGGGAACGGCCTGTTTATCCACAATCCGATTGAAGCAAAAAAAATGATTGCAAGCCTTATCCAACCTGACTTCAAGGTTTCTTCCGGGGAGACCGTTCCGGGGCTCATGCACAGAAAAATAGGCAACCGGGACCTCTATTTCGTATATGGACTTCCCAAAAATTCGGAATGTTTTTTCAGGGCTACCGGGAAAGCCGAACTTTGGAACCCGTGGGATGGAACCACAAAACCGCTTGCTGTTTCAAAGGTTTCTGATCTGGGAACCACCATCAGGCTTCCGCTTGAAAAATCAGAAGCTCAATTGATTGTATTTAGTCCGGGGAAACCCGAAATCGAGAAGTTACCTGTCCAATCAGCCAAGACAGAGACCATGAAAGTGGATGGAAATTGGGATTTCGAACTTAAACCAACACTCGACAACAAATATGGCGATTACCGGATTCCGGCTTTTGAAGGCAAATTGGGTGCAGAAGTTTGGCAGATGAAATATGCACTGGAAACTTCTCGGGAATTAAAAGCGCAAGACCCAGATCTGGACGACCACAGCTGGTCGGTTTGCTCTATTTCCTTCGGACCTCAGTTTTTCAGGCTGGGTCCCTTGCCTGCAACTGCCGATTCAGCATTGCTGGAGGCAAAATTGTCCGCCCAGGATAAGATAGACCTTAGCCAGCCTGTCGAAATCAATGGCACGAAGTACAACTGGCAACCTTACGAATTCTCCTGGAGATGGGGTTTGAAGGAGGATGCCGGCCACCAGGGTTACCACGGACTGAAAGGCCAGGTCAACAACGAAAATATCTCATTCGGAAAAATTGACAGATTCCTTCAATACAAGCCTGTTTATCCGCTCAAAGCTGAGACAGCCGGATCCATTTATTATTTGTGGTCCAACGTTTTGTCGCCCGGTCAAATACAGACCAAAATCCATCAATCCGGCCTGTTGCCATCAAAAGTATATCTGAATAATAATCAGGTTGGAAGTGACAAGGAGATGGTGGAATTGAAGCAGGGACTGAATCCGCTATTGTTGAAGTACAACAAAGTGGGGCGTGGAATTTTTGTTTTTGAGAATACCGGGGTGGCCGGAAGAAATGAAAAGGCTGTTTCGCTGGCTACAGATTGGTATCTGAATCCTGCTATTTTACCTTTCGTCTCAACGACACAAACGACAAATCCTTTTGGATGGTACCGGTTCAAATCGCCTCCGGGAGTTAAGGCGATTTATATCACTTCAAAATCAAAACCAGGGGTTTGGGTAGATGGAAAAGAAATCGCCTGCAAGCCCGGTCAACTTGAAAAGGGAAGGATTGCCGATTCAAGCCTGACAACATGGAAAGTTGAACTGCCCGAAGCCCAGCAGAATTCTGTGGTTGTGGCGCTCCGGGTTGAACAATTGCCGGGATTTTTTGGTGGAGCGGCCATTCCTGAGCCCATCGTTTTTGAATGTGGAAAGGGAAAAATCCTAACGGGCGATCTGGCAGAAAACGAATCCTTGAAAACCTACTCTGGCGGAATGATTTACAGCAAGTCCATTGCCATGAATGCCATACAGGCAAATTCGGGCGCTATCCTCCTGAGTCTGGGCAAAGTGGTCTCTTCCGCCGAGGTTTCCGTCAACGGATTCCCGGTAGGGACAAAATTGACTGCCCCCTGGACATTTGACCTGACCGGCAAACTGAAGGAGGGCAAAAATGAAATTAAAGTATTAATATATAACACGTTGGGAAATCATTACCTGACCACTCCTTCGCAGTATGTTGGCAGGATCAATTCAGGATTGATTGGCCCGGTGACCATTGAATACAGATAAAAACTGGTCGCGCAAAGCATGAATTTTTTTCACTTCGCATCACTTTTCATGCTTTGCGCGACCTGAAAAAAACGATATGATAGATCAGATAAATAATTTCTCATAAGATAAAGAGAAGCTACCTTGTTATCCTAATTTTAGTTTTTTTGTCTTTTTTGGGGACACTTGGTTCTGCGCAGACAAATGTTTCCCAACCAATCTACAGGCCATTTGTCAACCAGGCCGGCTACAACCTCGGCGAATCGAAACGGTTTGTATGTTATGGTGCGGGGTACCCTCGACGGAACTCCGCTGGATAGTCAGTTTCCTATTGCAAAACAGGTTGAGAAGATTATCGGAGAGAACAATGGACAGGTTTTTGGTAAGAATGCCTATGCAACAGAAGGCTGGTGCGTTTCGAACAGAGGCTGGGAGGCAACAGTTACTTTTGCAACATTGGGAACTCAACACATCAGAATTTTTGACGAAGCATCCAAGAAGGAGATCACAATTGCAAAACCTGGGCAAACAGTCGCCATTGAACTGAAAGCAGCACTGAATCAGGATTGGATCAAGGCAGACAAGGGATGGGTGGAAATAAGGTGTGGAATGGGTACGGCAGAGAAAATTGAAGTTACGGAAACGGGCAGCAACACCGGCCTTTTTACTGCTAAATACAAAGTTCCGGTATTGAAATCCGGGGAAGAAATAGTTGCCTCATATGGTTACTTTGGGTTTGAAACAAAAGCTTGTATCAAAGTTAATTAGCCAGATTAAAGGAAAAACGAAGAAAATCTGTCTTTCCTATTCTGCAAGTCAGGCAGGGAAAGTAGTTGTATGAATTTCCTTCATTCAAGTCCTGCATGATTCCATTACCAACCCCCGTACAAACCATTCTGCAGGGCTTTTTGGTAGTTTTCAAGATTGAATTCGTAGAGAAATGGTGCCTTGTGCGCACCACCGGTTTTGCGCGCTTCAAGCTGGGTGAGAATGCCGTACGACCGCATCCTGCGCTGGAAATTTCTTCGGTCGAGCTCTTTTCCCAGGATGGTCTCGTAAAGCCTTTGCAACTCTGGCATGGTGAACCTATCGGGGAGGAGGTTGTAACCGATTGGTTGGCTATTTAATTGTAGCCGTAAAGTCTCGAGCGCCTTGCTGAGAATCTCTCTGTGGTCCAAGATCAGGGAAGTTATTTCCTCCAACGATTTCCAGCTACATAGGTCTGAAAAGGAATCTGGCGTTGGTTCGGCCTTCGAAAAATCGACGAGGGCATAAAATCCGACAGAGATGAACCTTTGACTGAACCAACCCAAATCGGGTGCGGCTCCCGAATTGATGAGATCCTGCACCGCCGGATTGGTCTGAGACCGGATTGGTTCACTGAAGACTTTGAACTGCTTGAGAAAAATGTCATTCAGGCCGGTGCGTTCCATTAAGACACGCTTTGCGGCTATCTCAAGCGATTCATCGTGCCTGACAAACCCTCCCGGCAAGGCCCACGCCTTTGTATACTTCATCTGCAACAGCAAGACTTTTAACTGTGAATCGTGAAAACCAAAGACCACACAATCCAGCGACAGATGTCTCAGAAACTGCTCTTCGTAAAGTTGAATGGGTTGGCTCACCTTTTACATGTTTTGCAACAAAAATAGAATTTTATCCAACTCTTTTTTTGACTTTCCATAGAAAAGAATTATTATTGTGTCATTAAGACGCATTAAATATTATTTCTCCGATTAATTCAATGATTTTATGAGAAAACACTTTTTTTTCATGATGGCGGTGATGGTGGCAGCAATGGCTTTTGATTTGCAGGCGCAACAGGCTCTGAGGGGTGCCCCTGCATTGGTTTCACCCGAAATTAAGGAAGATCATGCAGTTACCTTTAGATTGCTTGCACCGAGTGCCAGGGAGGTTAAAATTTCGGGCGAATGGATGCCGGCCCAAGGCTGGACACCGGGTTCTGAAGCGATGACCAAAGATGACAAGGGGGTGTGGAGTTATACTACGGCACCACTCTCATCAGACCTTTATGGCTATTCGTTCAATGTGGATGGTCTGAAATCGACGGACCCCAGCAACGTCTATCTGATCCGCGATGTGGCTTCCGTTACCAATGTTTTCATTGTCAAGGGCGACAAGGGGAATCTGTACAGTGTGAACAAGGTACCCCATGGAACCGTTGCTCGGCGTTGGTACGATTCACCTTCTGTTGGAGGTACGCGCAGGATGACCGTTTATACTCCTGCGGGCTACGAATCCGGTAAAGAAAAATATCCGGTGCTCTATCTCCTGCATGGCATGGGCGGCGATGAAGAGGCCTGGATTGCACTTGGGCGTGCCGCACAAATTCTCGACAACCTGATTGCACAAGGGAAGGCAAAGCCGATGATTGTGGTGATGCCCAATGGCAATGTGGCCCAGGAGGCTGCTCCCGGTGAGTCGGAACTTGGATTTTACAAGCCTACCATGCAATTGCCGAATACCATGGATGGAAAATTCGAGGAGACCTTTCCGGATGTGATTGGTTTTGTGGAGCGTAACTACCGTGTGAAAGCTGAAAAGCAGAGTCGGGCCATTACAGGACTCTCCATGGGCGGTTATCATTCCCTGCATATTTCGAGGTTTTACCCAAATACCTTCGACTACGTTGGCCTCTTTTCGGCAGCCATAGTTCCCAATGAAAAAGCAACTTCAAAGGTGTATGCGAAAGTGGATGAAACGTTGAAAACCCAGCAGGCAAATGGATACAAACTCTATTGGATTGGAATCGGAAAAGCCGATTTTCTCTTCAAAAATGTTACAGACTACCGTGCCAAACTCGATGGATTTGGAATGAAATACACCTACCGGGAGAGCGAAGGCGGTCATACCTGGACCAACTGGCGTACCTATCTCTCGGAATTTATCCCCTTGTTATTCAATTGATTTCAAATTATATCAAAATGGAATACCCGTGATTTCAGAATCACCAACCGGGATGATCACAACTTCAGGGGCATTCCACCTGGCAAATAAAAACTAAATTACAAACAGATGAAACGATTTTTTTCAATGAAATTTGTCCTGGCTGCAGGGCTCTTTTTTGCAGCAATTTCTATTTTTCCTGTCAGATCGGGCGGAGAAACAAAACCGGTCGACAAGAAGATCACGGAGATGGTTTCAAAGATGACGCTTGAGCAAAAGGCTCAGCTCGTAATTGGTACCGGCATGTTTTTTGAATTGCCTGATTCGATTCGGAAGAAGATGCCTCCTGGATTTGGAGGCGAGGTAAATACAAAGGATACCGTTTACAACAAAATGGTAAAAAACGTCAGAAAATATTTACCGGGTGCGGCTGGAGTTTCTGCAGAATTTCCGGTATTGGGAATCGCAGCCCAGGTTTTAACCGATGGCCCCGCCGGATTGCGCATTCAACCCAAACGAAAAGGGAGATCGGAAGAGCGTCGTGTAGGGAAAGAGTGTTCAGAGCCGT
>CAZGSQ010000089.1:0-15660 GCA_964528535.1 uncultured Tangfeifania sp. | reverse complement strand
GAACAATCCCGCTGCATTCAGCGCCATTGTCCAGAAAGTGAAATAAATAATTATCTGGCGAGATAAATTGAAAGACTGTCCGAAAGGGCGGTCTTTTTTTATTTTATGATTCCGGCATGGCCTGAATCATAAAATAAAAAATCATTTAAACCATTTACCTGATTGGTAGTCAAAGTTTCGTAATTACCAACAAAGCAAGTTAACTAACTCAAAATATACTTAAGATAAATCACCCATGAAGATTGAGATCAAAGGACTCAACAAAGTTTATCGCAATGGAAATCATGCCATTAAGGATGTAAACATGACCCTCGAGAGCGGCATGTTCGGTTTGCTTGGTCCCAACGGAGCAGGAAAATCGACCCTCATGAGAATCCTGGTTACCCTGATGAAACCCTCCTCAGGGGAGGTGCTTGTGGATGGAATGGACCTGATGAAAGACCGCAAAAAAATCAGGTCGATGCTCGGCTACCTTCCCCAGGATTTCCGTTTCTTCACCAAATTGAAGACTTACGAATTTTTGGATTATGCGGCCCGTCTGGCGGGTTTGACCAATACAAAAGTCAGAAACAACACTGTAGAGAAAATGCTCGAGGAGGTTGGCCTTTACGAGGCAAGGAACCGCTTCGCCAACAACCTCTCGGGTGGGATGAAACGGCGGCTTGGCATCGCACAGGCCCTGATCGGCGATCCAAAACTGATCATCGTGGATGAGCCCACCACAGGTCTCGACCCGGAAGAGCGGATACGGTTCAGAAACCTTCTGACCCGTGTCAGCGACAAAGATGTGGTGATCATTCTCTCCACCCACATCGTCGGTGATATTTCAAGCACCTGTACCGATATGGCTCTGATGAACAAGGGCGTATTGTCGTACAAAGGTTCGCCGGAGAAATTAATTGAAATGGCCAGAGACAACGTTTGGAAGATCAATGCCACAGAAACTGAATATTTCGAGATTCAGGAGAAGTATCCCATCATCTCCTCTATTCCTTCTGATGAAGGTTGGGAGGTTCAGGTGGTCTCCAAAGAGATCAACGGTTATCTTGGCGAGCGGATTGAACCCAACCTTGAACACGCCTACGTAAATTTCATGGAAAATGAACTCAACCAGAAATGGATTGAGATCTAGTCTTCAGAACAGATAGATTTGATCCGAAAACATTAAATGCACCTGACAATGAGAGCAATTCACAACATTATAGCAGTAGCCAAATACGAATCCAAGACTTTATTCAGAAGCTGGTTCTTTCGTATTTTTTCCATTTTATCTCTGGTTTTTGTCTTTTTCTATAACTTCTGGACACAGACAGCCGTTGGTTATCCAAGCGGAGACATCATCGCCATTCCTTCGATGATTCCTTTTACCAATCTTTACATCGTGAACCTGGCGCAGGCCATTATTGCCGTTTTTCTCGCCTCCGAGTTCTTAAAGCAAGACAAGAAGCTGGATACCACGGAAGTGGTTTACATGCGATCCATCACCAATGCCGATTATGTGATCGGCAAAACATTGGGCAATATATGGGTCTTTGTCATGCTGAATGTAGTGGCTCTCGGTATGGTCGCCGTTTTTAACATGGCTTCTCCTTATACCCGTTTTACACTTCTTCCCTACATCTACTATTTTCTGCTGATCTGTATCCCTACCCTGATTTTCATCATGGGATTCTCCTTCTTTCTAATGTCTGTCATCAAAAACCAGGCAGTAACATTCCTGGTTTTACTCGGCTACATAGCGGCTACACTCTTTTATCTGCAAAACAAATTCCATTATATTTTCGACTACATGGCCTTTAAATTGCCCATGACCTGGTCGGAAGTGGTCGGCTTCAGCTCGCTGAAGGATATCTTGATCCACAGGGGAATCTATTTCTTCCTGGGACTTGGATTCATCTGTCTGACAATCCTTTTGCTCAAACGGCTTTCGCAGTCGAAGTTTGTAAAAGAGGTGGTTGTGGCCTTCTCTATCCTATTTTTGAGTATTGGGGTAATCTTGGGAATCATTTACCTGAACAACATTGCCAACGAAGAGCAGCACCGGAGTGAGATGGTTGCAGTGAACGACCGCTACGCAGCCATGAAAGTTGTGCAGATCCTTTCAAACGATATCGAACTGGAACATCTGGGCAAACAAATTGCCGTAACAGCCAATCTGAAAATTAAAAACATTGAAAAAGTTGCGGTAAGCGAATTCGTCCTAACCCTCAATCCAGGACTGGAGCTCCTAAAATTATCCGGAGGGAAATATACAAGGGAGATGCAAATCATCAAAATTCAACCTGATAAGGCGCTTCAGCCAGGTGATTCGACCCTTGTCAGCCTTCAGTACAAAGGCACGATTGACGAATCATTCTGCTACCTCGATCAAACACCCATTCAACTTGAAAAATGGAAAAACAATCCCAATGGTGTAATAGACAAGAAACATGCCTTTGTCACCTCTGACTATGTGCTTCTCACTCCCGAAACCCGCTGGTATCCAACCGCCGGAATAAGCTATGCCACGAAAGGCCTCAACTGGCTGGCCACCCAATTTTCCCAGTTCCATCTCAAAGTAAAAGCCGCAAAAGGACTTACCATTTTGTCGCAGGGCAAGAAAACGGAAGGAACCGACGGAACTGCCACCTTCGAACCGGAACAACCCCTCACGCAAATTTCTTTAGCCATTGGAAGCTACCAGACCAGGTCGGTAACAGTCGACAAAGTGACTTATACACTGAGCTTCTTCAAAAATCACAATACATTCGACCCCTATTTTAAGGTGCTGACAGATTCTATCATCCCGGTCATCCGCGATCTGAAGAAATCCTGGGAAATCAAAATCCGGAGGGAATATCCATTCCAACGGCTCCAGTTGGTAGAGATCCCAGTACAATTTTGCTCTTTCAACCATGCCTGGACCAGTGCAGGTGAGCAGGTTCAGCCCGAAACAGTCTACCTGGCCGAGGGTGGTTACAAGATCAGCAGTACGAATTTTGCAGGTGTCAAGAAAAATTCCCAGAATCAAAATCGTGACCACAACAACAACGAAACCATCTCTCCGCGTGAAACCGAAGCCAATTACCTGAAACGGTTCATCAACGACACTTTCCTCAGCAGCAAGCTGGATCCGTTTGGTTCATTCAATGGCATTCGCATAGGCGGTGGAGGTCCAAATCTGAGCACATCTGATGCGCTCAACCCCTACTTCATTTTTCCGAATTACTACAATTACCTGAATTTTATAGCTTCTCCTATTTATCCCATTACCAACAGAGTCGTAGAATCTTACCTCTCGAAGAGTGCCACCGAAGGCGGCAATAATTTCATGCGCAACATGATGGGACTTTCGGGTGACGAAAAAGGAAACATCGCCCTGCAAAACAGGTCTTTCTCTGATATTCTTGAGAAACAGGCCGATTCCGACATCTTGAACAACGTCGTGCAAACCAAGAGCGGATTCCTCTTTGCCTTGATGAAGGGAGCCGTTGGACCCGAAAAGTTCGATGATTTTATGCGGGGCTTCCTCGATACCCGCAAATTCAGAACCATTCAGGTGGATGAACTCAACACGGAGATGCGCAACAACTTCAAACTGGATCTCGACCAGTATTTGCCACAATGGTACACCGCAGTGACCTTACCAGGATACATCCTCATCGATACAAAAGCATTCAAAATTCAGAAGGACAACCAGATCAAAACTGTGGTATCCTTCGTCCTTACCAACACCGAAAGTATTTCGGGAGCCATCACTGTTACCTTCAGGCTTGGCGGGTTCGGAGGCATGAGAAGAGGTGGCGGTGGCGGCGGAGGTGGCAGCAGCGATGAGAACATCGAAAAGACGGTGGTCATTGGCGCGAAACAGTCCAAACGACTGACCTTCCTGCTCAACCGTGACCCAAGGATGATGACCATCAACACCTATGCCTCTCACAATCTTCCCTCAACTATTTCACAAAGATTCGACAAACTCGACATAGATCCCAAGGGGGAAGGTTCAGACATGGATGAGGTTATTCCTTTTACGGATGGCGCAGAACCTACCGACCTTATCGTGGATACTGAAGACAAAGGATTCAGATTGGTACAACCCGTCTCCAAAAGCTTTATCAAGAAATTATTCACCACGGAGGTTCCGGATGATGAATTGAAGTACAAGGGCATGAACATGTGGAATCCCCAGGTAGAATGGACTCTGACGACCAACGAGCAATTCTATGGCAAACAAATACGGTCGGCCTATTATTGCAAGGGAGGAACCGGCGACAGGAAAGCCGTTTGGAGCGTCCCGATCAAGGAAGGCGGTTATTACAAAGTATTTGCCTACATCCCAAAAATCCGTTTCGGAATGAGGGGTGGGGACAACCAACCCGATGACGTGTACGAATTCAATGTCATCCACGATGATGGCACCGATCATCCGGCCGTCAAAGCAGATGCCAGGGAAAGCACCTGGGTAGAGGTTGGAACCTACCACTTCTCCTCTGATTCGGCAAAGATTGAGCTGACCAACAATTCCAAAGCCAGATCAGTCTATGCGGATGCAGTTAAACTGGTGAAGGAAAAATAACATTTAAGAATCTGAAAGGCAAATCCCCAAGGAGCTGCTAACAATCAATAGTAAAACACAATTTAATAGAATATGAAAAAAGTTTCAACACAACTATTTTTGATGAGTTCGCTGCTGTTTCTTGGCTTTGTAACTCAGGGGCAGACGATACTCACCCTGGAAAAAGCCATGGAAATTGCGGTAGCGAACAGTCCAAGCATCCAGAGTACTTCACTCAACCTGCAAAGAACCACCGAATCGTTAAATGCCCAGCGTGCAGGTTTGAAATCCAAATTTGCAATGAGTGTCAATCCGATCGATTACAGCAACAGCCGGAAGTTCGACAACCGTACCTCCTCCTGGTTCACCAACGAGTTGATCAACTCATCAGGAACTTTCAGGGTAGATCAACCGATCCTTGCCACTGATGGAAAGATTTCTCTTGTCAATACTTTTGGATGGCAATCCAATACCTCGGATGCTTCCGGCAAACCGATCGTCAACGAGGCTTTTTCCAACAACCTGTACCTCAGTCTGTCCCAACCACTTTTCACCTACAACCGTACAAAAGTTGCCCTGAAAACACTGGAACTGAACAACGAAAATGCGCAACTCAGCTACTCCATGCAAAGATTGGCTCTCGAGAAATCAGTTGCACAACTTTTCTACAATGTCTACATGGCACAAATGAGTCTTTCCATCCGGGAAGATGAAAACGTCAATACTGAAAAGAGTTACGAGATTATCAAAAACAAAGTTGAAGCCGGACTTTCTGCCAAGGAACAACTCTTTCAGGCAGAGGTGAACCTTGCAACGGCCAAGTCAAGCAAGGCCTCCGCCAGGGTCTCTCTGGAGAGCGCCAAAGATCAGTTCAAGCAATACATCGGGATGGATATTTTTGAGGAGATTTCGGTCATGACAGATGTTTCTGTTGCCCCTATCGAGGTGGATGGAAAAAAAGCACTGGAACACGGCTTGTCGTCACGGATGGAACTTCGTCAACGTGAGATCAGCATTGAGACCTCCCAGTTTGACCTGATTGCCATCAAGGCCCAGAACGAATTCAGGGGCGATTTGGCCCTGTCAGTCGGTGTTTCCGGCGATAATCCAACGCTTAGCCAGATCTACGACAAACCAACAAAGAGTCCCCATTACGGCGTTACCTTTACAGTTCCAATTTTCGACTGGGGTCAGCGTGCCGCACAAATCAGGGCTCAAAATGCCGTTATCAACACCCAAAAACTGAATTATTCCAACCAGGATATCCAGATCAAAGTCGACATCAGACAGGTTATCAGAAATTTAAGTAACCTGAAAGACCAGATTTCCATAGCACTTCAGAACCAAAAGAACTCGCAGCTCACCTACGACATCAACCTGGAAAGGTTTAAAAATGGTGATTTAACGAGTATGGACCTCAACCTGTACCAGGTACAGTTATCCAACAACAAAATGGCTTATGCGCAAGCCCTGATCAATTACAAATTGGAGCTTCTCAACCTGAAGATTCAATCACTCTTCGATTTTTCAACCAACGAAGCAGTAATTCCTGATCATTACCTCAATGCGAAAAGTAAATAATCAAATTAAAATATAAATAAATCAGATTAAAATGAAAATCAATAATTTGTGGGGATTTATCTTCCTTCTTCCAGTTCTGGCCTCTTGCAACAACCAACAAAGTCAGATTCAAAGTGACATCGCCGTACCGGTATCTGTCATTGATGTAAAAAAAGGACCAATCGTACAGTATATCAACAGTACAGGCACAGCAAACGCCGCCAATCAGGTCGCATTGACCACCGAGATGGCCGGAAATTACAACCTGGCCATCAACCCAAAAACAGGGAAGGAATTTAAACTGGGCGATCTGGTCGAAAAAGGCACTGTCCTCGTCAAACTCGAGAATCCCGAGTATGTAAACAACATCTCTTTCGATACCAAAAAGCTAAATTTTGAAATTGCCGGTCTTGAATACGAGAAACAAAAATCCCTGTTCGAAAAAGGTGGCGTGACTTTGAGAGATACCAAAAATGCTGAAGTAGCCCTGGCCAACACCAAGACCAGCTTCGAAGATGCTAAAATTCAGTTGCAGAAGACAGAGGTGAAGGCCCTCTTCCGCGGTGCGATTGTTGACATTCCTCACATTACGAACAATACCCGTATCAATTCGGGTACCTCAGTGATCACACTGATGGACTATTCCAAACTCACCATGGATGTTAACCTTCCCGAAAAGTATTTAACAACCATCCAGTTGGCCCAAGAGGTAAACATCACCAACTACACCATGCCAAACGACACGCTGAAAGCGCAGATCAGCCAGCTTTCTCCTGTGATCAGTACTGAGACCAGGACCTTCATGGGCCGCATGACCATCGACAATCCAAACCTTAAACTGCGTCCTGGAATGTTTGTGAAGGCAGACATCGAAATTGCCAGGAAAGACAGCGCAATTGTGATTCCCAAAGACATCATCGTTGCAGGCGGCAGAGGCAAGACCATTTACATCGTCGACAAGGGAGCTGCCCAGCGCAGAACCATCACCACAGGTCTCGAAAATGAAAAATTTGTCGAAGTCATCGAAGGCCTGAAGGCCAACACGCGTCTCGTGGTAAAAGGATTCGAGACCCTTAGAGACAACTCAAAAGTTAAGATCGTCAAATAGTTTACCTGCGCGTTCAGGCAAAATTTTTAAAATATTTTCCTAATGAAGAAATTGACAAATTTTGCAGTCAACTTTCCGGTGACCATTCTCATGATGGTACTTGGAGTACTGCTACTTGGTGTCATCTCCTATCAGAAACTGGGGATCGATCTTTTTCCCGACTTGAATTCACCAAGGATTTTCGTTGAGATCAAGTCTGGAGAGCGGCCTCCTGAAGAGATGGAGAAACTCTATGTCTCCAACATTGAAGCCATTGCTACCCGTCAGAGCGGCGTTCTCAATACCTCTTCCATTTCACAGACGGGATCTGCCCAAATTACAGTCGAATATGCCTGGAACAAGGACATGGACGAGGCTTTCCTTGACCTTCAAAAGGCCCTTACCAGCTATTCACAGAACAGTCAGATCACCGAACTGACCATCACCCAGCACGATCCAAATACGAAGCCTGCCATGGTCGTCGGTATGTCGCATACCACCATCAAGGACATGAATGAGCTAAGGAAAGTCGCCGAGAACTACATCCGCAACGAACTTGTCAGAATCGAAGGGGTTGCCCAGGTCGATCTGAGCGGAATCGAGCAAAATGAAGTGCGCATCGACACCAATCCATATGCGCTTGAGTCATTCAATTTAACTGTGGATCAACTTTCCTCCAAAATTCAGTCTTACAACAGAAGTATCTCAGGAGGTACCATCACCGAAACCGGATTGCAATATGTGGTAAAAGGTGTTAGTCTTCTTCAACAAAAAGAGGATTTTGAAAACCTGATCGTTGGTTACAAGACAATTGTTGCAGGCAGCACAACCGCCGAAAAAGCCCCGACTTTCCTGAAAGATGTGGCCAAAGTGAGCTTCGAAAACAAGGAGCCTGTCAACATTGTTCGCATCAACGGCGAACGCTGTATTGCCTTGTCTATTTACAAAGAGACCAAATACAACACTGTCAAAGCAGTCGAGGAGATCAACAAAACCCTGGTCACCATCGAAAAAGCCCTGCCGGGATACAAATTCACGGTAGTGTCGAACCAGGGAACATTCATTCGCAGTGCGGTGGATGAGGTAAAAAATACCATGTACTTTGGAATTATTCTTGCCATTGTCATCCTTTTCCTCTTCCTTCGAAAAATCGGAACGACCCTGATTGTGAGTTTGTCGATCCCTATCTCCATTGTTGCAACATTTAATTTAATGTATTTCAATGGACTATCGCTCAACATCATGACCCTTGGAGGTTTGGCGCTCGGGGCAGGAATGCTCGTTGACAATGCCATCGTGGTCATGGAGAATATTTTCAGAAACCACGAAAATGGGATGTCGGCCAAAGAGGCAGCCATCGTTGGAACTGCCGAAGTAGGCGGGGCAATAACGGCCTCTACCCTCACGCACATCGTGGTTTTCCTGCCAATTATTTACATGCACGGCGCATCGGGTGCGCTGTTCAAAGATCAGGCCTGGACAGTTGCATTTTCATTGCTTTCGTCGCTGGTAGTAGCCATTTTCGTGATCCCCATGCTCTACCACCGTTTCTTTATGAACAAAAAAAGTGCCTCCATCTCGATTCAAAAGAAAACAGGATACAGCAATTTCCTGACCAATCTCCTTCCCCACCGGATGGTTATTATTCTTACTTCGCTGGTGTTGTTTGGTTTGTCGTTGTTTCTCATTCCAAGAATCGGCAGCGAATTCATGCCCAAAAGCGATAGCAAAGAATTCTCCATCAACCTGAAAATGAAAGCTGGAACTACCCTGATCAGAACTTCGGAAGCAGCAACTTCGATAGAAGGAATGGTAAGAGAGCTGCTCGACAAGGATTTACAAGGACTCTATTCCAGAATTGGTCCCTCTACCGGATTGTCCACCAGCGATCAATCCATTTTCGAAGGAGACAATACGGCAGAGATCAAAGTAATGCTGAAACCAGATGTGAAACTAAGCTCCTCCAAAGTGATCGCCGCCATTGCGGAATGGTATTCGAAGAATCCGGATCTGGAGGTCAGCTTTGCCCAGGATGAGACTGCCTTGCAGAGCATTCTTGGAAACAGCGAAGCACCTGTCGTGGTTGAAATCCGGGGGGATGATCTGGTTGTACTGGACTCATTGGCCCATCGAACCAAAAAAGTGGTTCAGGATATACCGGGATTGTACAACCTCTCAACCAACATGGACCAGGGATATCCCGAATACAATGTGATGGTCGACCGTTTCCGTGCCGGAACATACAACCTGGCTGTGAGCGACATCGTTACCCAGGTAACCGGAAAACTGACGGGACAGCTGGTCGGACAATACGACAAGAACGGAGAATTGCGCGATATTACCATCCATCTTCCAAAATTGGGAATGTCAGAATTGGGTGATGTCATCATCAGGAGTGGTACCACCGTGGTTAGACTCGGAGAGGTGGCACAACTGAAAGAATCGATGGCACCGAAAGAGATCTACCACAGCAACCAGATCAGGGTTGGAAAAGTAATGGCCGACCTGAAAAAAGGGGAATCGCTCGATAAGATTTCTGCCGCAATTCAAACGAAAATTTCGGCAATCGATCTGCCTACAGATTATCGCTTTAAGATTGCCGGAGAAGAACAGAAAAGACAGGAGTCTTGGACCAACCTAAGATTTGCCCTATTGCTATCCATCGTTTTGGTATACATGGTTCTGGCTGCAAAATTTGAATCTTTGATACATCCTTTTGTCATCTTGTTGTCCATTCCTTTTGCCATTGTAGGTACGGTCATTCTGTTCTACCTGGTCGGTCAGTCGTTCAACATGATGGCCTTGATAGGGATCATCATGCTCGGAGGGATTGCCGTCAACGACTCCATCATCTTCGTCGACAGGATCAACCAGTTGCGGGAACTTGGCATGGAGAAAAGGGCTGCAATAGCCCAGGCCGGACAGCAAAGACTGCGTCCGATCCTGATGACAAGTATCATCACCATCATCGCACTCGTTCCGCTGACATTAGGTTTCGGTGACAGCGTGGCTTTGCGGGCACCCATGGCACTTGCAGTAATCGGAGGGATGGTAACCAGCACACTGCTTACACTCTTGGTCATCCCATGTGTGTACGATTTGCTGACGAGTAACAAACCCATCGAACAGGACATTTAAACAAACAATTTTCAACGGATGGACTTCATAATAAAAAGAAAAGTATTGATCAGCATGCTCTTCCTCGGGCTTAGCATGTTGGGATATGTCTCCTGGAAGAATCTTTCAATGGAGCTATTCCCGAATGCGGAGCTGCCAATGCTTTATGTACAGGTTGCGAGCCAGCAGGAGGTTGACCCGAAATTCATGGAGAGTCAGGCCATTATCCCCATTGAAGGAGCCATCGGCACGCTGCAGGGTATCGAAGACATGGAATCGTCCTGCCAGTCGAGGCGGGGAACCATCATGGTGCAGTTCAACAAGAAGGTTAATTTCAAATACACCTACCTGAAATTGCAGGAGAAGATCAACGAGATCAAGGCCTCCATTCCAACACAATTTGTGGTTACGGTGGTAAAGGTCGACGCCAGCCAGGTCAACAAGCAGTTCATGCAGTTGCAAGTAAGGGGAAGCGGAGGCATCGATCAGGTGAGGAACATCACTGATCTCAAAATTAAGCCCGATCTTCAGAACGTAGATGGCATCGCCGGGATCAATATCTTCGGCGGACATGAGAAAACCATTGAAATTCAATTGGACATGGATGTCTGTAATGCTTACAAGATCACAGCCAACAACATCCGCTCCAAGATCTCGCAGAATTACAAGACCAGGGCTTATGCAGGTGACGTATATGGTTCAAACCTCAAATACACCGTTCAGATTACCTCCGAATTCGATCAACTTTCCCAGCTTGAAAACCTGGTGATCGCCACCGGCCCGATTCTGCTCAAAGATGTTGCCAAGGTTTATTATGGAACCAAGGAGGTAACCTCCTATTCAAGGGTAAACGGGAAAGATGCTGTCTCCATCACCCTTGTCAACGATGCACAGTCCAATCTGATCGAGCTCTCAACGAAAACCCTTGCCGTCATTGAAAAACTGAACAAAGAACTGGCCTCCAAAGAGGTAGAAATTACTGTTCAGAACAATGCTGCCGATACGATGTCCAAAAACCTGAATCAGATAGGTGAACTGGCTTTGGTTGGCGCACTGTTGGCCATCTTTGTACTCTGGATTTTCCTGAAGAACATCCAACTCGTTTCGATCATCGCGCTGGCGATTCCAATTTCAGTGCTAACGGCTTTCAACTTTTTCTACTATGCCGATGTGACCATCAACAGTCTTACACTGGTGGGCATGGCGTTGGCGGTGGGAATATTGCTCGACAACAGTGTCGTGGTGCTCGAAAATATTTACAGGTTGCGAGCGTCGGGGAAATCGCCCAGGGATGCAGTAGTCCAGGGTACGACAGAGGTCTGGCGCTCCGTTTTGGCTGCAACCCTCACAACCACCACCATCTTCCTGCCCTTCCTCTTTTCAGACAACTACCTGATCAAATTGTTGGGTAAGAACGTTGGCATCTCCATCATCTCAACCTTATTGGTTTCATTGGCAGTGGCCATGCTGTTGGTTCCCATGCTCGCCTACGCTTTTCTGAAGAAAAAAGCAGGTGGAAACATGGAGTTCACCCAGGTCTCCACCCGGCACAAACAGGTGCAGGCCTACCTGATGATCCTCAAATATTCGTTGCGAAAACCTACACAAACAATCGTTGGCGCATTAATTGTCTTCTTCGTTACCATGTTTATCTGCCTTGGTTTAAGCATCAACACGCAGAAAGAGGTCACGACCAATGCCTTCAGGATCAATGTCACACTACCGTCAGGATCGACCATCGAATCGAGCGACAAAGTGGTTAGCGAGATTGAGAACAGGATCAAAGGTGTTGCCGAAATCAAAGACGTAACCTGCAACATCCAGGTAGAGAGTGCCAGCGTGATGGTTGAATTGAAAGAAGATTTTCAGAAAATCAAGAAACGCTCCCTTGCACAGGTCAGGGATGAGGTAACCAACAAAATGTCGGATGTTCCCGGTGGAACCATCGACATCGCCGATGCCTCCTCAACCGGAGGAAGCACCGGAGGCATGGGCATTGGAAATTCGGGTTCCGGCAATTTCATGTCGATGATGGGGGTTGGATCCAATTGGGAAAGAATCCTTATCAAAGGACAGGATTTTGACTTGATGAAGAACGTTGCTTCCGACCTGCAGTATTTCCTCGAGGGCCTCGAGTCGATGAATGGAGTGCGCGTCAGCTTCTCCAACAACAGACCGGAGGTTCATTTGAAATTTCATCCGCTCTTGATGAACGCCTATGATGTCTCCCTGGCCAACGTCTCCAGTGAGTTGAACTCCTTCAGCAAGGAGATTGCAACCAACATTCCTTTCAAACAAGGCAACGACCAATACGACATCACCATCAAGGAGATGCCCAAAAAAGGACAGACTCCGGAAGAAGCCAAAAGAAACAAATCGGCCTTTGAACTGAGAACCTTGCCCATCGCCGACACAAAAGGCGGTCTCCACGACCTTCAAAACATAAGCGATGTGGTGCTCTCATCGGGTTATGCAAACATCACAAGGGTCAACCAGGAGAAGCAAATTGAAGTCCGCTTCCAGTTTGTGGCTGCCTCACAGGAATCAAAGGCATTGCTTGAATCATACCGCGCCGAAGTAGACAAGATCGTCGAAAATTACAACATGCCTTCCGGGATTGCCATCCAGGTGATCCACGAAGAGGATACCCTCAAGGATTTTTATTTCCTGATAGGGGCAGCTTTCTTCTTGATATTCATGATTCTGGCTTCTGTTTTCGAATCGGTATCCACCCCGTTCGTACTCATGTTCTCGATACCATTGGCCGCAATAGGCTCCTTCCTGGGACTCATCTTCTCACACAATTCCCTCTTTAATTCCAATACGCTGATCGGATTCCTGATCCTGATAGGCGTGGTGGTGAACAATGGAATTATCCTGATAGATTATACCCAGATTCTCCGCAAAAGAGGATTCCGCAAGAACAGGGCCCTGGTAATGGCCGGAATGTCGAGGCTACGTCCGATACTTATCACAGCAATTGCAACGATCGCCGCCATGCTTCCACTCGCCATGGGCGACAACGAATATGTTGGTGCCATCGGCGCTCCATTTGCCATCACAGTCATCGGCGGATTGAGCCTTAGCACCCTGCTCACACTCGTATTTATCCCCACCTTTTACTCGGGTCTCGAGACTTCTCTAAACTGGATGCGGGAACTCAATTGGAAATTAAAAATATTTCAAGCCCTACTCTTCGTTGGCGGCATCGCCTTGGTCTACACCAAGGTGGATGATTTCATGTGGAAAATGCTGGACATGATCGCACTCGTGATCCTCATCCCGGGAGGCATCTGGTTTGTGATGAACAGTTTGCGCAAAGCAACCGAAACTGTCATCGATCCCGACAAGCAGATTACCATCAGGGTACAGAGCCTGGTTAAAATTTACGACTGGGGCAGCCGATTTGCCAGAGAATGGAGTGGCAACAGAAACATCAGGGAAAGAGCCGGTCAATTGAAATATTACAGGAGCTACAAAGATTTCGACCTGTTTATCTGGCAGCTTCCTTTGCTCGGATTCCTGTTCTATTTTACTTTCAGCTACCTTCAAAACGGAATGTACATCCTGATCATGGCCATTTTGATCTACCTGATGATCATGGCCATGTGGGGACCGGTTTCAGAGTACCTCAACTTCCGTTCGGAAAAAGCCAACAAGAAATTGATGTCTAAACTCGCCGGTTTTGTCCAGCAGCTGATCTATTGGGGCTTTCCACTTCTGGTATTGATCTACTTCTATTTCAAATGGGAAAAGATTGCTTCAGTTGCCATTTTGGGAGTCATCTGGTACTTTATCCTATCGGTAGATACGACCGCCAAGAGACTGTACAGGGATAAAATTAACATAGAGCGATTGAAAGGAAGATTTGCCGGCATTCGCCGTACCTTCTACAAACTTGTTGAACAGATGCCGGTGATTGGTCGCAAACGAGATCCATTCAAGGCATTGAAAGGTGTCTCACTTCAGATCAACACCGGAATGATTGGCTTGCTGGGTCCTAACGGAGCCGGAAAATCAACCATGATGCGGGTCATCTGCGGCATCTACGAACAGAGCTACGGCAAGGTCTGGATCAATGGGATAGATACCCAGGAGAAACGCGAAGAATTGCAGGGTCTCATCGGCTATCTGCCGCAGGAGTTTGGCACCTATGAGAACATGTCTGCTTATGAGTTCCTCGATTACCAGGGAATCCTCAAAGGCCTCACGGATGCTACCCTGAGAGACAAACGCATCGAATATGTCTTGAGTTCTGTACACCTTTGGGACCGCAGGGATGACAAAATCGGAGGTTTCTCCGGTGGTATGAAACAACGGATGGGTATCGCCCAAATCTTGCTCCATCTGCCGCGCATCCTGGTCGTAGACGAACCGACTGCCGGATTGGATCCACGTGAACGAATCCGTTTCAGGAACCTTTTGGTCGAGTTAAGCCGCGAACGTATCGTGATCTTTTCTACGCATATCATAGAGGACATCTCCAGCTCCTGCAACCAGGTAGCCGTTGTCAACAGAGGTGAACTGTGCTATGCAGGCCATCCCAACGACATGGTGAAACTGGCCGAAGGCTTCGTCTGGCAATTCAGCATTCCTGCCCGAGAATTTGACAGCTTCCCTATGAAAGAACGGGTCATCCACCACATGCGTGATGGCGAAATGATCAAGGTACGCTTCCTGTCGGAAGAAAAACCGTCCGAAGATGCAGTGGTTGTCAAACCGGTGCTTGAAGAGGCCTATCTGTGCATACTGAAGGGGATGAAGAAGAAGTTATGAGTTATGAGTTATGAGTTATGGATTTTTACCAGGACGTTGATGAGAACCTTATCACTCATAACTCCTGACTTAATGATTAATTTTACAATATTTGAATAAAGCATTCGCAATGGATAACGCACTATTAAAGAGTAAACTGAAGAACAGGCTTGACTTGGTGTTAAAGATGGCCGGTTACAACCTGAAGATCATCTTTGCAGGTCGATTCTTCTGGTTTGTTTTGGCCTCACTGGTCTTTTATGTCTTACTGTCTATACAGCTGGTTCTGAAAGTTCCGGCAATCAGCTCATCCGACCTCTATTCGATCCTGTTCTTTCCTGGAATATTGCTCATCTTCTACCCTACCGTTTTTGGCATCCAAAACGATGCCGACTCGAGAATCCTGGAGATCCTATTCGGTATCCCGGATTACAGGTACAAAGTTTGGCTGATCAGGCTCTTCATGATCTTCCTGCTGACCTGGGCCATCTTATACCTATTCTGTTGGTTTGGCTATTTCGGCCTCACCCCTTTTCCCGTCTTTGGGATGTCGCTTCAACTAGATCGGAAGAGCGTCGTGTAGGGAAAGAGTGTTCAGAGCCGTGTA